>JBKPDZ010000139.1:0-4234 GCA_046728135.1 Gemmatimonadota bacterium | reverse complement strand
CTCTTCACGAGAGGTCCCTGGCTCGAGGAGCTACCAATCTAGCAAATCGTTGGCGTATTATGAGGACCATGGACTCGGCGTGGTACACGCACCCGGTTTGGATCGGCGTTGCCATTCTGCTGCTGGGACTGATCATCAAGCTGATCTCGCTGGCCGAGCGGCGTAACCGAAAGCCCTAGCGCTGGGTCCGCGTGAGCCGCAGCTCAGCCCACGCGACTTGGCGGGCCTCGATCACCTCGCGCACCTGCCGTTCGCGCGCATTCAGCGCCGCGCCGCCCGTTTTCACTTCCAGAAAGACCACTCGCTGCACGTTGCCGGCGGCGAGGCCGTCGAAGATCACGAGATCCACCGGACTGCCCAGAAAGCGCGCGTCTTTGGGATTGAAACCGAACTCAGGAAGATATGGAACGAGCTGCTCGTGAACTTTGCCGGCGGTGACGGCGAGACTGCGCTGCACGGCGTCCTCACGAATTGCGGCGCTGTAACGCAGTCTCCAAATCAGAAAGTACAGCCACGCGATGACGATGCCTATGCCGATGCCGAGCAGCAGCTCGCCCACCTCCCCACCTCCGATCCAGGTGTGATCAAAAGTAGCGCGGCGGACAAGCGTGCTTACGAGTGGACGCGCTGCTCCCAGCGTTGCAGCCGAGGGGCTGCGCGCGCAGCGAGTCTGTCGGATCCGAAGAGCAGGAGCGCAAACAAGAGTGCGATCGCGAACTGGCGTGGCCGCCAGCGCGCCGGCGGCGGCGCGAACCCGGCGAGCCCGAGCGCCGCGGCGAGCACGATCACGGCGTCAAAGCTGGCGCGCTGCCAGTAATCGCCGTTCAGGTGCAGCCACATGCCGAATTCATCAAACGTGAGCCCCAGCCCGATCCCGTAGATCACGGCCGCCGCCGGGAGCGCGGCGGGGGGCCCGGGACTAAAGAGGAGATAGGCGCCCACCCCAGCCAGCAGGAAGATGCCGTAGTTCAGGTGATGAATATGTGTATCGCGGACGTGCAGGTAGATGTCCGGCATGCGGTGCAGCGTCATCAGGATGCTGACGAGCCGCGCCGCCGTGAAGGTCAGCAGCAGGCTGAGGAGGACCAGCCGGGCAAGCGGGCGCGTGTTGGATGGGAGCATGTGCTTCCATCAAGACTCCGCAAGTATCGCGCCGGACACACGGCTCTTAGACCGAACAGACCTCCACGCCCTGCTTCAGCGAGGTCAGCGGGTCATGCGTCGGGACGAATTCGTGCGCCAGGAAGCCGGTGAAGCCGGTATCCGCGATGGCTCGTGCAATCGCGTGGTAGTTCAGCTCTTGCGTGTCATCCAGCTCGTGGCGCCCCGGCACCCCGCCGGTATGGAAATGTCCGATGTGGGCGGCGTGCTGCCGGATGGTCCGGATGACGTCGCCTTCCATTATCTGCATGTGATAGATGTCGTACAGCAGCTTCACCCGCGGCGACCCGACCGCCTCGATGATATTGGCGCCAAACGCGGTCCGATCCCCCTGATAGTCCTTGTGATCGACCTTGCTGTTCAGGAGCTCGACACAAATCGTCACCCCGTGGCGCTCTGCGCTCGGCGCGATGCTGCGTAGGCCGGCAACACAGGCCTGCGTGGCCTGCTCATCCGTTCGACCCTGGCGATTGCCGAACATCGCAATGAGGTTCGGGACCCCATGCTGGGCCGCCAGCGGCAATGCCCGGTCGAGCTCGCCCACGAGCAGGTCGTGATTCGCGGGATCGTTGAAGCCGCGCGGGATGAAGTCGTCGCGGATCGCGGCGTAGCCCATCGAGCAGACCAGCCCGTTCTGACGGACGATCGGCCAATCCTCCGGGGCGAGGAGGTCGATGCCGGAGAGGCCCATCGCTTTGCCGGCCGTGCACAAATCCGGAAGCGCGATGGACCGGTAGCACCAGCGGCTGGCGGACTGCTTGAGACGACCGAGGGGCGGATGGACGGATGGGCGGATGGGCCGCGCGATAGCGGCGATTCCGGCAGCCGCGGCAGTTGAAAGAATCGCTTCACGCCTTGTAATCGACTGCCCATCCGCCCATCGGCCCATCGGCCCATCCATATCAAAACTCCAAATTCTTGAGATAGTTGTAGCTCGCCGCGATGTCCTCGAACGGCTGCGGCGGCTGATCGTGTTCGACAAAGAAGTGCTTGATCCCCGCCTGATCCCGCTTGGCGAAGATGCGCTTCCAATCGATCTTGCCCTGCCCCACGTCGGTCATCTTGTGCTCGGGCGCGCCTGCCGAGTCCTTCACATGAACCAGCGGCACGCGGCCGGGCCAACGCGCGAAATAGCTGAGCGGATCCTGACCGGCCTTGGTGATCCAGTACAAGTCGATCTCAAGCTTCACGAGCTGCGGGTCGGTGCTCTGCAGCAGCAGATCGTAGGGCACCTGCCCGTCCATCTTCGGGAACTCGAAATCGTGGTTGTGGTAGGCGAACTGGATCCCGGCATCGTGCGCGGCCTGTCCCGCGTGGTTGAAGACCTGCCCGAAGTTCTTCCAGTCGTCCAACGTCTTGCGCCGTTCAGCGGGAATCCAGGGCATGACGATGTACTCGTGCCCGATCGTCTTGGCCGCGTCGAGCGCCGCCTTCCATTGATCGTCGCTCTCGAACGGGACGTGCGTGGAGGGGGCCGAGAGTCCGTGTCGGTCGAGGATCGCCTTCACCTCGGCCGGCGAATGATTGTGGTAACCGGCGAACTCGACTTCCTTGTAGCCGATCTGCGCGACGCGCGCAAGCGTGCCCTCGAAATCTTCTTTCATTTTGTCGCGCACGGTGTACAGCTGGAGTCCGACGTTGTCTATCCGGGAGCCATGAGTCGGGAGCCGGGAGCCTGAGCACGCGATCGCGACTCCGATTCCAGCCATAATCTCCATGAATTCGCGCCGGGTTTTCAGGCTCCCGGCTCCTGGCTCCCGGCTCCGGTCTTTCATAGCTCTCTCCTTTTCATTGCGTCAACCGCGTAGGCCGCGGCCCGCGCCGTGAGCGCCATATAGGTAATCGATGGATTCTGACACGCCGTCGAAGCCATGCAGGCGCCGTCGGTGACGAACACGTTCGGCACGTCCCAGCACTGATTGTGCGCGTTGAGCACTGATGTCTTGGGATCCTTGCCCATGCGCGCCGTACCCATCTCGTGAATGACGAGGCCGGGTGGGTCGTGGCTGGTAAACGGCTCGATTTCGTGGGCACCGGCCTCCGCCAACATCTCGGCAGCGGTGATGGACATGTCGTGCACGAGGGCCTTCTCGTTCTCCCCGTACGCGCAGCTGATGCGGGCGACGGGAATTCCCCAGGCGTCGACCTTGTTCTTATCGAGCTCGACGAAGTTGGCTTCATGCGGCAGCATCTCGCCGAAGCCGTAGAAGCTGAAGCCCCAGGGACCCGGCTTGCGCAGCGCCTTCTTGTACTCAGCACCGAATCCCGCCTGCTCGACGCCGCGTCCCCAATCCGACCGGCCGCCGCCGCCCTGGAAACCATACCCGCGCAGGAACGACGACTTACCCTTCCCGATATTGCGGAAGCGGGGCACGTAGATGCCGTTGGGCCGGTTGCCGATCGAATCCCGGTCGGCGGGGCCGTCGATACGACCGTTGGCGCCGCCGCCCATGATGTGATCCATCAGGTTCTTCCCGACCTGGCCGCTCGAGTTGGCGATTCCAGAAAGCAGCAGGATGCGCGCCGACTCGATCGTCGAGGCGCAGAGGAAGACGATCCGCGCCTTGAACTCGAGCGCGTGCTTGGTCTGCCCGTCGATCACCCGGACGCCGGTCGCGCGGCCTGTCTTGCGATCGTACGTGATGCTGTGCACGACGCTGTAGGGACGCAGCGTCAGCCGCCCCGTCGCCTGCGCCGCCGGCAGCGTGGCGTTGACGCTCGAGAAATAGGAGCGCGTGATGCAGCCGCGGTGACACGGTCCGCAGTAGTGGCAGGCGGCGCGGCCGTTGTGGGCCTCGGTCAGGACCGCACAGCGCCCGATCGTGACGATGCGCTCCCCGGGCCACGCCTTGCCGACCGCATCGCGGACCGTTTGCTCGACGCAGTTGAGCGCCATCGGCTTCAGGAACTGGCCGTCGGGTAGCTGCGGCAGTCCCTCCGCCTGGCCGCTGATGCCGATGAAGCGCTCGACGTAGTCGTACCACGGGGCGATGTCGGCGTAGCGGATCGGCCAGTCGACCGCGATGCCGTCCTTCAGGTTGGCCTCGAAATCGAGGTCGCTCCAGCGATAGTC
>JBKPDZ010000138.1:0-17269 GCA_046728135.1 Gemmatimonadota bacterium | reverse complement strand
CCTGTCGTAACCCCCGTCCGGGCGCAACACCCACGCCTCGCCGGTACTCAGTTCTTTGGTAAGCACATCATCCAGGCGGCGACGGGCCGCCTGGTCGAAGACTGGCGTCATGACCTCAACGCGTCGCCGCAGATTGCGCGGCCGCCAGTCGGCCGACCCGATGTAGTACTCCTCGTCGCCTGCGTTCGCGAAATGATAAATCCGGCCGTGTTCGAGAAACCGGCCCAGGATGCTCACCACGCGGATGCGCTCAGAGAGTCCCGGAACTCCGGGCCGCAAAGTGCAAATGCCTCGCACGACGAGATCCACGTCCACCCCGGCCTGCGACGCCCGGTAGAGTGCCTGGATCACCGTCGAGTCGGACAGCGCGTTGAGCTTGGCGCGGATGCGCGCTGGTTTCCCAGCGCGCGCATGCGCAGTTTCGCGCTCGAGCATTGCCAGCAAACGGTCGAGCAGGTCAGTGGGAGCGGCGAGGAGGTGCCGCATATGCACCTGCGGCGCATGGCTCGAACCGGTCAGCTCGTTGAACAACGCGTGGACATCGGTGGTGATGCGCGGGTCGGCCGTGAAGAGTCCAAAGTCAGTATAGACGCGTGCAGTATTGGCGTTGTAATTCCCGCTGCCGATGTGGGCGTGGCGATGCACGGGGCCGCTCGCTCTTTGCCGGACCACCAACGCCATCTTGGCGTGGGTCTTCAGGCTTACCAGTCCCGTGACGACGTGAATGCCATCGCGCTCCAGACTGCGCGCCCAATGGATATTGTGCGCTTCATCGAACCGTGCCTTGAGCTCCACGACCACAGAGATGTCTTTGCCGGCCATGGCCGCGCGGCGCAGCGCGTCCCCGATCGGCGACGGACCGCCAGGCCGATACAACGTCAGCTTGATCGCACGCACCTCGGGATCCTCGGCCGCTTCCGCGATAAACCGCTCAAAGCTGTCGGGAAACGAGTCGTGCGGGTGATACACGAGGACATCGTGCGCGTCGATCTGCTCTGCCACCGTGCGGTCCGCCGCGAACGGCGCGGCCGGCGTGAGCGGCGGATAGTCGGGAAATGACGCCGCGGCGGCGATGTCGCTCACCCCGCCGAGATCTACGATGCCGTCCGAGACGTAGACGTCGGCGGCGTTCAAGGTGCTTTCGCGCTCGCTCTCCTCGAAGCGCAGCTCCCGCTGGAGCAGGTCCTGGAGCGCCGGCGGCGTGCTCGATTCAAACTCGATCCGCAGGACCGGTCGCGATTGCCGCCGGACCAGCTCCTCTTCGATCGCCTGCAGGAAGTTGGCGGTCGTCGTCTCGTCCAGCTGCAGGTCGCCGCTGCGGGTGAGCCGAAATGCATGCGCCCCGGCAATGATCCGACCGGGGTAGAGGAGGTCGAGGTTGGCGCGTACCAGGTCCTCGACGGCGAGCCAGCGTCCGCCCAGCACGGGAACGAATCGCGGCGCGTCCTGCGGCACCTCCACGATGGCGTACTGAACGGGGGCGCTGGGGCGATCGCGGAGCACCACCAGCAGCGCGATGCGGCGGTCGCCGATCAGCGGGAACGGATGACCTGGCGATCGTGTCAGCGCCTTGGGGCTGACAAACGGCAGGATCTCAGCGGCGCATTTCGTACGCAGCTCGCCGCGCTCACCGGCAGCGAGCTCGTCCCAACGTGCCAGCGGCACGACCGGGGCGAGTGCACGAAATGCGTGATACTGCCGCTTGAGCAGCGGGCGCAGCCGCACGCCGAACGCGTCCAGCGTTTCCTGTGGGCGGAGACCGCCCCCATCCGCGGAGGGCACGTTGTGGCCACTCGCCACGAGCTGTTTCAGCGCACCGATCTGCGTCATCACGAACTGGTCGAGATTCGTCGAGAAGATGCTGAGAAACCGGAGCCGTGCCGCGAGCGGGGCGCGTTCATCCTCGGCGAGCTCGAGCACGCGCGCGTCGAACTCGAGCCACGAGAGCTCCGGGTTCAAGAACTGCTCCGGTGCGGCGCGCGCGGGATCCTTCGCCGTCTGTGGCGGCGCGGCGACGCGCAGCTCCGTCAATGTGACGCGGCTCGCCTGCGCGAGTTCATCCGTGTCAGGCGAGTCGTACCGACTCTCGCCCGTGGCGAATGCCGCGCCCGACCATTCGGGGACGAGCGGCGAGCGCGCCGCGACCGTCAGCGCGGCAAGCGTGCCGGGATCGCGCAGCAACGGCGAACCGACGCGCGCGACGAGGTCAGCCGGGGCGAACCACTGTAGCGTTCCGCCGTTGCCGGAGCTGCGGGGCAGCCGGCGTGCCGTCCAGACCTCGAGCGGCACGCGGTCTCCGGAGCGGGGCACGACGCCGAGCAGCCGCAGCTGGCCCTCCCCGCTGCCGACCAGCTCGCGCAACGCGGCACGACAGGCCTCTTCACCGCTGCCTTTGTGTACGGGCAAGCGCAGCTCGGTCCCGGTGCGGCAGAGTCCCACGCGACCGTGCTCCACCGCGACGAGCGCGACTTCGCGCTCGCCGCGCAGATCGCGGCCGATCCCCTGCGCTTCGGCAGCATCCAATGCCGTGACAGCACGCTGCAGGGCGTCGCTGCCCGCGGGCCGCAGCCCAAACTCCGTTTCGAGCGTCCGCGAGAGGCGCCCCGCCACACCACCGCTTCCCCAGCGGCGTGGGCGTACGCTCAGCTCATAGAGCGCGGCAGTGATCTCTGACCGGCTGAGCGAGATCACATCGCTCACGAGGTCGCAGCGCGGGAGCAGGATCACGGGAATCCGGAACGTGCGAGATGCGCGCTCGACGTGGCGCTCGATCCAGGGCGTGAGTCGCGCGGGATCGACCAGCGCGCGCAGCCGCCGCGCGGCCTCAGATGTGCCGGCGAGTGCCGCGAGGTCATCCACGTTCCGAACACGCTCGTCGATTCGGTGTGTCCGCTGCCCTCCACCCGCTTCGCCGTCAGGTTGCCAGACCGTGAGGTGGCGACTGCCGTCGGCCGTGAACCGCAGCCGGCAGTAGCCGCCGCGCTGGCGCAGCTCACCGGCCGTCGTGTCGAAGTACACATCGCGAAAGTAGGTCGAGCGCAGTGGTCCGAACGACCTGCCGATGCCGCGGGGCAATTGTGATGGATCGACCAGAATGCGCCGGAGGGTTGCCGCGTCCGGCGCATCCCACCGCAGGGTCATTGGTTCAGTCGGAGCGTGCGGCAATTGCGCACGAATTCTCGGTGCAGCGCGTCCCGATTGTCGATGATCTTGAAGAAATCATCGAAGTATTCGAGCAGGTTGCGGACGTCGCCCTCGGGAAGATCGGGGACGGCGCGCACGTTCGCATAGATCGAATCTTTCGCGCTGCGAAACCGCGCAATGGCACCGAGCAGCACGCTGTCGGGTTGACAAAAGCCGCGATACCAGCGCTCGCGCACGGTTTTGACCGGCACCTGCGGCGGCGGCGTCGCGTAGGGCGCGTTCACCGCGCCCGAGAAGTCAAAATCGTAGGGGACGGCGAGGAGCGGTTTCGGATCCGCGCTCTGCTGAAAGATCGCGATGTTGTGACGCCCCCAGACCGACCAGTCGTTGTTGCCGATCAGATACTGGAATACGGCGACGAGCGTCATATATGACGGCTCGATCATCGGATCATAGACGTTGGTTGCCCGGATTGGGGTGGCACCGATGCGTTGGGCCAGCGCCGTGTCCGATTCGATCAGGAACCCGTAGCGGACGATCGTATCGTGCCGAGCGGAGTCCACGTACGTCATGTGCGCGAGCCGAACCCGGAAACTCGTGTCGGTCACGGCATTGAGGACACGATACAGAGCATACTCGCGCAGCAGGTTGTGCTCGGACATGTGGTCCTTCTGACAATGCGTGGCGAGCTTGAGCCTGTCCTCACCTGCGAACGGCGTGCCTTCGACTTTGTGGGACGGCAGGTCCAGGCGGATCGGCGGGAAGCCGCACATCTTGAGGCGAAAGATGCCCCGCGTGCGCAGCTTCACAGCGATACTGCCGGTGTCGCTGCCTGTCCCGTATCGGAGCGCGGCGGGGTGAGCCTTGCGCTCCTTCCCGCGATCGTGCGTCAACGCGTGGAGGTCGGTCTGCAGCGTGAGGGTCAGTGGCTCGTGTTCGAGGAACAGGTGAGATGCGGTCGTTTGCGCGCTAAGGGAAGCGCAGAATAAAGGAAGGAAAACGAGGCTCAGCTTCATCGATCCGAAGCTACGTCGATACGCGGTTTCGGCCAGCCTCCTTGGCTCTGTACAAGGCTTTATCGGCCGCCTGCACGACCTGGTCGGGCGAGGGGTTGCGATGATTCCGCTCGGCGACGCCGATGCTCACGGTAATCACGATCGCCTGACGGGTCTTGCGCCCCTTGTCGGCCTTCGGCTTCACGCGCGGGCGGAACCGGCGGCGCATCGTGAACCTGTGCGTCTCGACCATCTCGCGCAGCTCCTCGAGGTGGGGCAGGCATTCCTCCTGGCCTTTCCCCGGGAAGACGAGCGCAAATTCCTCTCCACCGTAGCGATAGGCGGTGCCGCCGCCCGGGGCTTGCGCGAGCCGCGCCGCGACGAGTCGGAGGACGTGGTCGCCCGCATCGTGACCGTACGTGTCGTTGAAGCGTTTGAAGTGATCGACGTCGACCATCGCGACGCTGAACTGTCCCGAGAGACGCGGGAGGGCTTCATTCAGAGCGCGCCGGCTCGGGAGCTCGGTGAGTCCGTCGCGGTAGGCCATCATGTACGAGGCTTCGATCACCGCTACCACGAGAATCAGTCCCGCCGTGGCGAGCCAGATTTCCTGGCCCGATCCCGCGGTGCGCCATGACAGCGCCGCGAACACGGCGATCAGTGCGTACACGTAGCCGCGCACGGGCGATTGCGGCTCGCTCAACCAGGCCATGACGAGCAGCACGCCAATCGCCAAGAATGCGAGGATCGCGGGCTGTTGCAGCGGGGTCCATGCTGTCAACCGGCGGGGTAGCACGTGCGTCGTCAGGAACGTGAGGACCTTCTCCGGGAACGATTTCGCGAGGAAGACAACGACGAGCACCTGTACGCCCAGCAGCACCCAGCGCACCAGCCCAGCCGCCGTCAAGGTGCCGCGCTCGGGCAGCAGGGCGACGAGCCCGAGATTGATCGGCACCAGGAATGTCATGGCGTGGAAGAACAAGCGCTCGCGGGGCGTGTCGACGCCTTGCAAGAGCACGTACTCGGCCAGCGCGAGCAGGGCAATCGCGAAGACCAACCGCGAGCGATTGAAGCGCCAGCCGAGCAGTAAAGCGGCGGCCACGACGGTGAACGGGAAGACGGTGGCTAAAGCGGTCGCTGTGGTGCGCAGCGACGGCAGCGTCAGGAGCAAGGCCGCGGCGACGAGAATCGGGACTTCAGGGACCAGCTTGGAGAAGATGCGTTTCATCGGGCCAGTAACGGTACGTATCCGAGTCAGAAGGTCAACAGGTCGGAAGAGTAGGGGCGCAGCATGCTGCGCCCCTACCCTCAATCGAAACTGGGTTGACCACGTCCGCGCGCACCGGCGATATTCAGCGGCCCGCGGCGGTATCGTCTAGGGGACTAGGACGGAGCCCTCTCAAGGCTCAAACACGGGTTCGAATCCCGTTACCGCTATTTTTCCGCCCCCATCGTCTAACGGTCAGGACACCACTCTTTCAAGGTGGGAACAGGAGTTCGATTCTCCTTGGGGGCATTTCCTGGGAACCTGGATTCAGGAGCCTGGATTCAGGGTCCCTGACTCCTAGCTCCAGACTCCTCAATCCTCGCTTTGATACTCCCGCTGCACGACGCAGTTGCCGCCCGAATTCTTCGCCGCGTACATCGCATGATCCGCCACCAGCATGAGCTGGGCGGCCGACGCATCGGCGACAGCGCGCGGGAGCTCGACCAGTCCGCCGCTGACGGTGACTGTTGTGGACGCACTCTCGACGAGGTTGCGACGGATTCTGGTCGCGACGATCAGCCCGGCGACCGCGTCGGTGTCGGGCAGGATGATCGCGAATTCATCGCCGCCCAGGCGGGCCGCGATGTCGGTGCCGCGCAAGCTCTTCTGGATCGCCGTCGCGACGCGCCCGAGGGCCTGATCGCCGGCATGATGGCCCCAGCGGTCATTCAGGAGCTTCAGGCGATCGACGTCGATGAGCAGCAGGGAGAGCGGCACGCCGTAGCGGCGGCAGCGCGCGATCTCGTGGGTCATCGTCGCGTCGAAGTGATAGCGGTTGAACAGGCCGGTGAGCGGATCCGTTATGGAGCGGTGCTCGAGGAGCTCCAGCGCCTCGTGCTCCACGATGGTCGGGGAGACGAGGTCGCCGCTGATGTTGAGCATGTAATCGACGGCGGCGACCACCGCGCCGACGTTGCGGCCCAGCCGCGAGCCGAGCTCACGGCGGTGCGCCTCGATGGCTGCGGCGCGCTGGGCGGCTTCGCTTTCGCTCAGCCGCGCGTGCGGGAACATGCGCTGCAGGGGCAGCGTCGCCGCCTCCTCCACGTCGCCAACTGAGCGGCGCTCGACACCGGAGCGGCGGTCCAGCCCGCGGCGACGTTCCTCGACCGGCGGGAGATTACCAGCCGATGGCATAGTTCGAGAGCGTGTGGTGCTGGAAACTCATGCGGTCTCCAGTAAGTCGTCGAGCTTGTCGATTTCAGCGCGGGCCGAGAGCCGCTGGTACGAGGAGCGAGCGCGCTGCGCCGCTGCCTTGCCCGCCGCCACGTCCCCACCCTGGATCAGCAGCAGCGCGAGATCGCGCTCCGCCATCGCGAGCAGCAGGGGACGGCCATGCTCGGTCGCGCGCTCGATGACCAGGCGCAGCACGGTTTCGGCCTCTTCCCGGCCCCCATTCAGGGACAGCGCGCCGGCCTTGATGCGGAGGTCTTCGGCTTCGCGGACCGGATCTTTGAGCTCGCGGTGGGTCGCGATCGCGCGTTCGATGGCCGCCAGCGCGAGGTCTCGCTCACCCCGGGTCACGTGAATTTCGGCGAGGCCGGCGACGGCCTGAGCCGTGAGCTGCTTGTCGCCTAACGCTTGCGCCTCGTCGATGGCGATCTGCGCGATGTCGAGGGCCCGGTCGAGCCGGCCCTGAGCGCGGCACACCATGCCGAGGTTGTGGCGGGACTCGGCGACGCCGCGGGCGAAGTGCGCTTGCTCGTAGGCGGCAATCGCGCGGGTGTAGGCGATCACGGCCCGCTTGTAGTCGCCCTGCATGTTCGCGATGACGCCGAGGTTGTTGGCGCAGCGGCCCACCGTCGCCATGTCGTTGCCGTCGGTCGCCTCTTCCTGCGCGCGCGTGAAGAAGTAGGTCGCTTCGTCGATGCCGCCGCGCTCCAGCGCGATGGCGCCGCAGACGTTCAGCGCCCGCACTTCCATCATCCGATCTTTCAGCGAACGGGCGCGCAGCTGCGCGACCATCGCCCACTGCTGGCCCACCTCGAGCCGGCCCAGACGGCTGTGCGCAATACCGAGGAGCAGCGTGAGCAACGCCGACTCTTCGAGCTCGTCCTTGGAGCGCTGCTCGAGATAGGTAAGGAGCTCCGCGTAGCGGCCCGCGTCGGCGAATTGTTGCGCGACGTGGATCGGCGCGAGCTGGCCGCGCAGCTCGGCGGCAAACGCTTCGTCCCAGCCCTGGTCGGCGAGCTTGCGGATTTCGCTCTCGGCGCCCATGCGGGCGAAGATGGCCTTGGCGGACTTGGCGGCGTCCTGAGCGTCGGCCGTACGGTCTGTGCGGCGCAGCACGAGCGCGAGATCGCGGGTCGCTTCGCCCTGGAGGAGCAGGCGCTCGTGCAGCTCGGAGCGGCCGATGACCTCCCGCAACGCCTTCTCGGCACGGGGCAGGTGATTCTCCACGGCGAGCACGAGCGCCTGGATCCGCAGGTCTTCGGCTTCGGCCACGGGGTCGGGCAACTGGGTGCGGATGCCCCGGATCCGATCGAGATCGCGGCGGGCCAGCTCGGGCTCGCTGCGCACCGCGCGGACTTCGGCGCGGCCGCGCAGCGTCATCGCATGCAGGGTCTCGTCGCGCGTGGCTTCCGCGGCGGCGACGGCTTGATCGGCCGTGGCCAGCGCCTTGTCGAAGGCCTTCTGCTCGCGGTAGGCATTGGCCAGGTTGTGCTGGCAGTCCGCTACTCCGGTCTGCATGCCGGCGCGGTGGAACGCGGCGGCCGCGATCTCCCAGGAGGAGATGGCTTCCGCGTGACGGCCGCGGAGATGGCTGATGATCCCGAGATTGTTCGACGCGCGGCCCGAGGTGGCATGATCGCCGTCGCGGCTCGCCGCCATCAGGGCCTGGGTGCAGTAGTCGGCTGCGGCAGTGAGGTCGCCGCTGACGAGGGCGATCGCGCCGCGCGCGTTGAGCGCATGACGTTCGACACCATGCTCGCCGAGCTGGCGCGCCCGGGCCAGGGCGCGATCGATCCACTGCAGCCCCTGTTCGTGCCGGCCGACCCGCGCCTGCGCGATGCCGTAGAGCAAGGCGAGCGTCGGCTGTTCGAGCTCGCTCTGCTCGCGCGAGCCCAGGAACTCGACGACCGCGGCATGGTGGCCGGCAGCCGCGAGTGCGCGGGCTTTTGCGACGACAGGCGACGCCTCGGCGGGGCGCTGGTCGCGGATTTGGTCTTTGGACATGGGAACGTTATCTCCCGCTTACCAGCCGACCGCCCATTCCATCAGTGCTTCCGCGACCGCGTACTCGCAGAAGTGCGGCAATGCGTACGTGAACGATTTCTCGTCGAGCGACTGGCTCGCCCCGAGTTCTGTCCACGCTACGGTCTGGTCTTCGCGGTACCAGAGGCCGAGCAGCTTGGCTTCGATTTGGGTGTCGGTGCTGTCGACGACGCCATCCCCGTTCAGGTCGCCACCGGCGCCGTCGTACCAGATCTTGAGCTGGGCAGGCGCGCCAAACTGCAGCCCGCTCGGCTCGAGCGAGACGCCGATTTTCGTGGTGTCGACGGTGACCGTGATGAGGACCGAGTCACCCACGGCGAGCTCGCCGACCCCCGGAACGAACGTCGGGTCGGTAGTCGTGAGTGTCAGGAAGGGATGCGTTTCATTATCGATGCTGCTGCTGTAGTTGATCTGAATCGACCGCGACTCACCGCGAACCGCCCAGAACGACGCGACATAGCGATCGAGACTCAGGGGAGGTGTCAGCGCCATCGCTCCGGAGCGGTGCGCGTGAGGTGTTGTTATGGCCGTGAACTGCGGAGTCTGAGGGGCCCAGCGCAGGAACTGCGGAGCCGCGGGAGCTTTCACCGCTGTGGGTTGGTCCGCGCAACGCGCTACCGAGAGCGCGAGGGCGAGCACCAGAAGAGAGCGGCGCGCGAACTTCATAGAGTCTCCAAGGGCTGGGCGCTTGACTGCATTAGGGAAAGCAGGCAGTATTGGACGCAACTGGTCACTTTGCTGCCTCTATAGGACACCGAAAGTAGGCACACATTGTCACCTGTCAAGCCCGAAACTGGACCGAAACGAGTTCCAGTAGCTGATCGTCTGGCGCTCCTGTTGGACGTCTTCAGTCCATGGGAAGGGATCTCCTTGAGCTATCGGCAGTTCGCCGCCGCGCTGGAAGGCGCTGTAACTGAAGCAGCGATAAAGAAATGGCCCCATCGTGAGAAGTTTCCTGCCGACGTCGCGCGGTTGATTGTCACGAAGGCAAAAGAGCTTGGCATCCCAGATGTTACGCTGGAGTGGGTGTTATGGGGGGAAGGGTCAGGTCCCAAAAAGGGAACCAAAAAGGTTCCACAAAATGCACAGCAGCACGAGCATCAGGAGTTAGCGACGGCGGTCGCGGAGGCACTCAGGGCCGATTTGGCCCACAATGAGTTTGGCCAATGGTCGTCGGTGGAGGTCCAGCGCACCGTCATCTGGTCGTTGAAGGATCTCGCGCGCCGGCTGTGGGTGCTGCGATTCCCGATGAGTGAGACGTTCAAGCTGACGGACGAATGGGGGACGAAGATCGGCCTGCCGAGTCGTTCCCTTGCTTCGGCTTCGGGCCCTGACGATTTTTCGGCCGCTCCACCAGCCGCTCCTCCGGGCCGATAGCTCAACTGGCAGAGCAACTGACTCTTAATCAGTAGGTTCTCGGTTCGATTCCGAGTCGGCCCATCCGCTGGAATGATCAATGTCCAGTAATCATTGATCAATGATCATTGATCATTTTAGCGTGCGCGCCGCTCCTAGCGCGGCGTTATTTTTTCCTGGAAACCGTTCCTATCGCGTTGATCAAGTCGCCCAAATCGTAGGGCTTCGTCACCGACGGCTGGCCGCAGTTTTCCAAAAACGACCGCGTCTCGCCGCGCGCCTGATCGCCCGTCACGAACACGAACCGCTTCGCGATGAGCGGCCGGCTGTTGACGAGCTGCTCGTACATCGCGCGGCCGCCGAGACGGGGCATCTGCAGGTCCGTGACGATCGCGTCGAACGTGTTCTCCCGCTCGCCCAGGCGCTCCATGGCCTCGAGTCCGTTCTCCACGGCGACCACCTGGTGGCCTTCCCGCTCGAGCAGCAACACCATCGCCTGCCGGTTCACCGCATCGTCGTCGACGACGAGGATCCGCATCCGCGGGAGATTCTCGGCGGGCGCGGCGTGTGCGGGCTGCGTGCCCAGCAGGCTGCGAGGCAAGGTGACGACGACCTCGGCGCCGGTGCTGCCGCCGCGCGGCCGCAGGCGCAGGCTCCCGCCCGCCGACTGCGCCAGGGCCCGCGCGAGCGCGAACTCGACCTCGCCGCCACCGCCCGATTGCGTAAACCGAAACGGCGAGGTGAGCCGCTGTTCCGCCTCCACAGCCAACGGCGTGCCCGAGTCCCACAGCGATACCACGACCGAAGGCCCAGTCGCAATCGCGTCGAGCCGCAGCTCGCGCGGCGGCTGTGAGGCGCGCAGGCGCCGCAGCGCGAAGTCGAGCAGCTTCGTGAGCATCTCCGTGAGCTGCGCCATGGGGCAGGCGACCATCGGCAAGTCTGCGGGGACCGACCGCGTCAGCTTCACCCCGAGCTCGCGGAAAGTGGAGTCGCGCTCCGCCAGCACGCCGTTGATCACGACCGCCGCATCGCACGGCTCGGCGGCGCCGGCCGGATGCGCGGCGAGCTCGAGGAAGTGACTCGTGATTTCGGCCGCGCGCCGGACTTCGCCGTGCAGCAACACGAGCGCCCGCGCGCGCTCAGGGTCGAGCGGGCTGCCGTGCAGCAAATCGGCAAGCGCGCCGATCGCGGCGAGGCGGTTGTTCAGCGCGTTGAGAACGTTGGCGGAGCCGTCGTCGAGCACGACGTGTTTGATTGCGGCCGATCCGGAGGGTTTGAAGGAGGGTGGAGGTTGCGAGGGAGGCGCGGGACGCGCCTGCGGTACCGGCACCTGTTTCAGACGGCCGAGCAGGTAGCCGAGCAGCGCACCGACGAGCGCGCCGAACCCGAACGCAACCCACAGCTCCATGCCGAAAAGCTATGCGCCGTGCGAGTTTGCGCGAGCAGCCGAACATCACGCCAGCACAGCGACGACGATCACATGAGCGGTTGCTTCACCGTCGCGTGTGGCCTAGGTTTCTGGCGCCGCCCTGGTGGTGGAACTGGTAGACACGCTGTCTTGAGGGGGCAGTGCCGCAAGGCGTCTCGGTTCGAATCCGAGCCAGGGCATATTTGATCGCACGATGCTCTCCCTTGCACTGTTGATCGCACTCCAGGCGCGGGCGCTGTTGCCCGTGCCTCCGACGGATAGCGGCGACCCGCCGGGGCGAGTTGCGCGCCTGAGCGTGCGCGAAGGGAGAGTGTCGATCCAGCCGTCCGGCGACACGGCGGCGAGCAGCTGGAGCGACGCGGTCCTCAACTACACGCTCACGTCGGGCGACCGGCTCTACGCCGATCAGGACGCCCGGGCGGAGCTCGAGGCAGGGGACTGCACGGTCCGCCTCGGCGCCGCGACCGATTTGACCATCGCGAATCTCACCGACGACTTCCTGCAGGTCAGCATGTCGAGCGGCACGCTGCGCGTGACCGTGTACGATCTGTCGCACGGCGATTCGATCGAGGTGGACACGCCCAACGGCGCGTTCCTGCTGCGCCAGTCTGGCGCCTACCGGGTGGACGTGTCCGAGCCCGACGGCACCACGACCATCCGCGTGGACAGCGGGCTCGCGGAAGTGGTCGCGGGCGAAGTGCTGCAATCGGTGCGCGGCGGCGACGCGCTGGCACTCTCGGGCAACGATCCGATTCGCGTGGCCAGCATGGCGCCGCGTCCGCCCGACGATTTCGACCGCTGGAGCGCGGGGCGCGACCAGCCGCTCGCCGCGTCCGTTTCGGCCCAGTACGTCGGCCGCAACGTGCCGGGCTACGATGAGCTGGACCGCGCGGGCTCGTGGGAGACCGTGCCCGACTACGGTCCGGTGTGGTATCCCACCGTGGTCGAGGCGGACTGGGCGCCGTACCGCGCGGGCCACTGGGCGTGGATCGATCCCTGGGGCTGGACGTGGGTGGACGACGCGCCCTGGGGCTACGTGCCGTTCCACTACGGCCGCTGGGTGTACTGGCACGACCGCTGGGCGTGGGTGCCGGGCCGCGTCGTGGAGCGTCCGTGTTACGCTCCGGCGCTGGTTGTCTTCGTGAACGTCGGGCGGGCGGGGCGGGGCGGCGTGCAGGGGTGGTTCCCGCTGGGTCCGAGGGAGCCGTATCACCCCTGGTACCATCACGGACGCGAGTATCGCGAGCGGGTGAATCCGGATGTGACCGATGTGCCGACGCGCGAGGTGCACTATGTGAATCGGCCGCGCGTGACGGCGGTCCCCCTCGACGTATTCCGCACCGGTGCGCCGGTAGGTCGGCGGGTCGTGAGCGTGACGGACGTGGAGGTGACGCGCGCGCAGATCATTTCGCATCCGCGGGTGCAGCCGTTGCCGCAGGCGGCGGGATGGGCGCGGCCGGCAAGCCCGAGACGTCCGGCGGTGCAGCCGCCGGTGGAGGCGCCGCGGCCGCGGCCCGAGATTCACGTGACGCCGTGGAACTAGCCGGAGGTGCCGACGCCGCGTCCCGGCGTGCCGTGCCGGCGAGTGCCGCCGCCCGTGATCGCGCGCAATCCGCCGGCGCCAGCGGCGTTGCCGTTCCCAACGCGCCAGAAAGCGATGCAGCAGACCGATCCGGGTCGGCCGCTCGAGCCGGTCCAGCGGCAGAACTTGCGGCAGGGAAAACCCGCAGGCCCGCACCGTGACCCGGAGGAGCCGGACCACACGGCAAAGCCCGCATCACGGCCGAAGAAGCCGGGACCGGACAAGCCGCAGCCACGGCAGTGACGCCGGGCCGACGTCTCGGTTTCCCTTAACCGAAACGTCTCACGGCGCGCTCGCGCGCCTTCCGAGCCTCCTCTTCGCGGTTTCTGGGCGGAGCCTTAATGGTGATCGAATCGATCAACCGGCGGGCGATCACTGTCACGTCTTCGACCGCTGCGTTAAACGCGGCCTCGTTGGCCTGCGACGGCTTCGTCGTGCCGCTGAGTTTCCGAACGAATTGCAGCGCCGACGCACGAATTTCGTCGTCGGTGGCGGGCGGCTCGAAGTTGGCCAGCGTCTTGATGTTTCTGCACATGACGTTCCTCTCAGATCGCAAGGGTCACGCCCCGAGTCTACTTCCTAAGTAGGCCTACCACAATGGGATTCGTGCGTGTCGATTTCTGCGCAGCTCATTCGACGTCTAGGTGAAAGCAGATCGGACCTGGACCTCAAAGAAAGCGAGTCGGAGATGCGATTCCTCGTGATGGTGAAGGGCAACAGAGACTACGAGGCCGGCGCGATGCCCTCCGAGCAGGAGCTCGCCGAGATGGGAAAGTTCAACGATGAGCTCGTCAAGGCGGGAGTCATGCTCGCCGGGGAAGGCTTGGCGCCGTCATCGAAGGGTGTTCGGATCAGTTACGCGGGCAGCAAGCGCACGGTTCGCGACGGGCCGTTCACGGAAGCCAAGGAGCTGGTAGCCGGGTTCTGGATCTGGCAGGCGAAGACACGCGCGGACGCGATCGAGTGGGCGAAGCGGATCCCGTTCAAGGACGGGGAAGTCGAAATCCGTCAGGTCTTCGAGGCCGAAGACTTCGGCGCGGCCTTTACGCCCGAGCTGCGCGAGCAGGAAGAGCGCCAGCGGGCGGCGATCGACAAGAACCGGAAGCGTTAGGAGAGGACTGCCATGCGATTCATGACCATCGTGAAGACGCGCGAGACCAACGCGCCACCGTCTCAGGCGCTCATCGACAAGATCACAAGACTGGGCGAGGAAGGCTCCAAGCAGGGCGTCATGGTGGGAATGGGCGGGCTGGCGCCGACGGCGTTGGGCGCGCGCGCCCGGCTCGCCAAGGGCAAGATCACCGTCACGGACGGACCCTTCACGGAAGCCAAGGAAGTCATCGGCGGCTTCGCGATCTACGACGTCCCATCGAAGACCGATGCCATCGCGTGGACGCGCCGCTTCCTGGAGGCGCATATCGGCCTCTGGGACTACGACCTGGAAGTTGAAATCCGGCAGATGATGGATGAGCCGCCAGAAGGTTGCTGACGCCATCGATGCGGTCTGGCGGATCGAGTCCGCCAGACTCATCGCTGGGTTAGCGCGGATCGTGGGCGATGTCGGTCTGGCGGAGGACCTGGCGCAGGACGCGCTCGTGGCGGCACTCGAGCAGTGGCCTGACTCGGGTGTGCCCGACAATCCGGGCGCGTGGCTCATGGCAACCGCCAAGCATCGCGCCATCGATCATCTGCGGCGGGGCAAGATGCAGGACAGGAAGCACGAGCATCTCGGGCGACAGCTGGAGGAACGGCAGGTCAGTCCCGAGTCCGCGCTGGCCGACGCGATCGACGATCACGTGGGCGACGATCTGCTGAGCCTGATCTTCACGGCCTGTCACCCGGTCCTCACGACGGAAGCGCGCGTCGCGCTCACCTTGCGACTGTTGGGCGGCCTGACGACGGATGAGATCGCCCGTGCGTTCCTCGTGCCGAAGGCGACGATTCAGCAGCGCATCGTCCGCGCGAAACGGACCCTCGCGGCCGCCCATGTGCCCTTCGAAGTGCCGCGCGGCGTGGCGCTCACGGCCCGGCTCGAGTCGGTGCTCGAAGTCATTTATCTCATCTTTAACGAAGGCTACTCGGCGACGGCGGGCCAGGACTGGGTACGGCCCGCCCTGTGCGAGGACGCGCTGCGCCTCGGCCGCATTTTGGCCGAGCTCGCGCCAGCGGTGGCCGAGGTGCATGGGCTCGTGGCGTTGATGGAGATTCAGGCATCGCGCTTGCGCGCGCGCGTGAATCCAGCGGGTGAGCCGGTGCTGCTGCTCGACCAGGACCGTGGCCGCTGGGACTATCTCCTGATCGGCCGCGGTGTTGCGGCGCTCGCGCGCGCCGAAGCGTTGGGCGGGTCCTACGGTCCGTATACGCTCCAAGCGGCGATCGCCGCATGCCATGCGCGCGCCCGCACGCCCGAGGAGACGGATTGGACGCGGATCGTGGCGCTCTACGACGGACTCGCCCAGCTACTTCCGTCCCCAATCGTCGAGCTGAACCGGGCCGTGGCGCTCGGCATGGCGTTCGGGCCGGCCGCGGGGTTAGAGGTGGTCGATGCGCTGACCAAGGATCCGGCGCTGGACGGGTATCATCTGCTGCCGAGTGTCCGCGGGGATCTCCTGGCGAAGCTCGGCCGTTTCGAGGAGGCGCGCGCCGAGCTGGCGCGTGCCGCGTCGCTCACACAAAACGCCCGCGAGCGCGAACTCTTGCGGAAGAAAATGGAGGCCTTGTGAAAAAGGAGTGGGCGCCACAGCTGCAGAGCATCCTCAGAATCGTCGTTGCCTTTCTCTACTTCCAGGTCGGTTCAGCGAAGTGGTTCGCGTTTCCGGCTCCGATCCTGCCGGGCGGTGGAGTCGCCCCGGTCGGCTCGCTCATCTGGTTTGCCGGGATCATCGAGGTCGTCGGTGGCACACTCTTCCTCCTCGGCCTCTTCACTCGGCCTGTGGCTTTCATCTTGTCCGGTGAGATGGCGTTCGCGTATTTCATCGGGCATGCGGGTCACGGCTTCTGGCCGGTTCTGAACCAGGGCGCGCCGGCAGTCTTCTACTGCTTCACCTTCCTTTACTATTCCGCGGCTGGCGCCGGACCCTGGAGCCTCGATGCGCTGCTCGCCCGGCGCCGTTCCGCGGTCCCCGCGCTCTAGATGACGGCGGTCGCGGCTTCGAAATCGCGCTACGATCGCTCGATCGTGGATGGGCCGCTGCAGCCCGCGGTCTGGAAAATCGCGTGGCCGACCATGCTGACGAACGCCTTCGGCGGTTTGCAAGGCATGGTCGACCACGTGCTCGTCGGCAATCTGGTCGGTTACAAGGCCAACGCCGCGATCGGCGTCAGCTGGCAGATTTTTCTGGTCGTCATTGTGTTCATCTCGTCGCTGTTCACGGGCATGAGTGTGCTGGTGGCGCGGTTCGCCGGAGCGGGAGAGTCGGAGCAGGTCGACCGCGTCGTCTACCAGGCGTTTCTCACCGCGATCGGCCTCTCGCTCGGCATTCTGGCGCCGGTGGGCTACTTGGTCGCTCCCTGGCTGCTCGAGCTCGTCAACGCCGCCCCGGCGGTGCAAGCCGAGGCGTTGCCCTATCTGCGCATCCTGTTCGGCTTCTCGAGCGGGATGATGATCTTCTTCATGCTGGGCGGCGCGTTGCGCTCGGCGGGTGACGCGCGGACGCCGATGATCCTCGGCATCGTGATGACGGTCGTGAACCTGCTGTTGAACATCGTGCTGATCCGCGGGCTGGGGCCGATCCCCTCCTTCGGCACGCGCGGCTCGGCGATGGGCACCTGCATCACGGCCGGGCTCGTGGCGATCTATGCGCTGTGGCAGCTGTGGACCGGCAGCTGGGTGGTCGCGTTCCCACGGGGCAAGGGGTGGGGACCGGATTGGGCGATCATCCGGGAGCTGTTCCGCTTCGGGCTCCCGACCGGGATTCAAGGCATTGCGATGAACGTCGGCGGCGTGTTGATGCTGTCGTTCATCGGCTCGCTGGCGCAGAGCGCCGCCGCGCAAGCCGCGTTCGCAGTTTCTTACACGGAGCTGTTTTCCCTGATCACCTGGACATCGGTGGGACTGATGGGCTCGGCAGCGGCGGTGGCGGGACAAAACCTTGGGGCAGGGCATCCCGACCGCGCCAACGAGGCCGTGCACATCGCCGCGCGCTACGGGCTGTCGGTCGCCGTCTTCGTCGGGCTGTTCTTCCTGTTTCTGCCGCGGCAGTTGCTTGCGGTGTTTGGCATGCATGACCCCGTCGTGGTCGATATCGGCGTACAGCTGCTGCGGGTGCTGAGCGTCTCGGGCC
>JBKPDZ010000137.1:0-24103 GCA_046728135.1 Gemmatimonadota bacterium | reverse complement strand
GGCGGCGTCTTCAAGACTACCGACGGCGGGCAGGCATGGCTGCCGATGAGCGACAAGTATTTCGGCGGCACGATCGGCGCGATCGGCGTGAGCGAGTCCAACCCGGACGTCGTCTACGTCGGGACGGGCGAGTTCGCGATCCGCGGCAATGTGTCGCCAGGGTCCGGCGTGTACAAAACGACGGACGGTGGCCGGACGTGGGCCGCGCTGGGGCTCGCGGCGACGCAGCACATCTCCCGCATCCGGGTCAACCCGACCAATCCCGACGTCGTGTACGTGGCCGCGCAGGGCCACGCCTTCGGTCCCAACGCCGAGCGCGGGATCTACAAGTCCGCCGATGGCGGGAAGACGTGGACCAAGGTCCTGGCGCGCAATGACTCCACCGGCGCGTCGGACCTCGCGATGGATCCTGCGAATCCCGACGTCCTCTACGCGGCGTTCTGGCAAGCGCAGCGCTTCCCGTGGAAGCTGGTTTCGGGAGGTAAGGGCGGCGGCATCTTCAAGACCACCGACGGCGGCGCTCACTGGCAGGAGCTCACGAAGAATCCCGGGCTGCCGCACGGACTCCTCGGGAACATCGGTCTCGCCGTCTCGCCGGCCAAGCCGTCGCGGATCTGGGTGCTGATCGAGGCCGACTCGGGGGGCGTCTACCGCTCCGACGACGGCGGAGCCACATGGAAGTGGCTCAACCACGATCACAAGCTGCGGGTGCGCGCCTGGTATTACATGAAGCTGACCGCCGACCCCAAGGATTCGGACGTCGTCTACGCGACCAACGTCATCTTCTACAAGTCGCGCGACGGCGGCCGGACGTTCCAGCAGCTCGACGTGCTGCACGGCGACACCCACGCGCTGTGGATCGCGCCCAACGATCCCCAGCGCATGATCCTGGGCGACGACGGCGGGGCCACGGTGTCGTTCAACGGCGGCAAGACCTGGAGCGATCAGGATTTTGCGACCGCGCAGTTCTACCACGTCGCCACGACCAACCACTTTCCGTATCACGTGTGCGGTGCGCAGCAGGACAACTCCGGCGTGTGCGGGCCGAGCCGCTGGCCGGGCGGGATCGATCGCTCGCAGTGGTACGACGTGTCGGGAGAGTCGGGTTATATCCAGGCCCGGCCCGACACGCCCGACGTGACGTTCGGGGGCGACAACTCGGGCTTCCTCGCCCGTGTGGACCACCAAACCGGCATCTGGCGCATCGTGAACCCGTGGCCCGATTCCCCCGATGGGCACGCCGCAGGCGAGGGCAAATACCGCTTCCAGTGGACCGCACCGCTGCTCGTCTCGCCGCACGATCCCAACACGCTGTACATCGGGGCCAACGTGCTGTTCGCGTCGCACGACGACGGCCAGAGCTGGACCGCGATCTCTCCCGACCTGACGCGGCACGACCCGGCAACTCTGGGCCCGTCCGGCGGACCGATCACGCTCGACCAGACGACCGCCGAGTACTACGCGACGATCTTCGCGATCGCGGAGTCGCCGGTCACGCGTGGCGTGATCTGGGCGGGCTCAGACGATGGGCTCATCAACCTGACGCAAGATGGCGGGCGTACGTGGACGAACGTGACGCCGCCCGATGTGAAGCCGTTCACACGGATTTCGATCATCGAGGCGTCGCCACACGCGGCGGGGACGGCTTACGTCGCCGCCAACCGCTATCAACTTGAAGACCCCGCGCCCTACTTCTACAAGACCACGGACTTCGGTCGCACGTGGACCTCGATCGTGACCGGCATCCCTGCGACGGAATGGGCGCGCTCGATCCGCGAAGATCCCGAGCGGGCAGGGCTCCTGTTCGCGAGCACCGAGCGCGGGGTATACGTGTCGTTCGACGACGGCGCGCACTGGCAGTCGCTGCGGCGGAACCTGCCGCCCGTGCCGGTACACGACCTCGCGATCAAAGACGGCGACCTGATCGCCGCGACGCACGGCCGCTCGTTCTGGATCCTGGACGACATCTCGGTGCTCCGCCAGCTCGCGGACTCGGTGCTGGCCGGCGACGCCCACTTGTACCGGCCGCGAGCAGCGTACCGCGTCGACTGGGGCGGCGGCTTCGGGTTTGGGGAAAACGCGGCGCATCCGGTCGGCAAGAATCCGCCAAGCGGTGCCGTTGTCTACTACTGGCTCAAGACCGGTAGCGCGGAGGTGACGCTCGACGTCCTCGACTCCGCCGGGCAGGTGATCCGCTCGTTCACCAGCGCCCAGGACTCGGCCACTCGAGCCGACAGCCTGCGGGCGGACAGCGTCAAGCGCGTGCGCACCGACAGTCTTCACCGCGCCGGGATCACAGACAGCGTGAAGGTCGATTCGATCGTCGGCGACACACTCAAAGACGCCGACAAGCCGTGGCCGCGCCGGCCCCCGTCGCTGCCGCGTGTGCCCGCCAAGGTGGGGCTCAACCTGTTCGCCTGGAACTTGCGGATCCTTGGCCCCACGGCGTTCTGGGGGATGCGCGGCATCTCGACCGACGGTCCCATGGTGCTGCCCGGGATGTACCGCGTGCGGCTGCGGGTGGGCGGGAAAGAGTACGTCCAACCGTTACAGCTGCGCGCTGACCCGCGTGGCCACGCTGGCATGGCCGACTTGGCTGAGCAGTTCCGGTTCCTCAGGCAGCTGCGGGATACGGTCAACGCCGCCAGCACGACCATCGTGACGCTGCGCAACGCGCGCGCCCAGATCGAGGACCGGTTGCGGAGCCTCAGCGGCGGCGCGCGCACGCGACCCCGCGCGCTGGCCGACCGGCTCGCCACGATCGAGGACTCCCTGTACCAGATCCGCAATCAGGACGTGGAGGATGAGCTGATCTACGGGCAACGGGTGACAGAGCGGCTCAGCGCCCTGGGAGGGATGGCGGAATCGGCGGATGGCCGGCCGCCGCGGCAGGTTTACGACGTGTTCGCGCTGTTCGCGCCGGAGCTGCAGCGGCACCTGCTCGCGGCGCAGGCCGCCCTGCGGGATGCCTTGCCGGGCGTGAACGCGGCGCTCAAGGCGAGGAAGCTGCCGGCGATCGAGCCGCGGCCGGTCGAGCTCCGGGCCCCGCAGCCGATCGGCAACTAGGCTTAGGTGACGCGGTCCAGGCTCGCGGGGTAGAGGAAGGTGAAGATCGAGCCTCATGAGACCGATCACCTGGACAGTATTGGTGCTCACCGCCGCGGGGTGCGGCGAGTCCACCGGCCCGCTCGGCGACCTGGGCGGGCTCGGCTCCAGCCTCGCCGTGGTCAACACCGTTTTCGCGTCGCCGCTCGTTCGATCGCTCGGGATCTTTTGGTTCGTTGGGCCACTGCCCGCGCCGGGCGCGTCACTCATTCCTGATTCGCTGCTCGGGAAGACACTCACGTTCAGCTGCGCGTCGCAGCGGTACGCCGTGAGCGGTGACTCCGGCGCCCCGGCCACGGGGGTTCGGGTCGTGCTCTACCTGCGTGCTCCGGACGGGTCGATCGCGTGCCCGGCCGCGGCCATCGGGCAGCTCGACCTGTTCGATGTCAGTGCGCCAGGTACGAAGGCGGTGCGCGGCGTTGCAACGGGTCCGGGCGGCGGTGCGGCGCTGGTCGATTACACCATCAGTCACAACGCGACGGACGCGGAGTGGGTGGCGAGCGCCACGGGCTTCATGAGCGATGGACAGCAGCGCCTGGACTTTCAGGTGACCGGAGAGCCAGGCTCCGACGTGCACACCCCGATCACCACGACGCAGATCGACGATGCCGCGGCGGACCTGCATGAAGTGCTGCACCATGCGGCGCAGATGGGTGTGGACACGTACTATGAGGACCTCGATCTCTCGGTCCAGCACGCTTCCGGGAGCGCCGAGTTGAAGGGCTCCGTGGGTTGGTTCAACACGTTCAGATCGTGGGATGAGATCGTTTCGGTCAACGACGAGCCGTTTGCGAAGGTGCGGGGGAGCGTCGTACCTGACAGCGAAGGGCCCACGATTACCCCGATCGGCGGGCAGCTCTTCTTCACAGGCGAACAGCGTCAAGTTTTGCTCGACTTCGTGGGCACGCCTGGCGCAATCCGCGCTGGCCTTGCCGGCGTCATGGGCGCCGGCGCGTCCCTGGTAAGGATCGCGCTATAGAAGCTCAGCGCCCTTCGATGTCGTGCCCGAAGCAGAGTCGGTAGCCGTTGCAGTCATCGATTTCGAAGTCCCGGCAGCCATAGGGCTGGTCAATCAGGCCTCGCGTGATCTTCACACCCTTCGATTTGAACTCCTGGTGCAGCGCATCGGCGTCGTCGATCCAGACATATGCGTCCCAGGCTCCGCCCTCGGGATCGACCGTTCGGTTCGGACGGATGCCGCCGGACTGCTCGAGCTGCGCCAGCATGATGATCACGCCGTTGCGTCGCACCATGCAGAACGAGGGCGGGTCATTCCAGAAGCGATTGTAGCTGAAGCCGAGCTTGTCGCGGTAATAGTTGGCGGTGGTGACGACGTCAGCGACGATGAAGTACGGTGCGACGCTCCAGCTGGCTGTGCTCCCCATCTACGCATGGACCGCGGAATCGCACGGGAGACCCTGCGTGCAGACGAGGATCGAGACGAGCGCAGCGAGCATACTCGAATCTATTATCTTCCCGCCTTCGTGCTTATCCCCAAGTTTGTCACCACGCTGCAGACGTACGACCGGGAGCAGTTCACCCGGGACGTGATTGCCGGCGTCATCGTCGGCATCGTGGCACTGCCGCTTGCGATTGCGTTCGCGATCGCGAGCGGTCTCAGCCCCGAGCGCGGGCTCTACACCGCCATCGTCGCCGGCTTCC
Source organism: Gemmatimonadota bacterium (assembly GCA_046728135.1). Classification (GTDB taxonomy): domain Bacteria; phylum Gemmatimonadota; class Gemmatimonadetes; order Gemmatimonadales; family GWC2-71-9; genus 20CM-2-65-7. The sequence goes on along the minus strand of JBKPDZ010000137.1, from coordinate 19,336 downwards.
TCATCTCGCTGCTCGGCGGCTCGCGCGTGCAAATCGGCGGGCCGACGGGCGCGTTCGTGGTGATCGTCGCCGGCATCGTGCAACGTTACGGCGTCGACGGCCTGCTCGTCGCGACGCTGATGGCCGGCGTGATCCTGGTCGTCATGGGCGTCGTCCGGCTGGGCGCCGCAATCAAGTTCATCCCGTACCCTGTGACGATCGGGTTCACGAGCGGGATCGCCCTCATCATCTTCTCGAGCCAGGTGAGGGACCTCCTGGGTCTCCAGATGGGCGCCGTGCCCGCGGAGTTCCTCGCCAAGTGGGACGCCTACGCTCGCGCCTTCGACTCGGTGAATCCGTGGGCCTTGCTTGTTGCCACGCTGGCATTCGGGATCATCCTCGTCTGGCCCAAGCTTGAGCGCCGTGTTCCTGGTCCGTTCGTCGCGCTCATCGTCACGACGGTCGTGGTTCGGGTGTTTGACCTCCCGGTCGAGACGATCGGCGCCCGGTTCGGGGCGATTCATGCGGGCCTGCCGCGACCCTCCGTTCCGCACCTGAGCCTGCCACTGCTCGGCGCGCTGGCCGGGCCGGCGTTCACAATCGCGATGCTCGGCGCGATCGAGTCGCTGCTCTCGGCGGTCGTGGCCGATGGCATGATCGGTGGTCGCCACCGCTCCAACATGGAGCTGGTGGCCCAGGGCGTGGCCAACATTGCGTCGCCGCTGTTCGGCGGAATGCCGGCGACGGGCGCGATCGCCCGGACGGCCACGAACGTCAAGAACGGCGCCACGACGCCTGTCGCCGGCATGACGCACGCCGTCACGCTGCTGCTCATCACGCTCTTCTTCGGCCGGTGGGCCGCGCTGATCCCGCTGGCGACGCTCGCCGCAATCCTGATCGTGGTCGCCTTCCACATGAGCGAGTGGCGCACGTTCGTATCGGAGTTCCGGGCGCCGAAGAGCGACGTCGCCGTGCTGCTCGCCACGTTCCTGCTCACGGTGCTGGTGGACCTCACGGTCGCGATCGAGGTTGGCATGGTGCTGGCCGCTTTCCTCTTTATGCGTCGCATGGCGGAGGTCACGAACATCAAGGTCCTGACGCACGAGTTCGAGGACCCCACGGACGACTTCGAGCACGACCCGAATGCCGTGCGCCGTCGCATGATCCCCGAGGGCGTCCAGGTCTACGAGATCACGGGCCCGTTCTTCTTCGGCGCCGCGGAGCTGTTCAAGGATCGGGTCAGCCGGATTGCGGGGAAGCCGAAGGTGCTGATCCTGCGGATGCGCCATGTCCCCGCCATAGATTCCACCGGCTTGCACGCGTTGCGTGATGTGGTCCGGCGGAGCGAGCGCGAGGGGACGCTCGTGATCCTGTCGGACGTGCACGCGCAGCCGGTCGTCGCGCTGGAACGGTCGGGAATGTACGACGCGCTGGGCGAGGTGAATATCCACGGCAACATCGACGACGCGCTGAACCGCGCCCGCGACCACCTTGGCCTACCGCAGGTCTCCCGGCCGGCGTTCGCGACTCCCACGGTCGCGCGGGAATCGTCCTCCGGGACGCCCGCAGTGCCATAATGCAGCTCACGGTGCGCGAAGCGGCGTCATACTTGGGCGTGGACGAAGCCACGGTGCGACGCTGGATACAGCGTCGCGCCCTCCCGGTCCACCGGGCGGACGAGCGCATCTACCTGAATGCGATCGAGCTGTGGGAGTGGGCGACCGAGAACGGGATCCCCGTCTCGCGCACGCTGCTCGAGCAGGCACAGCGGCGGCCTGAGCAGGTGCCGCCGCTGTCCGAGCTGCTAGCGAGCGGCGGCATTCACCACGACGTGGGCGGCGGAGACAAAGCGAGCGTGCTGCGCGAGATCGTCCAACGCCTCCCGTTGCCGCCCGAGGTGGACCGGGAGTTCCTGGCAACGACGCTTGAGGCGCGCGAGGCGATGGGCTCCACCGGAATCGGCGACGGCATCGCCATCCCCCATGTGCGCAATCCGATTCTGCTGCACGTCGACGCCCCCTTCGTCACGCTGTGTCTGTTGCGCCATCCCGTCGACTTCGGTGCGCTGGACGGGCAGCCGGTGCACGCGTTGTTCACCGTGATCAGCGCCAACGTCCCCGGTCATCTCCGTATTCTGGGCCAGCTCGGGTTCGCGTTGCACGACGACGAGCTACGGCGTTTGGTGGCGCGCCGGGCGCCAGCGGGGGAAATCCTCACGCGGGTGCAAACGGTGGAGGGACGGGCCAGCGGCGTGTTTCGGGCTCCGGCAGTCGAGTGAGCGCAGGCCTGTGACGCTGGTCGCGCTCGGCGTGGTGATGATCATGCTGGCCGGATTCGCCGCGGCGAGCCTGGCGCGACGCGCGGCCCTTGGGGAGGTGTTGTTCCGCGTGCTTTTTGGCGCGGGGTGTGCCACTGCCGCAGTGCCGGCGCTGGTGGTGCTGGCCGGGGCCGCAGTACCCGAGCTCACGCTGGCGGCGACGACGCCGTTCGGTCCGTGGGTGTTCGGCCTCGACGCGCTGTCCGCCGTGTTCCTGCTCGCGATTCTGAGCGTCGGGGCCGCGTGCGGGTTCTACGGACTCGCCTATCTCGAGCACGAACGCCGGCACCGCGCCGTCGGCGCCGCCCATCTCCTCCTGGCGCTGCTGGTCGCCACTCTCGCCATCGTCGTGGTCGCCCGCGCCGCCCTGCCGTTCCTCATCGCCTGGGAAGGGATGGCCGTGCTGGCCTATCTCCTGGTGGTGCTCGAGCACGAGCGTCCCGAGGTCCGCCGCGCTGGAATCATCTATGTGGTGGCGACGCACGTGGGGACGCTGCTGCTATTCGCCTTCTTTGCTATCTGGGCGGGCGGCACCAGCGATTTGAGCTTTCGGGCCCTTGCGGCCCATGTGCCCTTCTCGGCCGCGCGGGGCGCAATGATCCTCGCCATCGCCCTGGTCGCCTTCGGTCTCAAAGCGGGCGCCGTGCCTTTTCACTTCTGGTTGCCCGAGGCCCATGCGGCGGCACCCTCACACGTCTCCGCGTTGATGTCGGGCGTGGTCATCAAGATGGGCATCTACGGACTGCTACGGACCCTGGTCCTTTTCGGCGCGCCCCCGGCCTGGTGGGGCTGGACGGTGCTCGTACTCGGGGCTGCCTCCGGCGTGCTGGGCGTGGTCTGGGCACTCGCGCAGCACGACATCAAGCGCCTGCTCGCGTTTCACAGTGTGGAGAACATCGGGATCATTCTGCTGGGCATAGGGGCTGGGGCCTTGGGCCTTGCGTATGGGCACCCGGTGATTGTGGTGCTCGGCTTCGCCGGCGCCGTGCTGCACACGCTCAATCACGCGCTGTTCAAGAGCCTGCTCTTTCTCGGCGCAGGTTCGGTGATTCATGCCACGGGCACAAGGGAGATCGACCGTCTGGGCGGGCTCGCGCGGCGGATGCCCACTACTACGGTGACATTCCTGGTCGGCTCGGCAGCAATCGTCGGACTGCCACCACTCAACGGTTTCGTCAGCGAATGGGTGATCTACCAGGCATCGCTCCACGGGGCGACCACAGGCGGCGCGATGCAGCTCGCCGGCCTCACAGTGGTGGTGCTGGCGTTCATCGGGGCGCTGGCGCTCGCCTGTTTCGTGAAGGTGGTGGGGGTGCTCTACTTGGGGACGCCCCGTCACACGCTGGCCTCCTCGCCTCGGGAGTCCGCCTCGGGCATGACCCGGCCGCTCGTAGGCCTGGCGATGGCGTGCGGAGTGATCGGACTCTTCCCAATCGTCGTGGTACCGCCGGCCCTTCGAGTTGGATCGCTGCTCACGGGTCTTCCAGCGGGCGCGGCGGCCCTCCCCCTCGAGCCCGCCGCCGGCGCCGGCCCCGCGACCGCCTTCACGGTCGGGCTCGCGTTGAGTCTGCTCGTGGCGTGGGCGCTGTACGTCGCGGTGAGTCGTGGGCAAAGGCGGCTGGAGTCGGTGACATGGGGTTGCGGCTACCCCAACGTGACGCCCCGCATGGCATACACGGCGAGCTCGTTCGCGGCCCCGCTGCTGGGCGTCTTCCGGTCCTTCTCGGGCGTGCGCACACACCGCATGGCCGGGGCGTTCGCCACTCACGCGATCGACCCCGTGTTGGACGGGGTCCTGGTTCCCGCCTGGCGTCGCGCCCGCAGCGCTGCGGCCTGGCTGCGCCATGTCCAGCGCGGCGGCCTGTCGTTGTATCTGTTGCTGGTCGGCGCCGCCGTCGTGGCGTTGCTGCTCTACCTCCTCGTGGCTGGGACGAGTCCATGACGTGGGAGGGGCTTATCGGGTTGGGAGTGCTGGGGGTCGTGGCGCCGGCGCTGCCGGGCGTTGCCGTGAAGACCAAGTCGCTGCTGACCGGTCGCCGCGGGCCGCCCGTGCTCCAGCTGTATGCTGACCTCTGGAAGCAGCTCCGCAAGGGCGCGGTGTACAGCCGCACCACCACGTGGGTGTTTCGCGCCGGCCCAGTCGTCCTGTTCGTGTCGCTGGTGGTGGCGGCGTTGTTCCTGCCGCTCGATGGGCGTAGCGCACCCGCGCATTTCACGGGCGACCTGGTGGCATTCTCCGGGTTGCTTGCGCTGGGGCGGTTCGCGCTCGTGCTGGCGGGCATGGACACGGGCTCGAGCTTCGAGGGGCTCGGTGCAAGTCGCGAGGTCACGATTGCGAGCTTCGCGGAGCCAATCCTGTTGCTGTGCCTGCTCGCGTTGGTGCTCGCGACCGGGGATCTCTCGTTGAGCGGCGTACTCGGAACGCCGCTCGCGGCGGCGTGGCCCCACGCCGGCGCGTCCCTCAGTCTCGTGGGCGTGAGTCTCTTCGTGCTGCTGCTGGCGGAGAACTCCCGCGTGCCCGTGGATGATCCCGCCACGCACCTCGAGTTGACCATGGTCCACGAAGTGATCGTGCTCGACCACAGCGGGCCGGACTTTGCGCTGATCCTCTATAGCGGCGCGTTGAAGCTTGCGCTCTTCGGCGTGCTGGTCGTGAGCGTCTTCGCGCCGCGGGCGGGATTCTCCGGCCCGGTGGCGCTGGCCCTGTTGCTCGCTGGGCTCGGCCTCGTGAGCGCTGCTGTCGGCGTCGTGGAGTCGGTGATGGCGCGGCTGCGGCTGGCGCGTGTGCCGCAGCTGCTCGTGGGAGCGAGTGCCCTCGCGCTGTTCGCAACCATCCTGCAGCTCCAGTGACCATGCACGACGCCGCCCCGATCGTCCTGTTGTTCGTCGTGTTGACGGATCTCGCGGTGCTCGGCACCTCGCGGCTCAGCAGCTGCATCCGTGGCGTGGCCGCGCAGGGGTTCCTGCTCGGCCTCCTGCCGCTGCTCATCGCGCCTCAGCTATCGGTCCATGCCGTCGGTCTCGCCCTGGGGACCGTGGCCGTGAAGGCGGTGGTCCTGCCCTGGTTTCTGGCGTGGGCCATTCGTGAGGCCGCGGTGCGTCGGGAGATCGAGCCGGTCGTCGGGTTCATCGCGTCGCAGCTGCTCGGCGCGCTGGCGGTCGCGTTGGCGTTCGCCATCGCCGCACGCCTCCCCCTCCCCGCGATGCAACAGCCGCTGCTCGTACCGGTGTCTCTCGCTACGCTCATCATCGGCTTCATCGTGCTGACGACGCGACGCAAGGCCATCACGCAGGTGGTCGGCTATCTCATCCTCGAGAACGGCATCTACCTCTTCGGGCTGACGCAGACGGAGAGCGTGCCGTTTCTCATCGAGCTGGGGGTGCTGCTCGACGTCTTCGTCGGCGTGTTCATCATGGGTATCGTCGTCTTTCACATCAATCGCGAGTTCGACACGCTCGATTCGACTCGCCTGACGGAGCTCACCGACTGAACCGCCTCGTAGTGCTCTGCGCGCTCCCGCTCGTGGCCGCGCTGATCGTGTTGGGCGCGCCGACGTTCCAACGGCGGCGCGTGCCGGTGGCGCTCCTGCTGGCGGTGGCGGCCGCACACCTGGTGCTCGTCGCGTCACTCTGGACCGCCCCCGCGCCCCCGGCGCTCGGTGGCTGGCTGGCCGCCGACGCGCTCGGGCTCACGGTCCTCACGTTGACCAGCGTGCTCTTTTTCGTGACGACCATCTACATCGTCGGCCACCTCCGGCGGGATGCGGCGCGCAGCGGGGGTGGGGGGGGTGGGGGGGGGCGCGTGTTCGCGGGCGGGCTGCTCGCCTTCCTCGCCGCGGCGTCGGTCGTGTCCCTGGCTCATCACCTGGCGATCCTGTGGGTGGGGATGGAGGCGACGACTCTGTCCGTGGCGCCGCTCATCTTCTTGCGTCGTGACCGCCACTCACTCGAGGCGACCTGGAAATACCTCGTCGTCTCGTCCGTCGGGATCGCGCTCGCCCTGCTGGGGACGTTTTTCCTCGCCAGCGCGCAGGGCGACGTCGGTCGCCCACTGCTGCTTCCGGACCTCATCGCGCACGCCCACGAGCTGCACCCCGCTTGGCTACGGGCGGCGTTCCTGTTTCTCCTGGTGGGCTTCGGTACGAAGATGGGATTAGCCCCGATGCACACCTGGAAGCCCGATACCTACGGCGAGGCACCCAGTCTCGTCGGCGGCCTCATGGCAGGCGCGCTGACGAGCTGCGCGTTTCTCGGCGTCGCACGCGTGACCGAGGTGGTGGCGGCCGCCGGGCTGGAGTCGTTCGCGCAGCCGGTGCTCATCGCGTTTGGCCTGCTCTCGCTCGCCGTCGCGGCGACGTTCATCATCGGCCAGGGCGACGTGAAGCGGCTGCTCGCCTACTCCAGTGTGGAGCACATGGGGTTACTCGTCCTCGGGCTCGGGCTCGGCGGGGTCGGCGCGTACGGCAGCATGCTCCACCTCGTGAACAACGGTCTCGCCAAGGGCTGGGTGTTTCTCGTCACCGGAAACATCGTGCTCGCCACGGGGACCGCGACGGCAGCCGCTAACCGGGGCCTGATCCGAACGCTGCCTGCGTCGGCCGCCCTCCTCATTCTGGGTCTGTTCGCCATCACGGGTTCACCTCCGTTCGGGCTCTTCATGAGCGAGTTCACGATCTTGCGTGCCGCGATCGACGGCGGCCACCCGTGGATCGCGGCGACCATGCTTCTCGCGCTGGCGATCATCTTCGTCGGCATGGCGGCGCTGGTGCTCGGGATCGCGCTCGGGGAGCCCGCCCCCGACGCGCACGGAACGGTCGCCGCCCGCGAGAGCCCGTGGCTGGTGGCGGGTCCCCTCGCGCTGGCCGCCATCGTGTTGACGCTGGGCGTCTACATCCCCGGGCCCCTGCAGGACGTCCTGACACGCGCCGCCGCCGCCCTCGGGGGAAGAGGGCCTTGAGCCCCTTACGCAAGGCGGGCTTGCGCAACCGGCGCGCGATCCCCTGGGGTTCGGTACCGGTGGAGCCGGTGGACCGGTTCCGGGAATCGGTGACGGAGGCCGTAGCGGGCGGCTGGCGGGTGGTGTCGTTCTTCGGAATGCCCGACGGCAGCGACCAGACGTGCCTCGTCGCGATCCTGGCGGACGACGCGGAGGGGCAGCTGGGAGTGACGAGCGCCGTGGTCGGGGATCGCTACCCGTCCCTCACCGCGGCCTGTCCCCAGGCTCACGGATTCGAGCGCGAAATCGCCGAGCAGTGCGGGGTGGTTCCGGAGGGTCATCCCTGGCTCAAGCCGCTGCGGCGGCACCCTCCCGATCACCTCCCCCCCGGCCGGTGCGTGGAGTCGCCGGACCGCGAAGCGTATTCCTTCTATCAGATGGCGGGCGAGGAAGTGCACGAGGTCGCGGTCGGGCCCGTGCACGCGGGGATCATCGAGCCGGGCCATTTCCGCTTTCAGGCGCACGGCGAGCTGGTGTTGTTTCTCGAGATCGTGCTCGGCTATCAGCACCGTGGAGTGGAGGCGCTGCTCGAGCGCGTCGCTCCCGAGCGCGCCGTGCTGGTGGCGGAGTCGATCGCGGGCGACACCGTCATTGGCCACGCCGGCGCCTATTGCGGCGCGGTGGAAGCGCTCGCCCGCAGCCGCAAGAGCCCGCGGGGCCAGACGATTCGCGGGATCGCACTCGAGCTGGAGCGCTTGGCGAATCACATCGGCGACCTCGGCGCGATCGCAGCGGACGTCGCGTTTCAACCAGCCGCCGCGTATCTGGGCCGGATGCGGGGCGATTGCCTCAATCTCCTGATGGCGCTCTCGGGCAACCGCTACGGCCGAGGTCTCGTCAGGCCAGGCGGTGCGGCATTCGACATCACACCCTCCATGGCCGCCGAGATGCGCGAGCGGCTACAGCGCCTGGGCGAAGAGCTCGAGCCGGTGCTGACCCTGATGTTCGAGACGGCGTCGGTTCAGGCCCGGCTCGAGGGCGTCGGCGTCGTGACGAAACCCTTGTGCGTCGAATACGGTTTCGTGGGCCCGGTCGCCCGCGCCTGCGAGCTGCCGCGCGATGTGCGGCACGATCACCCCTGGGGCATCTTCCGATTCGCGCACATCCCGGTCGCCACGATGTGGGCCGGCGATGTGTTCGCGCGCGCCCTGGTCCGGCGGGTGGAAATCCAGCGTTCTCTCGAGTTCACCATCGAGCAGCTCGGCGCCCTGCCAAAGGGGCCGGCACAAGTGGCATGCGGTCCCCTGCGGGCGAACGAGCTGATTGTGGCGATGGTCGAGGGCTGGCGGGGCGAGATCGCGCACGTCGTGATCACCGACGATCACGGCCGCGTTCGCCGGCACAAGGTCACCGATCCCTCCTTCCATAACTGGGCGGCCCTCGCGCTGGCGATGCCCGGAAACGAGATCTCCGACTTCCCGCTCTGCAACAAGAGCTTCAACCTGTCCTACGCGGGGCATGACCTCTGATGCGAGGGCGCAGGCAGTGTTGACTTGGCTGAGAACGAGGCTCAGGCAGGGCATCCGGACGATTCGCTTTCCCGGAGCCAATGTCGATTTGCCCGAACGGTTCCGGGGCCGGCCCGAGGGATCATTGGATGTCGGGGCGTGCCTGTTCAGCCCGGAAGAGGGCACGTACAGCCGCGATTACCGCATGGCCACGTCCACCCGAGAGGCTCTCGTCAGCCAGACAGGTGAGGTCGAGCTTGCCCGGGCGCTCAATGAGCGCACCCGAAAACTGTTCCGGCGCTCCCTGCGGCTCCGCTCCGTCGTTGCCGGAAGCTGCAACGGGTGTGAGGCCGAGCTCGTCGCGCTCGGCAACGTGGTGTTTGATCTGGCCCGATTCGGCATCCAGTTCGTGGCCTCGCCGCGTCACGCCGATGGCATCGTCGTCACCGGCGCGGTGAACCGCAACATGCGGCGCGCACTCGAGCTCACGTACGAAGCGGTCCCGCCTCCCAAGATCGTGATCGCCGTCGGGGCCTGCGCCATCAGCGGGGGCCCCTTTGCTGGCAGTCCCGAGGTCGGCACCGGCGTGGGCGGCGTCCTCCCGGTCGACCTCTGGGTCCCTGGGTGCCCACCGCATCCGCTCACTATGCTCGATGGCCTGCTTCGGTTGCTGGGCGCGCTCGAGCAGGGGGCGAGGTAGTCTAAAGGATCCCTCACGCAGCCTTCATGAAGCCGGGAGCGGTCGCCGGCTAAGCTCCGCGCACCCAACGAACGGAGCTGCTGATGCGTCGGAGCCTCATAGTCGCGGGTCTTGTCACGGCCATGGTGAGTCTCGCCTGTCGGCAGAATCAGCCACCGCAGCGCGTCGAGACGCCGCCGACGAACGCGCCTGCCGATGTGTCGCACGGTGAAGCGCCGATCGGCACGGCCGCTGCGCCGGCACCCATCGACCCGGCTGCTCCGCCGCGCTCGACCAGCCGCCTACACCGCCTGCGCGTCGCGATCAAGCACGCGAAGATCACCATCGCCGAAGGCGTGACCTACGATGCCTGGACGTTCGACGGCCGCGTGCCGGGTCCGGTGCTCCGCGTTACGCAAGGTGACACCGTGGACTTCACGCTCGTGAATGAGGCGCCGATGCCCCACAGCCTCGACTTCCATGCTGCGGAGATCGCGCCGAGCCGGGCGTATGTGAATCTCATGCCGCACGACTCGCTCCATTACCGCTTCGTCGCCCGTGTTCCCGGCGCGTTCATGTATCACTGCGGAACCGCACCGGTGGCGCTCCACATCGCGAACGGCATGTACGGCGCGATTATCGTCGATCCACGTCAGGGCCGGCCGGCCGCGAAGGAGCTCGTGTTCGTACAGAGCGAGTTCTATACCAAGACGCTCCCCGATTCCACGCGGATGATCGACTGGGAAAAGCTGCTGGGCCTGGCGCCGGATTACGTGGTATTCAACGGCCGCGAAGCGGAATACGCGCATCATCCCATCCAGGTGCGAGTCGGCGAGCCCCTGCGCCTGTATGTCGTGAACGCGGGTCCGAACCGGTTTTCAGCGTTCCACGTGGTCGGCGCGATCTTCGATCGCGTGTACATGGATGGGTCGCTCGCCCACCCGCTCGAAGGTGTGCAGACGGTGACGGTCCCGGTGGGTGGTGGCGCCATTTTCGAAGCCCACCTGGTTGAAGCGGGAACCTATCCCTTCGTCAGTCACGCATTCGCGGACGCGACCAAGGGCGCGGTGGGAATGTTCGCCGCTCATTAAAGGAGGTTGCCATGAAAGTCGCCGAGCTGATGCAAACGAACCTCAAGACTGTCAGCGCCGATGCTACCATCGCGGACGCGGTCGTGGAGCTCACCGAGGCCCGGGTGTCGGCGTTGCCGGTGGTGGACCGTTTCGGCCGCGCCGTCGGGGTGCTGTCGACGCGTGAGATCCTCAAGGCGGAGGGCGAGCGGCTCGATGCGGGCACATGCGTCATCGAGATCATGGCGGCGTGGCCGACGACCATTGATCCCGACCTCGACGTGCGGCAGGCCGCGCAGGAGATGCTCTATCTGAACGTCCAGCGCCTCTTCGTCGAGTATGACGGCGCGCTGGTCGGTGTCATCTCCCAGACGGATATCGTTGGCGCGGTCGCGACCGCGAAGGTTTGACGCTAACGGCGTTGCACCGTCCACTGGCCGGTCTGAGACGCTCCGGACGGCAGGCGAGTCGTGTACCTCCCCGCGATCGTGTTGCCCTTCAGCTCGCCGCGGAATGTCGTGAGCAGGCGTTCGCCCGTCTGCGGATCCGCATACGGATCGAGCGTACCACTCACGCGTCCTTGCTCCACCCGCACGAACCGGATCGTGAGCAGCGTGGACGGCAACGCCTGCATCCCACCAGCAATATTTTCGCCGCGCCACGGCATGAGTGGCCGGCCCAGGCCCGCCGGTACCATGATCACATCGCCGAACGCCGAGTCGGTTGCGGCGCGCAGTGTGAAGGTGATGCTCCCGCTGCGGCCTGATTCCACGCTGCTGTAGTCGCCGACCCATTGTCCTGCTAACGCGGAAATATCCGTTGCGGCGCCAACGACGGGGACCGGCGACCGGGATGCTCCACAGGCGATGAGCGCCACAGGCAGGAGCGCGGGGAAGAAGGTCTTGAAGCGCAACATGGGCACCTCACGAGTGAGGAATGCATCGTTGCGCGTGACGGCGGGCGCGCGGGGCTATGCATAAGAATGAAGGCTGAACCGTGAATTGTCACTGTGGACAGCATGAAGCATCTTGACGCGGTGAGCGCGGATTTCGAAGCGACCCGCATTCGGGAGCGATTCGAGCGGCTGCTGGCAGCCGGCGTCGCCATTTTCTCCCGTCACGACTTGGATCATGTGCTGCAGGAAGTCGTGGATGCGGCGCGGGAAGTCGTCGGTGCGCGCTACGCGGCGCTCGGCGTCCTGGGACCCGATAGGCAGTCGCTCGTCCAGTTCGTGACATCGGGAATCGACGACGACCTGCGCCGGCGCATCGGCGATCTGCCGCGCGGGCGCGGGTTGTTGGGATATGTGATCCGCGAAGCCAGGCCGATTCGCACCGCCGATTTGAACCGTCACCCCCAACGCTACGGCTTTCCCCCGCACCATCCTCCGATGAAGTCGTTCCTCGGTGTCCCGGTGAAGAGTCAGAGCGGCGTATTCGGTAATCTTTATCTGACCGAGAAGATCGGCGGCGCCGAGTTCGACGACGAGGACGAAGCGATCGCGGTGCTGCTGGCGTCTCAAGCGGCCGTGGCCGTGGAGAATGCGGGCCTGCTGGGACAGATCCGCACGATGCAACGCCAGCGCGATCTATTCTTCGCGATGATGAATCACGAGCTGCGCAATGCGCTCACCGGCGTGTATGGTTGGGCCGAGCGCCTCGTCCGCCGCAAGACGCCCGAGATCTCGGAGCAGGCCGCACGGGAAGTCTACGAGGCCGCCGACCACACCATCGTGCTGCTCAACAATTTCCTGGACCTGATGCGACTCGATGCCGGGAAAGTGCAGCCCGTCTTCAGAGATGTCGAAGTCCGGGGAGCGCTGCAACGTGCGATCTCGACGAGCGAACCGGCAGCGACCGCCAAGCGCGTGCGGCTGGCGCTACGTGTCAACGGCTCGGCGGCGACAATCCGCACCGACCCGATGCGACTCGATCAGATCCTGCTGAACCTGTTGACCAACGCTATCCGGCATAGTCCGGACGGTGGGGCGATCGAGGTGAGCGCGAACCCCGAATCAGCTCATACGATGTTTGCGGTGATCGACCATGGCCCCGGCGTTCCACCCGAGCTGCGCGAGCGCATCTTCGAGCCGTTCGAGCGGTTTGATCCACATTCCGGACTCGGCACAGGGTTGGGCCTGCCGGTCTCACGCCGCCTCGCCGCGGCACTCGGCGGCTCGCTAACAGTGGAAGAGACTCCGGGGGGTGGTGCGACCTTTATTCTGAAGATTCCTTCACCAATCCTTTAGAAATGGTTCAACGCGACGCTGCTAGCCTGCCTTCATGAAGATTCTCGTGGTGGAGGACGACCGAAAGGTCGCAGGGTTCATCGAGCAGGGTCTGCGCGAGGAAGGCTACGTCGTAGACGTCGCGGGCGACGGCGAGCAGGGAACGATGTTGGCGCACGTCTATGACTATGACCTCCTGGTGCTGGACGTCATGCTCCCGAAGAAAACCGGTTTGCAGATGGCGACGGAGCTGCGTCGTGAGGGGCGCGCGACGCCGATTCTAATGCTCACAGCGCGGGACACCACCGAAGACGTGGTGCGCGGGCTCAATGCCGGCGCCGACGATTACCTCACCAAGCCATTCAAGTTCGACGAGCTATTGGCACGGGTCCGGGCGCTGGTGCGCCGCGGCGGCGCGGGGCGCACCGAGCTGTTGCGCTACGGCCCCGTCGAGCTGGACCGGCTGAAACACAAGGCCCGCGTGGACGGCAAGAGCTTGGATCTCACGCCCAAGGAATTCCATCTCCTGCAGCACTTCTTGTTACACCCTGAGGAGGTCGTCCGCCGCACCGAGCTGCTGGAAAAAGTGTGGGACATGCACTTCGATCCCGAGAGCAACGTCGTAGACGTGCACGTTGGCAACCTGCGGCGCAAGCTGCGCCAGTCGACCGGGTACGAGTTGATCGAGACGGTGCGCGGCGTAGGGTTCCGGCTGCAGACGCCTGATAGAGCGGAGGCGTGAAGGCGTCGCTGCGCCGCACGCTCGCGCTGCGGTTCGCGGCGACGATGGCCGTTGGGTTGCTGCTCGCAACCGGCGCGTTCTATTGGTCGGCCTCGCGCGCGCTGCAAGAGTCCGTTCCGCCCGCCGCTCTCCGCAGCGACCTTCTGCTGGTACTCGCGTCGATCGTCGTGGCGGGCACCGCCGCGACGCTGATGGGCGCCTGGCACTTCACGTCCTCGGCCGTTCTGCCAGTCGCGGAGATTACGGCCCAGGCCACTCGCATCGAAGCCGGCACGCTGGATCAGCGGATTCTCGCCCACGCCGACACCGAAGAGTACGAGGGGCTGGTCGCGGTCTTGAACCGCATGCTGGAGCGTCTGGAGCGTGGCTTCGCGGCACAGCGGCGCCTGACGGCCGACGTGAGTCACGAGCTGCGGACACCATTGACCGCGCTGCGCGGCGAGATCGAAGTCGCGCTGCGCGCACCGCGCACGCAGCGCGAGTACGAACAGGTGCTGCGCAGCGGGCTCGAGGAGATAGACCGGCTGACCGAGCTGAGCGAGGATCTGCTGCTCGTCACGCGCGCCGAGGCGCACCTGGTGTCGGCGCGGCAGGTGGCCACCGATGTGGAGCGGCTCGTCGGAGAGCGTCTCGACCGACTCCGCAAGCAGTTCGAGGAGCGCGACCTCACCGTTACAAGCACGCTGTGCGTGTCGCAACACGCTGTGCTCGTGGACCCGCAGCTCATCGCCCAATTGGTGGATCACGTGCTCGAGAATGCCCTGCAGTTCACGCCCGTGGGCGGCACGATTCGCGTGCAGCTCGAGCCGATTCCCGCCGGTGGAGGGGTGGGCCTGCGGTTCGCGGTCGAGAACTCGGGACCGGGAATCCCGGCCGCCGATTTACCGCACCTGTTCGAGCCGTTCTATCGCCTCGATCCCGCCCGCACACGTACGCCTGACGGCGGCACAGGGCTGGGCCTCGCGCTGGTCGCTTCGATCGCGCACCTGCATGGCGGCATGGTACGCGCGTCGAGCGTTCCGGGACAGAGCACCCGGTTCGAAGTCGACATTCCCGCACCACCCGCCAACTGAGGCTCTTATGAGGACCGATCATCCCAAGGGTACGCTCTTCTTGATCGGGCTATACGGCGTGGTGTTCGCCGCCGCCTGGTTCGCCGTTTACTTCTTCATCTACTTGCGCCGGGGCGGGGTGACACCATGAACGTCCCCCTGTACGAAAAGATCTGGATGTGGGCGTCGGGATTTCTGATCGTGGCATTCCTGACCACCATCACCGTCGGCGTGGCCGGCAGCGCGCTCCAGCCGCCGAGCCATGTCGAGACGATCGATCCGACGAAAGTCTGGAACGACCCGCGCTTCGCCAAGCGTGGTGCCACCACCGACGAGCGCGGGACGACCGTCGTGGTCATCGCCATGATGTTCGCATTCCAGCCCGCCGAGATTCGCGTGCCGGCCAACCGGCCGGTGACGTTCCGCGTCACGAGCGCGGACGTGACCCACGGGTTCGAGATCGTGGGTACGAACGGCAACACGATGGTCGTCCCCGGTTACATCAGCCAGTTCACGACGACGTTTCGCACGCCGGGTGAGTACTTGATCGTATGCAACGAGTACTGCGGGCTCTCTCACCATCTGATGTCGGCCAAACTCATCGTGGAGGCGCAGCGATGAATCGCAGCGACCGGCTGTCCCTCGCGCATCTCTGGGTGGCGATTCTCGCGTTCGGCGCGGCGTCGGCGATGGCCTTCATGCAGGCGCTGTCGCGCGCCGCGCTCGACCTGCCGTGGCGCTCGGCGAAGATGTACTACCTCTCCGTGACGGCGCACGGCGTGCTGATGGCGCTCGTCTTCACGACGTTTTTCATCATGGCGTTCGGGTACGTCGTCGTCAGCCGCTCGCTCGAGCAGGACCCGACCGCACCGAAGCTCGCCTGGGCAGGTTACTGGATCGCGCTCGTCGGGACGCTACTGGCCGCCATCACGATACTGACCGGTCGCGCGACGGTGCTCTACACCTTCTACCCGCCGCTGCAGGCGCACCCCGCGTTCTACATCGGGCTCACGCTCGTGATCGTCGGCTCGTGGTGTTGGGGCGCCGTGATGCTGCTGTCGTACCGGACCTGGCGCGCTGCGCATCCCGATCGACCCGCGCCTTTGGCGATGCACGGCATGATCGCCACGGTCATCATCTGGTTCATCGCCACGATCGGCGTCGCCGCCGAAGTCCTGTTCCAGCTCATCCCCTGGTCCCTTGGTTGGAGCAAGACGGTCGATCCGGTCCTCGCGCGCATGCTGTTCTGGTATTTCGGTCACCCGCTGGTGTACTTCTGGCTGCTACCGGCCTACGTCATCTGGTATACGGTCCTGCCAAAGGTCGCCGGTGGGAAACTGTTCAGCGACCCACTCGCGCGGCTCGTGTTCGTACTGTTCATCCTGTTCTCGACGCCCGTGGGCTTCCATCATCAGTTCATGGATCCGGGCGTCTCGGCGGGGTGGAAGCTGCTGCACACGTTCCTCACGTTTGCGATTCTATTTCCGAGCTTCATCACGGCGTTTACGGTGACCGCCTCGATGGAGGTCGGAGGTCGGATGCAGGGCGCGACCGGGCTTGTTGACTGGATCGGCAAATTGCCCTGGCGGGACCCGCTTTTCTCGAGCATCGCATTGTCGATGATTCTCTTCGCAGTCGGCGGGATCGGGGGCGCCATCAATGCGTCGTTCGGCATGAACGCGGTGGTGCACAACACGGCATTCATTCAGGGTCACTTCCATCTGACGGTAGGCAGCGCGGTGGCGCTGACGTTCATGGGCGCCGCGTACTGGCTGCTGCCGAGGCTTTCGGGGCGCGAGCTCGAGCTGGGCCTACTCGCGCGGGTGCAGCCGTATCTCTGGTTCATCGGGATGATGCTGTTCTCGTTCTCCAATCACATCACCGGGCTGATGGGGATGCCGCGCCGCATCTACGACGCGAGCTACGGCGGCAGCACGGTGGCGGCGGCGTGGCGAGGGCTGACCGGAGTGTCAGCCGTTGGCGGGCTGTTCCTGTTCGCGAGCGCCGGGTTCTTCATGCTCGTGATGATCGGCACGGGACTGGCGGGCAAGCGCACCAGCCCGCCGCGCATCGAATGGGCCGAGCCGCTGCATCCGGTCGCGGCGACTCGTACCTGGCTCGATCGCTACTGGGTGTGGACCGCTGTCGCCATCGGTCTGGTGTTGATCGCCTACGCGTATCCGCTCTGGATCCATTTACAGATGCCGCGCTACGGCTCGCCGGGCTTCAAGCCGTTCTGATTCGTGCTAGTGCTTGGACCTCATGTACTCGACTCCGGGCGCGACCGTCTCGCGCCATGCCGCTTCGACCGTCGGCGAGTACTTCCCGTCGAACTGCTTGACCGTGGCGATCAGCGCACCGATGAAGGGGCCGTACCACGCGGGGTTGATGTCCAGGTCGCGCCGGCTATGCCGCTCGGCGAGCCGCGAAAGAAGGTTGGGCTCCTTGTTCGGCTGGTTCGGGAAGATGAGCAGGATCCCGATCGCGTGCTTGAGGAGCTTGGTTTGCTGGTCGAAGTTCGTGCGGGCGAAGCGCGGCACCGCCTCGGGACAGGCGGCCAGGAAGTTTTTGTAGAACGTCTGCAGGAACTCGGGCGCCTGGCAGCACCGGTCGTAGCTCGCCTTGGCGAGGGTCATCGTCGCGTGGTCGACCATGGGCAACAAAGCTGACGTTCCTTCGCTTGATCCTCAAGGACTGTAGTGACCGGCGAGATCGGCGATCGAAGTCGCGTTTGTCAGGGACTCGGTCCATCGCGACGTGAACATCCAGTCCTCGAAGAAGACTGACAGGTCGCGCGACGCGCTTCGCTTGGCGAATGCGACGAAGTCTCGCGTGGTGCCGCCGCTCGTGAATTGTTGGTAATAGCCGCCCACGACCTTGTTGAACTGTGTCTCGCCTAGCAGGTCGTACAGCGTTGCGAACATCAGATCGCCGACCACATAGGACCGGCCCGTCATGCCGGGTTTTCCGTAATCGCTGAACGGCACGTGACGAAGCGCCGTATCCGCGGCGACGGTTGCTCTCAGGTTCGCGATCGCTTGCGCATAGAAGTCCGCCCGGCCGGTCCACCCGTCGAGACGCTCGCGCATGAGATGCTGGAGGAACATCGCCAGTCCTTCGTTCCACCGGGGCGATGGGTTGTCGGTATCGTGCGCGTTCCACAGGTGCGAAAGCTCGTGATACAGCTCTCCACGACGGGACGGATCGCGGAACGCGGACGCGGTCTGGATGATGCCACCGACGAGGCTCGCCTGAGACCCCCAACCGTCCGGGATCTCGGTGATCGTCAGGCTCATTGGTGAGTGCAGCGGCCCAAACCAGCGCGCCAAGGCTTGGAGCGCGGCCTGAGTGCTCACCTCCAAACCGCGAGCCCCGGCGCTGTCGGCCGGAAAGTAGAAGATCCGCAGCCCGCCCTCTGCCATCGTATCGAACGGCGCTATCGCAATATTCAAGAACGGGCTTGGCGCGCCGGACCTGTAGTGCCAGGTCGTCGTGCCGTCCCCATTGGAAGCGCGTGTCGCCTCGCCTCCGGTCGCCACGAGATACCGGGATGGCACTCGCACCGAGGCGTCGTACGTGAAGTCCGACCTGGGTCTCTGACGATTCGCCGCGTCCGAGAGTCCACCGATGATCGGAAACGCGAGCGCATCCGACCGGATGATCGTGAAGGCGGTGTCGATGTGATCCTTGACGTATAGCCACCCGACCTCGGTATACCCGACCAGGAAGCCGGCGTAATCGACGCGGACGATCGTCCGCGCACCTGGGGGGACCGGCGTAGACAGTTTCACGAGCACCTGGGTGACTTGCCGCATCGGATCGTCCGTGAAGCGCACGACATCCTGGGTGTACGACATCGCGGCGCCGGCCGCGTCTTGAACTCGCGACACGTCCATCAATCGATTGAGGATGAACGACACCGTATTCGCCGGGTGATTGGTCCAATTCTCGAGCTCATACGTAATGGCTCCGGCGAGCTTTGGCGTGGCGTATTCGACGCTCAGGTCTAGCGTGACCCGGCGTTCGCTGAACGCCTCGGGTGCCGGTAGCTGCGTTGCTGCAGGGGCCGACGCGAGCACGACACCACACGCGAACCAGGCCCGGATGGAGGGGGTCACGGAAAGTCTCCTTTTTTCGTTCGCTCGATTGGATGGTTCGACGGGTCCAAAGCGTTGGACCGCAGACAGCGATTTCACACCGGATTCATGTCTTTTTCAAAATCGTCCCGAGGCCAGCGCTCGGCGCGCCGAGGAGCGTTCCTTCGCGTTGTCCTCAAGATCCCTTCATGAAGATCCGCCGACTTTGTGGATGTACCCTACGAGGAGCGCGCGATGGCCTGGGGACCGATTGTGGTGGGTGTGGACGCGTCGCCGGCGGCGGCCGGCGCCGCCACGACAGGGGAGCGGCTCGCCAAGCTAGCGAGCGTGCGCTGCGAACTGGTGCACGCGGTGCGCGATGCGTGGGCACCGCTCGTCGCCGTGAGTCCCGACCCGCAGGTGGCGGAGCGGCAGAACTTGCAGCTCGCCGTTGCGCGCGAAAACCTCAATCGCACGCTCAACCATCCGGCGAACCTCAGCGTCCTGTTCGGTCCGCCCGCGGTCGTGCTCCAGGAAGTGGCGCGCAAGCGGCGCCCCGGACTCCTGGTGCTGGGGGGGAAACATCATACGGCGTTGGAGCGCTGGCTCGGCGGCAGCACGAGTGTCCACGTCGTGCGGACGTCGGAAATCCCGGTACTCATTACCGCGGGCACTCCAACCGCGGTGCGCCGCGGTCTCGTCGCCGCCGACCTGTCGCAGGCCGCCGCTCCCACGGTCGCGCTGGCGGAC
>JBKPDZ010000136.1:0-16493 GCA_046728135.1 Gemmatimonadota bacterium | reverse complement strand
TCGCGGAGCCGGGCGACACCGCGCCGGCGGCGATCTCGCGGACTCGCCTGTGGCAGAACTCCGGCGGCGTGCAGCTCACGCCCGTCGACGGCGTCCAGTTCGGTGTCGACGCCGTGTCGACGCGAGATCTGCGCGATTACGGTGATTCGACGACCATGGGTCGAGTGATTCGTAAGCAGCGCGCCTCGTTGTTCGGCAGCGATATCGGTGTGGAGACCCAGCGCCTGCTCACGACGTCCCTCGCGCTCACGCCGCGCGTGGCGGGAGGGTGGATCCGGCCGCGCGCAACCCTCGGATCGTCGTTCGCCTTCACGCGCGACCCGAACGCCCGCCAGCCGTTGCGCGCAAATGGCGATACCACGGGCGCGTTTCGCGTGCCTGCGGCCTACAGCAACACGCGCCGGTTTGAGACCGGCGCGCAGCTCGACGCGCGTCGCCTGGGGCAGGCGATCTTCGGCGACTCCTCGGGGCTGGCGGCGTGGCTCGCGCGCATCACGAGCCTGGACGTGACCTACGGCGAGCAGCTGGGGTCGACGTTCAGCCGCGCCACGGACGCCCCGGACGCCGGCTATCAATTGGCGTTGGGCGGATTCGATGGCTTCCGGCAAGTGGACGGATTGCTTGCCACCTCGGCGATACAAACCCGGACGCTGGCGACCGGTGGGGCGGTCATCTTGCCCCTCGGCGTACGCGCCAATGTTGCGTATCGCTTGACGCGCGGGATCGTCTGGACGCTGCGGACCGACGAGCAGGTGCCGATTCGCACACGCAGCCGCGATTGGCCGAACGGGTCGATCAGCTGGTCCGTCTCGCCCTCGCGAGAGCTCGTGGGGCGGATCTTGACGAACATCAATGCGCGCGTGGGCTACCGCCGTTCGCTCGCGCTGAACGAACAGCCGACCTTTGCGACGCCCGGGATTACCAGCATCAACAGCACGGTCGAGAAAGCCTTTACTCCTGCGGCATCCTTGACATGGGTGGGGGGCGTGTTCACGAGTCTCGATCTGTCGCGGACATCGTCCGACCGGCTCAGCGCGGGAAACCTGTTTCGCAACACGCGCAATACGCAGAACGCCACGGTCACCTTCTCGTTCCGGCCGCCGCGCATCAATCCCCGCTGGCGTTCCAACATCCGCACAACCGCCGGGTATTCAGTGACCGACAATACGACGTGCCTGCGTCGAGTGGGGGAGGGGACATGCGTGCCCTATGTGGACAGTCGCCAGACACAGGCCCAGCTTACTATGGACACCGATCTACCGAGTAACATGAGCGCGGGACTCCAAATGGCCTATGTGCTGAACGAAGAGCGGCAAACGAACCGCAAGATTGCCCAGTTTGTGATAACCGCCTTCGTCCAATTGTCCACGAGTGTGGGGCAGATTCGATGAAACCGTGCGGCGTGCGGCGTGCGGCGTGTGCGGCAATGGTTCTTGTGCTGGCATGTCAGGCCCGTGCCGGGGATGGCGGGAGCAACGCGCCGGTCGAATTCAACGGACGCACCGCGCTGACGTATGTCGAGAAGCAGATGTCGTTCGGCCCGCGCATCCCCAACAAGCCCGGTCATCAACAGGAAGCCGACTGGCTGCTGGCCGAGCTGCGCACGCGGGCGGACACGGTGATCGTGCAGGAGATCAACCATCGCCTGAAGACCGGCGAGGTATTGCATCTGCGGAATTTCTTCGCGCGCTTTAAGCCGCAGGCCACCGAGCGTGTGCTGTTCCTGGCGCACTGGGACACACGCCCGATGGCGGACAAGAGTGAAAACCTGGGCCAGCAGCGTATGCCCGTACCCGGCGCCAATGACGGCGCGTCCGGGGTGGCCGTGCTCTTGGGCGTCGCGGACGCGCTCAAGGCTCGCCCGCCGGCGAACGGCGTCGATCTCCTGTTCGTCGACGGGGAAGACTACGGCGACTTTGCCGACACGAACGATGTGCTGATCGGCTCGCGTTGGTTCGCCGCGCATCAGCCACCTGGTTATCAGCCGCTGTTTGCGGTGCTCTTCGATATGGTGGGGGATAAGGACCTGCAGATCTATGAGGAGGGCCAGTCGGTCGCGTTCGCGCCCGAGGTGGTGCAGCGGGTGTGGCGGGTCGCGGCCGACCGTGGGCACGAACGCCAGTTCATCCCGAACGTGAAGCACACGCTCACCGACGATCACGTGTCCTTGCAGAAGGTCGGGATTCACGCGATCGATGTCGTGGACTTCGACTATCCATACTGGCACACGACAGAAGACACGCTGGATAAAGTCAGTGCGGAAAGCCTGCAAATTGTTGGTGATGTCGCCGTTTCTTTGGTACGCTGATAGGTTGTAGGAACCTGCATGTTCGTGGCATGGATGACAAACGTGCCGCACTCATCCTGGCGTGCTTGGCATTAGCGGGTGCCGGCGTTCGTTACTTCCTGTCACCATCTGCAGCGTCGCCGCCAGGAGACGTTCAGCTTCAGTCGTCAGCGTCTGTCAGGCCAGGCGCGCTTCAAGCGACGGCCCGGCGCGCCGCTCAGCTCTCGCGACCGCTCCTTCCCGGGGAAAAGATCGATCTCGATAACGCCGACGTGAGCGAAATCACGCGCCTACCCCGTGTCGGTCCGGCGCTCGCGCAGCGGATCGTCGCGTGGCGAACAGAACACGGCCCATTTGGCAGTCTCGCGCGCCTCGACAGCATCCCCGGAGTGGGTGCCAAATTATTAGACGCCATCCGTCCGTATGTCGTGCAGCCTTGACCCGGCTAATCCTGAGACACATTTTAGTCCCTTCAAATTCAACGAGTTGCATACGGCGAGCGTTGCGATCACCCAGGACAAGCTCGGCGAAATTCTTGTCCGTGAAGGCCTGATCACCCAGGAACAGCTCAGAAAGGCCCTTCTGGAGCAGAAAAACTCCGGGATGCGCCTGGGTTATACCCTGGTCAAGCTGGGTTTTATAGAGGAAACCGAGGTCAGCAAGATGCTGGCCCGGCAGTACCGGATGCCGGCGGTCGACCTCTCGCGGTTCGAGGTCGACCCCAAGATCCTCAAGCTCCTCCCCCCCGACATCGCCACCAAGTACACGGTGCTCCCCCTGAAGCGGGAGGGGCGAACCCTCACGATAGCCATCGCCGATCCCAACAACGTGACGGCGATCGAGGACATCAAGTTCATCACCCGCTGCGACGTCTTCCCGGTCATCGCGGGCGAGTACACGCTGCGGAACGCCATCGAGCGCTACTACCAGCAGTCGGACGCCCAGCTGCAGACGCTGCTCAAGTCGGTCGAAGCGGCTGAGGATCTCGAGGTCGTCGAGGACCAGGAGGATGAGGACGTCAAGGCGCAGGATTTGGCTGACGACGCCCCCGTGGTGAAGCTGATCAACGGGCTCCTGACCGACGCGGTGAAGCGCGGCGCCTCCGACATTCACATCGAGCCGTTCGAGCACGAGATGCGCGTGCGGTATCGCGTGGACGGCTCGCTCGCGGAAGTGATGAAGCCGCCCGTGAAGATGCGCGCCGCGCTGACGTCGCGCGTGAAGATCATGGCGCAGCTCAACATCGCCGAGCGCCGCGTGCCGCAGGACGGGCGCATCAAGCTGAAAATGGGAAGCAAGGTGATCGACTTCCGCGTGTCGACCCTCCCGGTGCTGTTCGGCGAGAAGATCGTGCTTCGCATTCTCGACAAGGGCAACCTGACGCTCGATCTGAAGACGTTTGGCTTCGAGCCCAAGTCGGAAGAGAATCTGCTCAGGGCGATCGAGAATCCGTACGGCATGGTGCTGGTGACGGGGCCCACAGGCTCCGGCAAGACGACGACGCTCTACTCGGCGCTCTCGCGGATCAACCAGATCGACGTGAACATCATGACCGCCGAGGATCCGGTCGAGTACAACTTGCTCGGCATAAACCAGGTGCTCGTCCGCAACGAAGTGGGCATGACGTTCGCCGCGGCGCTCAAGGCCTTCCTGCGGCAAGACCCGAACATCATCATGGTCGGTGAGATCCGCGATCTCGAGACGGGTTCGATCGCCATCAAGGCCGCGCTCACGGGCCACCTGGTGCTCTCGACGCTGCACACGAACGACGCGCCCTCGACCATCACGCGCATGGTGGACATGGGCATCGAGCCGTTCAACGTCGCAAGCGCCGTCAACCTGATCGTCGCGCAGCGGCTCGTGCGGCGCATCTGCAAGGATTGCAAGCAGCAGCACGAGTACACCCCCGAGGAAATGCACGCCTTCGCGATCGACAAAAAGGAAGGCCCCTTCTTCAAGGGCGCGGGTTGCGACACGTGCGCCGGCACCGGCTACCGCGGCCGGCAGGGTCTCTACGAGGTCATGGCGCTGACGAGCCCGCTGCGGCGCGAGATCTTGAAGGGGGCCTCCACCGAAGAGCTCCGTGAGATCGCGGTGAAGGAAGGGATGCTCACGCTGCGCATGGATGGCATGCTGAAGGTGAAAAAAGGCATTACGACGCTGGAAGAAGTCGTCAAAGAAACCGCTGCTGGATAAGGAGAGGAAGCAATGCCAGTCAACCTCCGCGCGCTCCTCGAGGAGATGATCGAGAAGGATGCGTCCGACCTGCACCTCGTGGCGGGCGAGCGCCCCAAAATCCGCGTGGACGGCGACATCGTGAGCGCGTCCAGCGAAGAAGTCCTGACCCCCAAGGACACGCTGTCGCTCGCGTACTCGGTGCTGACCGAAAACCAGAAAAAACGGTTCGAGACCGAAAACGAGCTCGACTTCTCCTTCGGCATCCAGAACCTGGCGCGCTTCCGCGGCAACGTGTTCAAGCAGCGCGGCTGCGTGTCGGTCGTCATCCGGCAGATCCCGTTCAGCGTCAAGACCTTCACCGAGCTGGGATTGCCCCAGGTGGTGGCCCAACTGGCGGACCGGCCGCGCGGCCTCGTGCTCGTCACCGGTCCCACGGGCTCGGGCAAAAGCACGACGCTGGCGGCGATGATCGACAAGATCAACAAGGAGCTGAAAGGCCACATCATCACGGTGGAGGACCCGATCGAGTTCATCCACCGCCATCAGACCTGCATCGTCAACCAGCGTGAGGTGGGGACCGATACCAATAGCTTCCAGGCCGCGCTCAAATACGCGCTGCGGCAGGACCCCGACGTGGTGCTCATCGGCGAAATGCGCGACCTGGACACGATCCAGGCGGCGCTCACGATCGCGGAGACCGGCCACCTCGCCTTCGCCACGCTCCATACCAACTCCGCCGCCGAGTCGATCAACCGTATCATCGACGTGTTCCCGTCGCACCAGCAGTCCCAGGTCCGCGCGCAGCTCGCGTTCGTGCTCGAGGGTGTGCTGACGCAGACGCTGCTGCAGCGGGCGAAAGGACGCGGCCGCGTCATGGCGGCCGAGATCATGATTTGTACGCCCGCGATTCGGGCGCTGATTCGCGACGACAAGGTCCACCAGATCGAGTCGTCGATGCAGGCGGGGAAGAAGTACGGGATGCAGACGCTGAACGACGCACTCTATCAGCTGTACATGAGCCGTGAAGTGACCAAGGACGAATGTTTGCGGGTGACGTCAAAGCCCAACGACTTCTTGCGCTCCATCGGCGAGACGCCGCCCGAGGACGAAAAGCCTGCCGGTGCCACCGCGCAGGCCCCAGCCGGACCACCTAAAGTGGCTGTGCGGAGGTAGTTATGCCGGTCTTTGAATACACCGCGCGCAACCTGAAAGGCGATCTCGTCCGCGACAAGATCGACCTGGCGACGCGCGACGACGTCATCGCCCACCTGCGCAAGAACCGCATGGTGGTCGTACAGGTCCGCGAGGCCAAGGGCGGAGGCGGCGGTATCGCCGCGTTCTTCAAGGGCGGCGTGAAGACGCGCGACGTCGTGATCTTCACCCGTCAGTTCGCCACCATGATTAACTCCGGCCTGCCGCTCGTGCAGGCGCTCGACATCCTGTCGCAGCAGACCGAGAACAAGGTGTTGGCCGACGTCACGCGCCAGGTCGTGTACGACGTCGAGAGCGGCCATACACTGGCCGACGCGCTGCGCAAGCACCCCAAGGCGTTCACCGATCTGTACGTCAACATGGTGGCCGCCGGTGAAGCGGGCGGTATTCTCGACACGATTCTGCTGCGCCTCGCGCAGTTCCTGGAAAAGAACGACGCGATCGTTCGCAAAGTGAAGGGCGCGATGATCTACCCGGCCGTGATCTTCTCGGTCGCCGGGATCGCCGTCGCCGTGCTGCTCATCTTCGTCATCCCGACGTTCCAGAACATGTTCGCGTCGGTGAACCTCGCGCTGCCGCTCCCGACCCGGATCGTGATCGGCGCGAGCAACGTCCTCAAGAACTTCTGGTGGGCGATCATTGGCTTCGGGATCTTCGGCGTCGTCGCCGTAAACCGGTACTACAAAACGACGGCCGGCAAGCTCCAGATCGACAAGTTGCTGCTGAGCCTGCCCGTGCTCGGCGACCTGCTCCGGAAATCGGCGGTCTCCCGCTTCACCCGCACGCTCGGCACGCTGATCTCGTCCGGCGTGTCGATTCTCGACGGCCTCGAGATCACGGCCCGGACCGCGGGCAACATGGTGATCCACAACGCGGTGATGGAATCGCGCGCGTCGATCGCCGGCGGTGAAACGATCGCGGCGCCGCTGCAGAAGTCCAAGGTCTTCCCGCCAATGGTGATTTCGATGATCGCCGTCGGCGAGCAGACGGGCGGCCTGGACGAGATGCTCACCAAGATCGCCGACTTCTACGACGACGAAGTCGACGCCGCCGTCAGCGCGCTGCTCTCGCTGCTCGAGCCGATCATGATCGTGGTGCTGGGCGTGATCGTCGGCGGCATGGTGGTCGCGATGTACCTGCCGATCTTCGATATGGTCAACGCGGTGCAGTAGCTGGATGCTGCGACGCTAGGGTCAAGCGACGCTAGGTAAGGCGACGCTAGGTAGCTTTGTCCTAGCGTCGCTTTTTCTTAGCGTCGCCTGATCCTAGCGTCGACGTATCCGAGATGTGGCCGCAGCTATTGCATTTTGCCAGAGCCGAGCGAATAATGGCCCCCCATGCGTTGGCTCGGCGTCAAATCCTCCGCTCTCCCGACCAGCCGCGAGCTCCTCCGCCTTGTGTATGCGGGGCGGATGTGCCTGGCGATCGCCATTTATGTCACGACCGCCCTCAAAATCCGGGTCGCGGCGCCGCTCGACATCCTGGTCACGTCGCTGGTGCTGATCACGGCCACCGCCGTGACGATCGCCTCCTACTGGCATACGCATTTCCGGCAACGCATCCCGGGTCCGACGTTCCTGTACCTCCAGGCCGTGTTCGATGTCATCCTGATCACCGCAGTCGTCCACATGACAGGCGGTGCCGAAAGCGACCTCGCCAGTCTCTACGTCATTCTCGTTGCGGTGACGGCATTGCTGATGCCACCGGCCAATGCCGGGTTGGTTACGCTGTTCGCCGGGCTCGTCTATTTCGCGGACGTGTTGTGGGGGCACCCGGGGACCGTATCCGCCGGTGTCTGGATCCAGCTGGGCGTCTTTGTATTGGTCGCCCTGGTGGTGGCGTACGTCGGCAGCCGAGTCAACGTGATGGGCGCCGAGCGCGAAGCCCTCGCGGCGGAAGTGCGGCAGGTCCAGCTCGAAGCGGATGACGTGCTCCGCAATATCCGCACGGGCGTGATCACCGTGGACGCCGACGGCCGCCTGCTCTACGCGAATCCGGCCTCTGAAGACATCCTCGGGTTCAAGGCACGCGAGTGGCTGGGCCGAGCGGTCATGCCGGAGTTTGCTCGGCTGGCCCCCGAGTTCTGGGCCGCGGTCACCTCGACCGCGCGCCGCGGTGTGCGCTTGATGCGGGTCGAGGCAACGGTCCATCGACCCGATCGCAGCTTCCCGATCGGGGTCACGACGACGACCCTCGACGGGCCGGTCGGCACTCGACCCCGTGTGTCGGCGATCTTCACCGATATCTCTGACTCCAAGCGGCTCGAGGAGCTGCACCTGCGCGCGGAGCGGTTGGAAGCGGTTGCCGAGCTGTCGTCGAGTCTGGCGCACGAGATCAAAAACCCGCTGGCGTCCATCCGGAGCTCGGTGGAGCAGCTCGGTCGCTCGTCGCGCACCAACCCGGATGAAAAGTTCCTCGCCAATCTGATCGTCCGCGAAAGCGACCGGCTGGCGCGCCTCCTGTCGGAGTTTCTGGATTTTTCGCGGGTGCGCGTCACCGAATGCAGGCCCATGGATCTGCACGCGGTCGCCGAGGCCGCCATTCGGCTGGTGCGCCAGCATCCGGATTGCGGCTCCGGCGTAAGAATCGCGTTGGAAGGCGGGCCCACGCCCATGGAGGGCGATGAAGACCTGCTCCACCGCGTCGTCTCGAATCTCGTCCTGAACGCGGTGCAGGCCGCCGGCCCAAAGGCGGCAGTGAACGTCCGCACCGGACGGGCGGGGGCGAATGACCTACCCGGCGGGGCCGGCATCGATAACCCCGTCGCGTTGCGCGTGACCGACAACGGTCCCGGCATCCCGGCCGATCTGCAGGACCGCCTGTTCGAGCCGTTCTCCACCGGACGCGTCGGCGGCACGGGGCTCGGACTCGCCATCGTGCAGCGCGCGGTGGAAGCGCACCGGGGCCTCGTGCTGGTGGACACGAAAGCCGGGGGGGGGACGACGTTCACCGTGTACTTCCCGGCCGCTCGTCGCAAGGAGGAGGCCGCGTAATGGCTAACGCTCCATCGATCCTCGTCATTGACGATGAACAGGGCATCCTCGAAACCCTCCGTATCCTGCTCAAGAACGAAGGCTTCGATGTGACGATCGCGCAGGGCGGCAAGGCGGGTCTCGAACAGCTCAAGAACTCGGCGCCAGACATCGTCTTGACCGACCTCAAGATGCCCGGCGTCACCGGCATCGAGATCCTGTCAGCCGTACGGGGGCAAGATCCTGAGACCCCCGTCATTCTGATGACCGCGCAGGCATCGCTGCAGACAGCCATTCAGGCCGTGAACGAGGGCGCTTTCTACTATATACAGAAGCCCTTCTCGAACGACGACATGGTGGCGATCTGTCGCCGCGCCGCCGAGCACCGGCGCCTGCGCGCCGAGAACAAGCAGCTCAAGCAGGAAATCCGCCGCCGCGAGCGCTCCGGGCAGGTCAAGCCGCTCGGCAAGTCCCGGCTGTTTAGCGACGTGCTCCGGCTCGCCGAGCAGGTCGCGCCCACGGAAAGCACCGTGCTGATCCAGGGAGAATCGGGGACCGGGAAGGAAGTCATCGCCCGCTACCTCCATGAGCTCTCGGTGCGCGTCGAGGGCCCGTTCCTCTCGCTGAACTGTGGGGCGCTCCCGGAAAGCCTGCTCGAGTCGGAGCTGTTCGGCCATGTGAAGGGATCGTTCACGGGCGCTGTACGGGACAAGCAGGGGCTCTTCGCCGCCGCCCGCGGCGGGACGTTCTTCCTCGATGAGATCGGCGAGATGTCGCCGGCCACGCAGGTCAAGCTGTTGCGCGTGCTGCAGGAGCGCGAGGCGATACCCGTCGGCGGTACCGAGGCGATTCCGGTGGATGTGCGGGTGGTCGCGGCGACCAATCGCGACCTCGAAGAGGACATCAAGCGCGGGCGCTTCCGCACCGACCTCTATTACCGGCTGAACGTGATCAACATCCATCTGCCCCCGCTGCGCGATCGGCGCGACGACATTCCGATCTTCGTCAAGGAATTCCTGGCGCACATCGCGGGTGAGCGCGGCGAGACGGCGAAAACGCTCTCGCCCGAGGCGGAAGAAGTGATCATGGCGTACGACTGGCCGGGCAATGTCCGCGAGCTCGAGAACGCGCTCGAACGCGCCGTGACCCTGACGAAAGGCGACGTGATCCCGCGCGCCGCGATCCCGGACCGGATCAGCGAGCGCAAGGCCGAGCCGCTCGTCGCCGAGCGGTTGCACAAGAACCCGTCACTCGATGTGATCGAGCAGGCCTACATCACCTGGGTCCTGCAGAGCGAAGGGGGAAACAAAACTCGCGCCGCAGAGGTCCTGGGAATCGACCCGTCCACGTTGTACCGGAAACTGAGTCGCTACGACGGCAGCGAGAAGAAGTCCGATTCTGAACCTACGTCGCCACCAGCCCCCCCAGGCTCCCGTTCTCCG
This sequence comes from Gemmatimonadota bacterium, assembly GCA_046728135.1. Lineage (GTDB taxonomy): Bacteria > Gemmatimonadota > Gemmatimonadetes > Gemmatimonadales > GWC2-71-9 > 20CM-2-65-7. The sequence goes on along the minus strand of JBKPDZ010000136.1, from coordinate 6,402 downwards.
GCCGAGTGATCCGGTTGGCGTGGAGACGCTGGAGCAACTCTCCGGTGCCACGCGCTACAACCGCTGGATGTTCGATCGCCTCCGTCGCTGGGTGGGACAGCGCGTGCTCGAGATCGGGTCAGGCATCGGCAACCTGTCCGCGTACCTCGTCGACCGCGAACGGCTGGTGCTCACCGACACGCGACAGGAGTATCTCGACCGGCTGCGCGCGCGCTTCGCACGACACGCCAACGTGGAAATCGAACGGCTGTACTTGCCCGATGACCACGGGGTGCTTGCCGGGCAGCACTTTGACACGATCATCTGTCTCAATGTCCTCGAGCATGTGCAGGACGACATCGGCTCACTGGTGGCGATGCGTGGACTGCTCGCGCGCGATGGCCGGCTCGTCCTCCTGGTGCCCGCCCTTCCCGCGCTCTATGGCACGCTGGACCGGTCCCTGGGCCATCACCGCCGCTATGAACGCGCTGCGCTTGCGGAGCTGCTCCGCGCCAGCGGCTACACGGTGGCGCATGTCGAGTACTTCAACCTCGCAGGGGTGCCCGGGTGGTGGTTCGCTGGGCGCGTCCTGCGCCGCGCAATGATTCCGACCGGTTCGCTCAAGCTGTACGACGCCCTGGTTCCGCTGTTCCGGTTCGAGCGGCTGCTGCCGTGGCGCGTCGGCCAATCGCTCATCGCCATCGGACAAGCGCCGTGATGCGGGAAGAACGTCGCTCGCCCAATCTGCTGTTGTCAGTGATCGTGCCGGCCTACAACGAGGCCGCCACGGTGGATGTGGCGCTGCGCCGCGTCCGCGCGGTCCCGTTGCGGCTCGAGGTCATCGCCGTGAACGACGCGTCGACGGATGGCACGCGCGAAGCGCTCGACGCTGCGGCTGAGCAAGGTATCGTCGACCGGGTGATCCACCATGACAAGAACCGGGGCAAAGGCGCCGCGATCCGTAGCGGCATCGCTGTCGCAACCGGCGACGTGGTCGTGGTGCAAGACGCCGACCTCGAGTACGACCCGGCGGACCTGCCCAACCTGTTACTCCCCATCCGGGGCCGCCAAGCAGACGCCGTCTACGGGTCGCGGTTTCAAGGTGGGCCGCGTCGCGTGCTCTACTTCTGGCACTTCGTCGGCAACCGCATCGTCACGCTGCTGTCGAACATGTTCACCAATCTCAACCTCACGGACCTCGAGACCTGCTACAAGCTCGTGCGCGCCGATCTGCTGAAGAAGCTGCCCTTGTCGTCCAATCGCTTCGGATTTGAAGTCGAGATCACGGCGCGACTGGCGCAGGCCCGCGCGCGAATCTGGGAGATACCCATCTCGTACAGCGGTCGCACCTACGCGGAGGGAAAGAAGATCACGTGGCGCGACGGTCTCGCGGCCCTGTTCCACATCCTGCGCTACAACCTGGTTGTCCCGCGTAACGCCGACGCGTGGCGCTTACCAGAGAAGTAAAGGCGGGGTTGGTCACCGCCGCCGTTACGCTGGCGGTCGGGATTCTAGCGTTGAATCAGGCGCTCGTCGGTGTGTTCTATGACGACGGGTTGTACGCCGGCCTCGCGACGTCGCTCGCGAGCGGCCACGGCTATGTGCATCCTAACCTTCCCGGGATGCCGGGGGGCGTGCATTTCCCGCCCTTCTATCCGGTGGTGCTGGCCCCCTTCTTCGGGCTCCTGTCTGTTCCCGCCGCGGCACTGACCGCGAAAATCCTGAATGCGCTGCTGGCCGCCGCGGCGGCGGGCCTCATCGCATGGCACGCCAGCCGATCTGAGCTGCTTGGCTCGAGCCTGCCGCGGTGGGTAGCGCCGGCGATTGTTACTGCCGCCGCGATTGCCATCCCAGTCCTCGCCACGCAGACCGTGCTTTTCGCCGAGCCGCTGTTCGGCGTCTTGCTCGCCATCGTGATCGTCCTGGTTGATTCGTTTCCGAGAGAGCAAAACGGGCGGTCACGGTGGATGGCCGGAGGTGTGGCTGCGTTGGCTTTGCTGACGCGCTCGATCGGCATTGCCGTCGTGCTCGGCGCCGTCTCTTCCCTGCTCGCCCGGCGCTTACCGTTGCGAGCCTGGGGCGCCCTGTTGGTCCCTCCGGTTATCGCCCTCTTGGCCTGGGGCATCTGGGTCGCGACGCATGCCGGCCGGATTGACCCAGCGTTGGCGCTCGTGTATGGCACTTACGGTGCGCCGCTCCGGGAAGCGGGCTTCTCCGCGGTGAGTGGCAATATCCGCGACCTCTCGCGCCCACTCGAGATATTGGCGTTCGGCTGGATCACCATTCGACCGTTGTACATCTTCCTCGCCACAGCTGCCCTGGGCGTGGGGCTCTACGGCCTGTTTCTGGTCTCGCGGCGCTCGGCGATCGGTGCCTCCCTGATCTTCTATCTCATCATCCTGGCCATTTGGCCGTATCCACCGGATCGATTCATCTGGGTCATCCTGCCCTGGCTTGCACTGACCTGGGCGGCGGGAGCCGCAGAACTCTGGCGACGTTGGTCCTCCCCCTCCCCCTCCCCCTCTCCCTCCTCCCTCCGCGCCCGCATACCGGTCGGCTTGCTGGTCGCGCTGGTCGCGCTGGTCGCGGGGGGGTACCTCCGGTACGAGTTTCAAGGCTTCAAGGGGCGATGGTGGGACAGTCAGGCGCGCGCTATTTCAGCGAACTTCGCCGAGCTGCTGCCCGTCGTTCAGAACCTTCCCGATACCGCTGTTGTCGCGACCGACGACGAAGCGCTCGTCTGGCTCTATACGCGCCGTCGTGCCGTCCCGCTTTATCTCGAGAGCTATCGCGGTCGCGACTTGATTCGCCCCACGCCGGCCGAGCATCGCGCCTATCTCGAGCGCATGGGTGTCACGCATGTGTTGCTGGCCAGCGCGACGTCCCCGTCCGCCATCGAGCTGCGCAGCCTGCTCGGCGCCTACCCCTCGTGGCTCACCGCCATCTATCGCTGGTCCGATGGCCGCTGGCTCTTTGCCGTCAACCGTGGACAGTAAGGATCGCCGGGTATACCTGGCGGTCGCGGCCTGCGCCCTCGTGCCATACGTGCCCGCCCTGTGGAATCGGTTCGCCCTGGACGATCTCTATATCATCGTCTGGAATCCGCTCGTGCATTCGCTCGCGGGCGCATGGCGCGCGTTCGCCGCGCCCTACTGGCCGCCCGATCTGGGCGGGCAGATGTATCGTCCGCTCCCACTCGCCAGCTTCGCCGTGGACTGGGTTCTGGCACGAGGGTCGCCGGCGGTGTTTCATGCGGCCAACCTGCTCTGGCATGCGGGCGTGGCGGTAATCGTCGCCGCACTTGCCCTCCATTTCGGTCCCCCCTCTCCCGAAGGGAGAGGGGGACAGGGGGTGAGGACGGCGCTCGCGGCGGGATTGCTGTTCGCGGTGCATCCTGCGCACGTGGAAGCAGTCGCCAACGTCATCGGTCTCGGCGAATTGATGGCTGCGGCCGGTGTCTGTCTCGCCGTGTACGCCGCCGTCGTGCGGCAAAATGTGTGGGGGAGCGCGGCAGCACTCCTGCTGGGATTGCTGAGCAAGGAGAACGCGGCCGTCGCGCCCGCACTGATAGTCGCGGCCTGGATTATCCAACCGGCTCCCCGCCCGCCTCGGGAGCGGATGGCCGCATTTCTTCTGAGCTGGCTGGTGATCGCCGGCGCTTACCTCGCGGTTCGCGGCATCGTTCTCCATCCGTACGCTCGTTTGCACGCGACGGCGCCCGTGTTCCTCGGCGAGAGCGCGGTCGCACGACGATTGACGTCGCTGGCGGCGCTGAGTGATGTGCTCCGCCTGCTCGTCTTTCCGCTGAAGCTGCGCGTGGACTACTCACCGGCCGAGCGCACCATTGTGCGGTCGCTGCTGGACGGCCGGTTCATCCTCGGGCTGACATGCCTCGCCGTGTGGGCTTGGTTGCTGCTAATGGCGTGGCGGCTACGCCGAAACGTAGAGGCATACGGATTGGCGTGGATTGCGATCGCGTTTCTTCCCGTTTCCAACCTCCTGTTTTCGACGGGCGTGCTGCTCGCCGAGCGAACGCTGTATCTCCCCTCGGCCGGCCTGGCGCTTGCCGCGGGCGCCGCGCTTGCGCGCCTGCCCGCCCGGCGGTTCGGCGTCGCGCTCGCGCTGCTCGTGGTGGCTGGTGGGATTCGGTCGGCGTTGCGCACGCCGGTGTGGCATGACGACTTCGCCGTGACGGCGAGCATCCTCGAAGACTCGCCCAATTCGTATCGAGGGCCCGCCCGCATGGCCGCGATCTATCAGAGCCACCGGCAACCGGAACGCGCGCTGGCGGCGCTGCGTGAGGCCACCCGCGTCTATGACCGCGATCCGACGCTGTTCATTGCGGGCGCCGACGCGGCGCTCACGCTGGGCAATTCGCACCTCGCCGATTCGATGTTGGTACGCGCCGAGCGGCTGTGTTATCGCTGCGCGGGCTCCTATCGGACGCAGGCGCTTGCGGCACGCTCGCGGGGCGATTCCGCGGTTGCGGACTCGCTGCTCAGGCGCATGCCATGAAACGCGAGCTACTGCTCGTCTTCCTCGCCGCGGTGGTCTTGTACCTGCCAACCGTCGGCTACGGTTTCGTGCAGGACGACCGGGCGGCCATCGTGTTGAATCCGGGTGCCCACTCGCTGGGCGCTGCGATCGAGGCTTTCGACGCGCCCTACTGGCCGCGCGAAACCGGCGCCGGGCTGTACCGTCCCGTCACGATTCTCAGTTACGCGCTCGACTGGACGATCTCCGGCGGGCGGCCGGGCTGGTTCCACTTCATGAACGCACTGTGGCACGGTCTCGCGGCCGTGCTGTTCGTCGTCGTGATCGCGCGGTGGCTGCCACCCATCGCCGCCGCCGGGGCGGGGTTGATCTTCGCCTGGCATCCGGTGCACGTCGAGGCGGTCGCCAATCTGGTCGGCCGCGCCGAGCTGCTCGCGGCGGTGGGGATTCTCGGGGCAGTCGTCGCGGCGCGGCGGCGCCGCTGGGCGCTTGCGGTCGCCTGCGCGGGACTTGCGATGTTCAGCAAGGAGCATGGTGTCATTGCCGGTGTCATCATACTGCTGGATAAATGGCTCCAAACGTCGGACGACCGACCCTATCCTGTCGCGTTCTGGATGGCGCTGGCGCTGGTCACGCTCGGATACCTGGTCGCCTGGTTTGCCATCGGCTGGGTGGGGGAGAATGATGCTGCAGTCGCATTGTATGGAACGGGAGAATGGGGACGGCTCACGATGGCGCTGCCGGCCGTGCTGCGGGCAACGGCGCTGCTGCTGTGGCCGGCGTCGCTTTCGAGCGACTACGGACCGCAGGTTTTGCCCGTGCGTGCATCGCTGTCAGTGGAAGCGTTGCTGGGGTTGTGCGCCGTGGTGGTTGTTCCCGCGCTCGCCTTCTGGTGTCGGCGCCGCGCACCGGCGATTGCATTTGCTGCAGGACTCGCCGCGCTGTCCTACCTCCCGACGGCGAACATCTTGTTCGCCTCCGGCGTCGTTCTGGCCGAGCGCAATCTCTATCTGGCCGCGGCGCTGCCGGGCGCGCTCGTGGGCTGGATGATTGAGGCGCTGATCAGGCGGCGTCGCTTTCGGCCCGCTGCCGCCGCTGCTGGTCTCCTCGTGATCGCGTGTGGGAGTCGCTCGTTCGCGCGACTGCCCGCCTGGCGCGACAATCGATCGCAGGTGCTCACGCTGCTCCGCGATCATCCAGAATCGTATCGCGGCCACGCCTCCGCGGCCGCCGTCCTCGCCGGGATCGGTGATACCGCCGGAGCGCGCCGCGAATATCGGATCGCGGACTCGCTGTTTTCACGGGATCCGTATCTCTACGACGCGTACGCGATCTTTCTGATCGGCATCGGGGATACCGCGTCGGCCGTGCCACTCATTGAGCGAGGACAACGGTCGCGCCCGGGTGAACGGATGACGTTGCGCGCCCAGTTTGTGCTTGAGCTCGCGCGCGGTCATCGTGCGCAGGCGGCCGCTCTGGCCGACTCGGCGGCCAAGCGGTTCGCTGGCGAGCAGAGCTGGTATCACATGTTTCAACAATGACTTACGCGTTTCTTGCGTCCGGCGGGGCCAGTTGCAAAAAACCTGAGTTTACCGATGGTTTTGGGGCGTCAGCAAAGCCCGACGATCAGCGTAAATTCCCGCCGCATCTCAAGTTCCAACGGATTAGCTCGTTAGGGCACGATTCGTGCTTGTTGGACGCTCGAAATACCTGTGTCGCCCATGTCTTAGATCCTTACAGCTAGGTCCTTACAGGGAGGTTGTTCAGATGAACCGCAAGGGTTTCACACTGATCGAGCTTCTGATCGTGGTCGTGATCATCGGCATTCTGGCCGCGATCGCGATTCCGAAGTTCGCGAATACGAAGGAGAAGGCGTATCTCGCATCGATGAAGTCGGATCTGCGTAACCTCGTGACGGCCGAAGAGGCG
>JBKPDZ010000135.1:0-14276 GCA_046728135.1 Gemmatimonadota bacterium | reverse complement strand
CTTCCGCGATTCCATGACCGCTACGCGCTCGCGGGGACCAGAGCCGCTGTGGCAAGAGGTCCTGCGCCGAGCCGCCGTCACCCTCGGGGGAAAAGCCGTGGGCGTGTGGGAGGCCGACGCACGCGGTCGACTGCATCTCCTTGCTTCGAGCTCCGAGGACGTCGCCCCTCTCGCCGGCGAGCTGGAGGCAGCGCTGCGCAGGCTGGGGGAGTTGCCCGGAGCGCGCCCGCCGCCGTGTCGCTGGGTCGCGAGCCGCCTGGAGGAACAGCGCTGGTGCATCGCGCGGGTCCGCCGTGAGTTGCCCCGACCCCCTCCATCAGGTATTGAGCGGCGGGGGCGAGAGCGGATGGCACTCGAGCTGGCCGGCGTGTGCATCGGGCTGCTCGGCGACTCGGACCGGCAGGCAACGCCCTCGCGCGACGTGGAAAGCTTGGCGCGTCTCGCCCTCACGGTCGAACAGGTCCCTGCGATTCTCTGGACCACCAATGTCGGGCTGCGGATCACGGCCAGGTCCGGCGCGGGCGCTCAGTCGGCGGATATCTTACCGGAGCGGGTCGTTGGTGCCTCTCTCCTCCAGCTGTTCTCCAAGCAAGCCGTGAGCGTCGACTCGGTCAATGCGCATCGGCGGGCGCTCGCGGGGGAGTCGGTCTCCTACCAGATTCGGCACGAGGGCCGCAGCTACGATGCGCACGTGGAGCCGCTCCGAAACAAGGCGGGCGCCATTGTGGGTGTTGTCGGCGTGGCGGTAAACGTGAGCGATCGCGCGCGGGCACTCCCCGAAGCGCAGCAGAGCCAGTCGGATCTCGAGGACTTCTTTGAAAACGCGACGGTGGGTCTGTGCTGGCTGGCGCCGGACGGCACGATCCTGCGGGCCAACCCCGCCGAGCTGGACCTCGTGGGCTGTGCACGCGACGAATATGTCGGTCGCGACGTGCGCCAGTTCCACGTCGACCCGCAGATCGTCGAGGATGTCCTGGGGCGTCTGCGCGCGGGAAAGACCGTCCGCAATGTCGAGACGCGGCTGCGGCACCGCGATGGATCGATCCGCTACGTTCTGCTCAGCGCGAACGCTCGGTTGGAGCACGGGCAGTTCGTGCATGCCCGCTGCGTCACACGCGACATCACGGAGGTCAAGCGCGCCGAGTCCGCCATCGCCTACTTCAAGGCCATGGTGGAATCAGCCGACGATGCCATCGTCAGTAAGACCCTCGACGGAGTGATCACGACATGGAACCCGGCCGCGACGCGCGTCTACGGCTACACGGCCGAGGAGGCGATCGGGAAGCCGATCACGCTGGTCGTTCCACCGGACCACCGGGACGAGCTGATCGCCGTCTTCGAAAGCTTGCGTCGCGGCGAGCACATTGCGCACTACGAGACCACGCGCATGCGAAAGGACGGCACGCGTGTGGAGGTGTCGATCAGCATCTCACCGATTCTCGACGCAGACGGTCGACCTGCTGGTGCCACGACGATCACCCGCGATATCACCTACCGCCGGCAAGCCGAGCGGGAGCTGCTCCGTGGGGCGCTGCGCGATGCCGTCACCGACTTGCCGAACCGCGCCTCCTTCATCGAGCGGCTGTCGCAGGCGCTCGCGCGCACGCGCAGGGACTCTGATTATCGCTTCGGTGTCCTGTTCCTCGACTGCGACCACTTCAAGGCGGTGAACGACCACCTCGGGCACGCCGCCGGCGATCGTCTCCTTGTGGAAATCGCCAAGCGGCTGCAGGCGAGCGTGCGACCCGGCGACGTCGTGGCACGGCTTGCAGGTGATGAGTTCACGCTGCTGCTCGAAGACGTGGCGGGTCTTCCCCAGGTCGAGCAGGTGGCGCGGCGTGTCCTCGACAGCTTGGCCGCACCGTTCTTGCTGGAAGGGCGCGACGTGCGTGCCAGCGCGAGCATTGGCGTCGTGTTGAGCGAGCCTCACTACGAGCAGGCTCAAGACCTGCTGCGCGATGCGGACCTCGCCATGTACCGCGCCAAGGAGCAGGGGCGCGCGCGCTTCCAGGTCTTCGATGTCGAGATGCGGAACTGGGCCCATGCGCGTTCAGGCATGGAGGCCGATCTGCGGGAGGCACTCGGCCGCCAGGAGTTCCGCCTCGTCTTCCAACCCATCGTGGAGATCGAGACCGGGCGAGTGCACGCGTTCGAGGCACTGCTGCGCTGGCACAACGGAAAGCGCCGGGTCGTTTTGCCGAACGAATTCCTGCCCTTGGCGGAGCAGACCGGCCTCATCATCCCCATCGGGACGTGGGTCCTGCGGGAAGCCTGCCGCTACGCGCGGAGCTGGCAGAATGGAATCCCCGGCGCGGGCCCCGTGCGGATCAGCGTCAACCTCTCAGCAAAACAGCTGGCGGATCCGCACATCGTGGACGACGTGCGGGCGGCCCTCCAGGATGCCGCACTCGCGCCCACCTGTCTGAGCCTCGAGGTCGCCGAGAGCGTGCTCATGGAGAACGTCGATTCGTCGATTGCCCTCTTGCAGCGGCTGCAGGAGTTGGGCATCCCGCTGCACATGGACGATTTCGGCTCTGGCTACTCGTCGCTGAGCGATCTGCCGCGCTTGCCCTTGCAGGGCATCAAGGTCGACCGGACCTTCGTGCACCGCATGGGTGCGCGCCGTACCGACCTGGAGATTGTGCGATCGATCGTTGACCTCGCGGAGCACCTCGGCCTGATTGTGATCGCGGAGGGAGTCGAGACGGCGGCCCAGCGCGAGCGCCTCATCGCGTTCGGATGCTCGCTGGGGCAGGGGTTCCTGTTCGCGAAGCCGCTCGAGCCGGAGGCCGCGCGAGCGCTGCTCGCCGAGCAGCAGCAGCCGGGTCCCGCAGCGGCGTGAGGGATTGCGCACGCCGAACGTCGCGCGCCTCCGGCGGTACGCCATTTGGCTTGATGCTGGGATCCCCGTTCCCGGCACCTCGCTGCGCTTCGGGCTCGACCCCATCCTCGGCCTCGTCCCTGGCCTGGGCGATGCAGCCGGCGCCATCCTCGCTGGGTGGTTGCTGGTCGAAGCGGTCCGTTTGGGTGCCTCGCGCGCCACGGTGCTGCGGATCGCCGGCAACATCGCGATCGACGCGGGGCTCGGCGCGATTCCAGTACTCGGAGATATCTTCGACTTCGCCTGGAAAGCGAATCTCCGGAACGTGGCGCTGCTGGAACGCCACCTGGCCGCACCCACGCTCGCACGACACGCCGACCGGTGGTTCGTTGTGCTCGTAATCTCTGGCGTGCTTGCCCTCGCGCTCGCGCTGCTCGCGCTTGGGGTCCTGCTGACGCGCTGGGTCTTCCGCCTTTAGCTTTTCGGCTGTAGTCGCTCAGCCCTTCTCGGCCTGCCCCGGCTCGACCTCGAGGTCGGCGACGATCTGTTCGACGAGATCCATGCGCTAGAATAACAGTGCAAAACGAGGACATGCAAAAACTAGACGTCTGTGCGTCTAGCTTTTGCATGTCCTCGTCTATTATTGCCCCACCGTGAAATCGATTCGCTTCAGAACTGTCCCAGCCGCATCGCGAATCTCGACGTGCCATGCTCCCTTGGCGTCGGCGGGGATCGTCTTGCGGCTCCACGTGCGCCACGGCGATCCGCCAACCGCGAGCGTGACGTCGCCGACCTGATCGGCGCCGTGGAACCAGACATGGTGCAGCGTCTGGCCGTTCCCGCCCGTCACCCGCATCCACAGCACGAGCGTGCCGACGCTGTCGGGGAACGCCGTGCCGGTATCCTGGGGTGCGCGATCGACCACCGAGCGAGCCAGTACGGCTTCAACATTGGCGTTGCTCGCCGGCGCGGCCGCCGCAGGCGCTGCCGCGGCCGGGGCTGCCGCCGGAGCGGGGTGAGCGGTGGTATCCTGGGCAGCGAGAGTTCCGATGCCACAGACCATCATGATCAGCGTGAGTGAAGATTTCACGACTGTCCTCCTCTAGTTGACGTTCACGGCTTGTGCTGCGGCTTTGCGTCGACTGCGGCGCTCCAACGATGCGCCCAACACGGCGGCCAGCAGGCAGCCGAATAACGTACCCGCGGTTTGGAATTTCAGTTGATACTCGAGCTGAATCCAGTGGCATTTCGGGGCGAAGATCGGTCCGACCAATCGGCCGCAGTGATCTACAGAGAAGGCGAATCCCCAGCTGCCCGCCAGCGCAAAGATCAGCGGTAAGAGCGCGATGAAAAAATGCCGGAGTTGGAGCTTCATCGGCCACGCTCGATGTGCCAGCGGTCCATAACGCGACCTCCTTCAATCACGACGTATTCGTCGAAATGCGCCTCGGTCAGGCAGGAATGGTTGGGAATGATTTCGACCTGTTGCCCGACCTTGAACTTCCCTTCGATCGCCGCCGGCGCCGCCGCGCGAATCAGACCATGCTCCTGCGACACGGACGCCACCGCGAGCTCGGGATGGCCCTTCACCGCGCCGAACCCCGCCTCGAGACCCAGGTGCGCGGGCCCTAAATCCTTCGAGAGCGAGAGCGCCCCGGCGTCGACGACGAAATGGGCCGCGCCGGGCTGGTGCGACACGACGGTGGCCAGCACGGAGACCGCGACGTCCTGTGGCTCGCAACATCCAATCAGGACCATGGTTCGATCATAGAAGATGTAATTGCCCGGCCGGGCTTCTGTGACGCCGGTCAAGCTTTTTGCGGCCGCCATCGCGGGGGTCGAGCCCACACTCACCCCGCGTACGGGGAGGCCGTCCTTGCGAAGCAGGTCCGCGAACCACGTCATCACCTGCCGTTCCTGCTCGGCGACCTGTGCCGCTTCCTCCTTGTTGCGCGTGCGATAGGCGTGGCCCGAGTGGCTGAGAATCCCGTCGAAGCTGAGGCCGCGCTCCGCTCCCAATTCACGTGCCACGTCGAGCGCGTAGCGCGACGAGGGATCGACGCCGGCGCGGTGATAGCCGCAATCCACCTTGAGCCAGACGTGCAACCCGCTGCCCGCCATCGCCTTTGCCGTGTCGAGATCGTCGAGAATCACGCGCAGCGTGACGCCCTCCGCGGCGATGCGATGCACGTGCGGGATGTGCGTCGGGTCGAGCGGGAAGGCCCATGTCAGATCGCCGAATCCATCGCGCGCGAACGCCTGTGCTTCGAACAGCGTGGAGACGGTGATGCCCTTCGCCCCATGCGCCTGCTGGCGGCGACCCAGCTCCAGACACTTATGCGTCTTGATGTGCGGCCGGAGTGAGACGCCGAGACGCCGAGCTCGTTCTGCCATATGCTCGAGATTGCGCTCCATCACGTCGGGATACAGCAGCAGGGCGGGGGTTGCGACGTCGATCATGCGAGCGCGAACGCCCTATCCATCGATACGGCGGCCGGTGACCTCCACGCGTCGCATGCGCTCGATCCGTCCCGAGCCACCCACGAAATGCGACGCGACCCAGCTCGTCAGGCTCACGATGATCGCACCCAACGTTGCCGACCAGAGGCCCGCGACGTGGAAGCCGGGAACCAGCCAGGCGACCAGCGCCAACGAGATGCCGTTCACAATGAAAATGAACAGCCCCAACGTCATGACGGTTAGCGGCAGCGTGAGGATGAATATGATCGGCCGGATGAGCGCATTCACAAACCCCAGCACGAGCGCGGAGACGATCAACGCACCAGTGCCGACGATCACGATGCCCGGAAGCAGCTGTTCGGCGACCCACAGTCCCAGGGCGGTGATCAGCAGTCGTACGAGGATGCCTCTCATGGGTGGGAAGATAACCGCTGCGCACGGCCTGCGACGAACCGTGCCGTCATGCCGGGACGGGCCTGCACGCCGAGCTTGGAGTCGATCAGAATAGCACCGCTGGCAGAATCGCCTCCCGGTCCCGACAGAGCCAGCGACACCCCCGCGAAGGGGCCCAGGTCGGCGGGCCAACCACTGACGATCGCTTGCTCTGGCTGGCCGAACCAGCTGACAGCCAGCGTATCGGCGCGCGGCGCACGAAACGTCATCCGTCCGCGAAACACGCAATCCCGAGCGACGACCACCGTCGCCGTATCGAGGAAGATCTCACCGAGCCGGAAGCGATCGCTCATTTGGGGAGCGTCCGGAAACGTCAGCGTGTCGCCACGGGCGACCACCCAACGGCCGGCGTAGGGAACGGAGTAGCGCCGCAGGCGGTCGAACTGATGCCCGGAGCAGGGGTTGGATGGACCGCAGGCCAGGGCCACGAACCCCACGGCGCCGATCACCGCACGCATTAGAACTCTGTCGTATCTCTTGCTACTGTATCGGTGCGTAGCACCCGCGCACTGGTCGAATCGGCGGCGCGCATCGCGCTGCCGACAGCGCGAGCCCCCGGAATCTTCGAGTTCGCGAGGATACTGTCCTTCTGACGCTGAGTCAGCGTGTCGCGGTTCACGGTCTGGCTCGACTTGTCGGAGCTGCCGCAGGCCGTGATCAAACAGATCGGAACGACCCAAAGGATGGATTTCATGGCTGGCAACTTTAATGAACCGGCGTACACTTGCAACCCAACTCGGTCCTCCGGAGATCACATGCGCCGTCTTTCGATTGTCGCGGTGCTGGTCTTATCGACTGCCTGTCGCAGCCCGTCCCTCGCGAGTCGTCTCTCCGAAAGTAAGTGGGTGGATCTCACGTACGACTTCGATTCCACTACCATCTACTGGCCGACGGCGCAACCGTTTCGCCTGACGGTCGTATCGGCGCAGCGCACGGCCGGCGGGTACTACTACGCAGCCAATAACTTCGCGGCCGCTGAGCATGGCGGGACGCATCTCGACGCCCCGGCCCATTTCGTCGAAAAGAAACGCACGACCGACCAGATTCCGCTCAGCCAGCTGATGGGTTTTGCGGTGGTCCTCGATTTCCGGCGACAGGCCGACTCGAGCGCCGACTATCGTGTCCACCAGTCCGACATCATGGCGTGGGAGGCGAAGAACGGCGAAATCCCGCAGGACGCGATTGTGCTGATCCGAACCGGGTGGGGCAGCCGCTGGCCCGATCGTACGCGTTACCTCGGCACGACGAAGACCGGCACGGCGGGGGTCGCGCAACTGCATTTCCCCGGACTCGACCTCGACGCCGCACGCGTGCTCGTGCGGCGGAGAGTCAAAGCCGTGGGGATCGACACGCCGAGCATCGATTATGGGCAGTCCAAGGCATACCAGGTCCATCGCCGCTTGTTCGCATCGAACATCCCGGCGTTCGAGAACGTCGCGAACCTGGATCAACTGCCGATAACGGGTGCGTACGTCATCGCGCTGCCGATGAAGATCAAGGGCGGCAGTGGCGGGCCGCTCCGCATCGTAGCGCTGCTGCCCCAGCAATGACTAGGATGTGGGCAGTCCCTTGCGGAGCACGTCCTCCATGACGTCCGCGAACCGATCGATCTCTGCCAGCGTCGTGTAGACGTTCGGCGTGATCCGCAGGCAGTTGAACTCCGGATGGGCGATCGGCGTGACGATGATGCGGTGCCGGTCGAACAGGAACGCGGTGAGTTTTCCCACGTCGAGCTGGGCGGGCGTGAACGACGCGAGACCGCACGATTGGGCCGGATCGTAGGGCGTCAGGAGCTTCACGCCGGGCACGCGCTCGAGTCGCTTCGCCCACCGGTCCCGCAGGAAACGCAACCGGGCCGCCTTCCGCTCCGGCCCGATGCCATCCAGAAAATCGAGCGCTTCCACGATCGCGTTGTGGTTCGCGGCTGGATGGGTCCCGATCTCCTCGAACTTGCGGATGTTTTCGTTCATCTCCGGCGGCGCGGGCATCATCGGCCAGATCTTGGCGATCTTGGAGCGCCGCACATAGAGGAATCCGGTGCCGATCGGCGCCGTGAGCCATTTGTGCAGGCTGGTGCCGTAGTAGTCGCAGTCCAGCTCATCGTGCGTGAACGGGAAATGCGCGTAGGCGTGCGCGCCATCCACGATCACTTCGATACCGCGTGAGCGGCCCAGCTGACAGATCTGCTTTACGGGGAAGATCTGGCCCGTGAGGTTCGTGATGTGACAGAAATGGATGACCTTCGTGCGCGGCGTGATCGCCGCCTCGATGCGCCGCGCCAGATCCTCCTGCGACGGCGGCGGGACGGGAAACGGGATCTGCTTCAGGACGATGCCGTCGCGGCGCTCGCGCTGCTTCCAGGTGGTGATCATCCGCGGGTAGTCCTGCGTGGTCGTCAGCACCTCGTCGCCGCGCTGCAGCGGCAGACCGAGCTGCACGATCTCGAGGGCCTCACTGGCGTTGCGCGTGATCGCCATCTCCTCCGGATCGCAGCCAAAGTTCGCCGCCAGGCGCCGGCGCACCGCCTCGATCTCGGGCTCGATCCACCCCCACATCGTGATCGCCGGGGCCTGATTCGAGACCGCGAGGTAGCGCTGGAACGCGGCATTGACGACCCGCGGGCTGGGTGCGACGCCGCCGTTGTTCAGGTTGATCATCCCGCGGTCGATGTCGAACGCGGCCTGGATCTCACGCCAGAAGTCTTCGTCTGCGGCGACCTGGGTCGCGCTCCGGCCGTCGATCTGCCGGACCGCGGGAAGGATGCGCGACAGGGCGTCGCTCTTGAGCGCCGGGAGCGTGGCCCCGGTGGTGAACAGCGAGCGCAGGAAGTGGCGACGAGTGGCCATTAGGAGCCTCGAGTCAGACGACGGACCAGGAGTGTATAGGCGCAGATATTTACGATGAGCACGCACGTACCAAGCACGATCTGTATCCCCGCCGTCAATCCCCTGGGATACATCGCGGGCAGGAGATAGTGCTCGACGAAACCCCCGCTGTAGCCTTGCTGGCCGGCCCGTGCCCGCAAGCTGTTCTCGAGCGGGGTCAACGGGCAAATCCCACCACGGTACTCGATGAGGATACCCCACAACGCACACGGAATGTGCAGGGCCGCCACCCAGCGCCAGCGCCAGGCCGCGAATCCCCCACAGACCACGAAGACGATGAAGACCGCATGAAACGCGACGACGGCGTTCGCGAGCAGCCGATAGAGCACCCGTAGGTAATAAAGCAAAACCCCCTGCCCGGCCAGAGCCGGGCAGGGGGCGGGGTAATGCGTTCGTTGCTAGGCGCCGAGCACGTTGATCGCCGGGCCCAAGATACCTTCGAACATCGTGCCGATACTCTCGACGGCGTTGCCGAGATTGTGCAGCGCCGCTTGCTCATCGGCATTGAGGCCATCCTGATCGGCGCCCGTGCAGGTGAGCGTGTAGCTGGTCGATGTGCCGTTTACCGTGCACGTGGCAAACAAGCCGCCGTCCACTTTCGACGTAATCGTGCCGCTCACTGTGCCGTCCGTCTCATTGACGTCGAGCGTTCCCTCGAGCGTCACGACCTCGCCGCCATGCTCGAAGCGGAACGAGATTTTCAGGTTGAGGCTGCTCTGCGTGAGCGTGACACGCTGCCAATTCCGCACATGGATATCACGCGAATTGACGTCGAACGACACGTCTTCCGTAACGGTCACGCCTGTCTGCGAGCCGGACGCCGTGACGGTGCCGTTGAAACGCACCGAGTCCGGCGACGACGCGCCGTTCGTGATGTAGCCGGCGGTCGTGATCTGCACCGACGTGGCCGCCTGGCTGGCGAGGGTCACCGTGTAATTGACGTATACCGGCGTGCCGCCGACACCGGCGACGAGGACGTGCAGCTTGGGACTGCCGCTGCCGGTCTCGTCAATCAGGTCGAGGTAGCCCACTTCGACGAGCGGATTCGCGGGATACCCGGTGAGCGGGTCGATCGCATACAGGATGAAGCGCACCCCCGTACTCGGCGCGCCGGTGCGCGCCGTCGCGAGGTACGACTCCGTTGCGAAATCCCATTCGAACGTCTTGCCGACCACATCTGCCGGGAACAGCGCCGCCACCGCACGCACGCTCATCTGTGGCAGGAGACGGGCGAAGGTGCGAGCGCCCAGGATGCGGCGCGCGTAGGGCCCCAGCTCAGACGACTGCGTCAGCGGATTGATCGCTGCGGCGAGGGCCAGCGCCGGCAATGGAGCAGGCGCCGTCGGCTGAATCGATCCGGAAAGGGCCGAGAAGCTGCGGAGCGGGGCAGCGTTGAACATCGTGTCGAGTGAGGCGAGCTGCGCACTCGTCGCGTTGGGATCGGCGAGTGATTTCGGTGCGATGGACTCCTTGCCACAGGCGCCCGTCAAGGCTGCCAGCGTGAGCCCGGCGAGCGCGGGACGCAGGAACGACCGCATACGGCCTCCGAATCGAAAAGAGTGGGGGCGAACTCGAATTCTGCAGGCGCCGCGGCCGGAGGGGCTGTGACCCTCCGCACGCCCAGCCAGGCTAGACGATTACACCGCCGCCGAGCAGTCGATCGTCGGCATCGTACAGCACGCCGGACTGCCCTGGTGTGATCGCCCGAACCGGCTCGGCCAGCCGGAGCGCGATGCGGCCGTCCGCCTGCGCAGCAATCGTGCCGGGAACGGCACGCGCGCGATAGCGGCACTGCACCCATACGGCGTCTCCCGGCGCCAGCGGTTCCGCCAGCCAGTTGACCTCCGCGAGAGACAGCTCGTGTCCGAACAACTCCGTGCCGCGCCCGACGACGACCTCGCGTGTCTCGGGCCGGATCGCGACCACGTAGAGCGGCTCGCCCGATCCACCGGGCAAGCCGCGGCGCTGGCCGACGGTGTAGCGCGCGAAGCCGTCGTGCTCGCCGATGACCTCGCCACCGGTGGTCACGAGCGGACCCGGGACGAGCGCGGGCGCATCGGCGGGCAGATGTTGCTGGAGTACCGCGACGTAATCGTCGTCCGGCACGAAACAGATCTCCACCGATTCCTGCTTGTCGGCCGTCACCAGTCCCAATCGCCGTGCAATGGACCGGGTGTGCGGCTTGGTGAGCTCGCCGACCGGCGTCAGCATCCGGCGTACCACCGCGCGATCGATGCCCCACAGGAAGTAGGACTGATCCTTCTGCCGGTCACGGCCGCGGTACAACGCGCCATCGCGTGCGACGGCATAATGGCCGGTCGCAATCGCGTCGCAGTCGAGCGCGTCCGCGTGGTAGAGGAAGTCGCGGAACTTGGTGAACGAGTTACAGCGGACGCATGGAATCGGTGTCCGCCCCCGCGCATACTCGGACACGAAGTTTTCGATGACGTCGTGACCGAAGCGGTCTTCGAGGTTGAGCACGTAATGCGGGATGCCCAGCTTGTGCGCGACGAGCTTCGCGTCGGTGATCGAGTCGAGCGAGCAACACGGACGGTCGGGCACGCTGTCGCCGTAACAGAACAGCTTCATCGTCGCGCCGATGACGTCGTGACCCTGCTCGACGAGCAGCGCCGCGGCGACGGAGCTGTCGACGCCGCCCGACATGGCCACCAGCACTCTCATCGGTGGAGAACCGTGGACAGCGACCGCACCTTCTCGACGATCCGTGGCAGCGCGGCGGTCACCGCTTCCACGTCTTCCATCGTGCTCTCCTTACCGAACGAGAACCGCAGTGCGGCCACGCCGAGCTCGCGCGGCACCCCCATGGCGGTGAGTACGTGCGACGGCTCGACCGCGCCCGTACTGCAGGCCGATCCCGACGAGCACGCGATGCCGGCGAGGTCGAGATGCATCAGCAGCGCCTCGCTGTCCGTGCCCGGGATCGAGACGTTCGAGATGTGCGGCGCGCGCTCGCCCTGCCAGCCGTTGATCACGGCGTCCGGCACGATTGCGAGCAGCCGGCGCTCCAGCTCGTCGCGCAGCTCACGCAGTCTCGTCGCGAGCCCCTGCTGCTCCTCTGCGGCGAGCCGAGCAGCCATGCCGAGGCCGACGATGCCAGGGACGTTCTCGGTCCCGGGACGAATGCCGAATTGCTGTCCGCCGCCGTGGATGATTGCCTCGACCGCCTTGCGCTCGCGCACGATCAGCGCGCCCACGCCCTTGGGAGCGCCGATCTTGTGACCGGAGATAGTCAGGAACGTGCAGTTGACGGCGTGGAGCGACACTGGAACCTTGCCGAACGCCTGGACGGCGTCGGAATGGAACAGCACGCCGGCGTCGCAACATCGACTGGCGAGCTCCCCCACGGCTTGCACCGTGCCGACTTCGTTGTTCACCCACATCACGCTCACGACCGCGATACCGTCCGCGAGGACCTTGTCGAGCGACTCACGCTCGACCTGGCCGGAAGCGGTCACCGGGAGAATGACTTCCTCACCCCCGAGGTGCTTGACGGCGTGCGCCGCGGCGAGCGCGGCCTTGTGCTCCGTCGCGGAGACGGCGACACGAAACGGGCCGCCGCGATCGCGCGCCGCGAGCGCCGCACCGATGATGGCGAGGTTGTCCGCTTCCGTGCCGCCCGAGGTGAACACGACTTGATTCGGCTCGGCGCCGACGGCGGTGGCAACGGCGCGCTTGGCCTCTTCGATCCCGGCGCGCGCGGCCCGGCCGAAGCGGTGTGCCGAGGAGGGGTTCCCGAAGGCTTCCTTCCCGAGGTAGGGAAGCATGGCCTCCAGCACCTCCGGTCGCACCGGGGTCGTCGCGGCGTTGTCGAGATACGTGACGCGCTTGGTCATGGAACGCGCAATCTACAAACTAGATGGACTGGACGCCAAGCTGCAGCACGTCGTCCACCTCGAGAGTCTCGGCCGTGTAGAACGGCTCCCCGTAGCGACGCCTGATCAATGAGCCGTAATGCGCGGACTGCACCCGGATCAGCTCGTACAGGTCCTGCCCGGTGGGGTGGATCTCCCCGGCGGCCTTGGCGCCGGTGAACTGCGACCCATAGCAGCGAATCGCTTCCATCTTCACGTCAAAGACGTCAGAGATATCGACGACGAACGTCGGTTTCACCGGGTCTTCGCGATAAGCAAGCGCGTACAACAGCTTGTACGGCCGGTGCGCCTCGCCGCCTTTGCCCGGCGCATACTTCGCGAGCCCAGCCAGATAACACGCATCGCGGCCCAGCTCCGCGGCGATGCGGTGATCGGGGTGCCGTCCCACGGAGTACGGCAGAATGACGACCCGAGGTTTTGCTCGACGTATCAGCTCGACGATTTTCTTTCGCGACGCCTCATCGTTTGTTAAATGCGCATCCGGCATCTCGGCGTTGAGTCGCAGCGCCACACCGAGTGTCTTCGCCGCGCGCTCGGCCTCGGCGGCGCGCGTTGCCGCATCCCCCCGCGTCCCCATTTCGCCCTGCGTCAGGTCGAGGATGCCGACGCGATGCCCCGCGCGCACCGCCTTTGCCAGCGTGCCGCCGCAGGTGAGCTCGATGTCGTCGCGATGGGCTGCGATGGCGAGCAGATCGACCTGATCACTCATAGCGGAGAGCCTCAACGGGATCGAGCCGCGCCGCCCGCGCCGCCGGCGCAATACCGAACACCAGCCCGACGAGGATGGATGCCGCGGTCGCAATCGCGGCGGGGATCACCGGCACCGTCGTGCTGAAGGCGAGTAACCGCTTCAGGATCTCGCCGACACCGATGCCCAGGAGGATCCCGATGATGCCGCCGAGCAGTGTGAGCGTGGCGGCCTCGACCAGGAACTGCCAGAGGATGGCGCGGCGTGTAGCGCCGAGTGCCTTGCGCAGGCCGATCTCGCGGGTGCGGCTCGTGACCGACACCATCATGATTGCCATGACGCCAATGCCTCCCACCATCAACGCGATGCTGGACAGGACCAGCATGACAAAGAAGAAGACGAAGGTCAGGCTGTCGAAGATACTCAGGACTTGATCGGACGTGAGTAAATCGAAGGTGTTCGGCTCGCCCGCGCGCAGCCGGCGGAGGCGGCGCAGCGTTAACGTGGCGGCGTCCATCGCGCGGCTCACCGTGACCTCTGGCTTGGGCTTCACCAGGATGATGAGTCCGTTGACTTCGTCGATGAAAAAGCTGCGGCGCGCGGTCTCGAACGGCATGATTCCCGCGATCTCGGGCGTGCCCGGCACCTCGAAAATGTTGGTGGGCCGCTGCCACACGCCGAGAATCTTGAACGGATGCCCGCCGATGCGAACGACCCGGCCCAGCGGATTGATCGCGCCGAACAGTCGATCGACGGTCCGTTGTTCGACGATGACGACGGGGTCACCGCCGCGCAGTTCCGCCGCCGTGAACGACCGGCCCGCGGTGATGCCGCCTCCCAGAATCTCCATGAACCGGTCATCGGCGCCGAAGACGCCGAGGATCCGGGTGTGGTTACCGCCGTATTCGAACCGCTCGAACAGCTGGGTCCAGATCGCCGCGTAATGGATTTCGGGCAAGCGGGCGATGGCTTCGGCCTCTTGAGGGGTGAGCTTGGGCCGGATGCGCACCTCGCGCGGCACCGCGTCCGGATTGACGCCGGTCGTCGAGAAGAAGCGGAGCACGCGAAACGTCGTC
>JBKPDZ010000134.1:0-18043 GCA_046728135.1 Gemmatimonadota bacterium | reverse complement strand
ATCTTCTTTAGTCCCGCGGGACTGGCCGGGCTGTCCGGGACCCACCTCAGCGCCGGTGTCACGCTGATCGGCGCACAGGGTGGCTTCACCGACGACTTCCTCGGCACCCGCAGCGATCTCAAGAACCCTCTGATCCCCGTTCCAAATGTCTACGTCACGCACGCGTTCAGCCCCAAGCTCACGGGGGGCATCGGGTTATACGCGCCGTACGGACTCGAAACGAAGTGGGACGCCAACAACTTCTCGGGCCGGTTCCTCGGCTATAACACGGTCGTGCGGTCGATCTATATCCAGCCGACGATCGGCTATCAGATCACGTCCAAGCTGAAATTCGGGATCGGCGTCGCCTATATCACGAGCCATCTCAAGCTGCGCCAGCGTGCCGATCTGTCGACGCAACTAATCCCCGACGCCCTCCGCATACCGGCCGGTCTGCCCCTCGGGACGACCTTCGCCATGCTCGGCGTGCCCACGGGGACGGACTTCGCCGACGGCGTGCTCGAAGCCAACGGAACCGGATTCGCAGTCAACTTCGGCGGTATTTGGCAGGTCACGGATCGGCTGAGCGTCGGCGGGCACTGGCTCACCAGAAAGACCATCAACTACGACGGCGATGCGACGTTCACGCCCGTTTCGACCGGTTTGGTGTTGCCCGTCGCGGTGGGCCCGCTGCCCGCCGGGACGCCGGTCGATGCCGTGCTCGCGCCCGAGTTTGCGAGCGGCGGCCCGCTCGCGAACGGCGGCGTCTCCACGTCCATAATCATGCCCCCGCAGGGATCGATCGGCTTTGCGTACAAAGCGAACAGCGAGTGGACGTTCATGGCCGATTATCAGTACGTCGTCTGGGGCTGGTTCAACAACATCAACATCAATTTTGCCAACGCGGGCACGCCCGACCTGACGCTGCTCCCGCAGAACAAGGACACCCACGGCTTCCGCTTCGGGACGGAGTATCAGTACAACAGTAAGGTGCAGCTGCGCGGCGGTTACCTCTATCACACCGGCGCGTCCCCGGCGCAGTTTGTGACGCCGCTCTTGCCCGAAGGCGCACGCAACGAGTTCACGATCGGCGCGGGCATTGCATTGAATCCGCATTGGCACGCCGACCTCGCCTACCAGTACATTCGACAAACCGACCGGCGGGGCACGGTGAACATCGCCCAGGGCAACACCGGTCTCTACCAGTTCTCGGCCCATCTGTTCGGGGCCGGGGTTTCCGTCTCCTTCTGAGGACCCGCGACTCATGATTCGGACCCAGCGATTCTCGGCCGCAGTCCTCGGACTCCTGCTGGCTGCCGCCGCGTGCAACAACGACAAGCTGAACCGGCCGTTCGCGAACATCCCGGTCGATCCGTTGTTCGATCGTTACGTCTCGATGGGGAACTCGATCACCGCGGGCTTCCAATCGGCCGGGATCAACGACAGCACGCAGCAACGGTCATACGCCGTGCTGCTCGCGCGCGCGATGCACTCGCCGTTCTTTGTGCCCTCGCTCACAAACCCGGGCTGCCCCCCGCCGTTCACCAATGTCTTTACACAAGCGCGCCTGACACCGACCGGCTACCCGCCCAGCACGGCGACGTCGTGCTATCTGCGTCGCATTCCGTCCGACCCGCCGCCATTTATTAGCAACACGGCCGTGCCCGGAGCCGAGGTTCTCGATCTGTACAACAATCTCGACACGGCATCCAACGCGAACACCCTGACGCAGTTCATCCTCGGCGGCCTCACCCAGGTGCAGATGCTGCGGCGCGCGCAGCCGACGTTCGTCACGGTTTGGATCGGGAATAACGACGTGCTGGGAGCCGCAACCAGCTCGACGAACGGCGGCGACAGCACGAAGATCACCTCGGTCGCCAATTTTCAGGCGCGCTACGGCGCACTGCTCGACACCATCGCAGCCGCAGGGCCGCAGGGAGCCGTGTTGATTGGCGTCGCCAACGTCGCAGGGATTCCGTTCTTCAGCCGTGGGGCGACCTACTGGGCGATCAAGAACGGCTTGGTCCCTGGCGCCGCGTTCCCGCCCACGTTCACGGTGAGCAACAACTGCGCTCCGATCGCCACCCTCATCCCCGGCGCGCGGGGGGACTCGATCCTGGTGCCGTTCCCCTACGGAGCCGCATTACTGGGCGCGGCACAGGCGGGGGCATCGCGCAATCTCGATTGCGCCGATACGGTCGCCGCGATCATCGTGCCCAAGGAGTTGATCAAATTGATCGGCGCCATGACCGCGTATAACGCTTACATCTCGGCGCAGGCAACCGCGCGCGGCTGGGCATACCTTGATCCCAACGCCAAGTTCGCGGCGCTCTCGGCCGATACGGCGCAAGTGCGTGCTTTCCCATACTTCCCGCAAGGGAATGCAGGGGACACGGTGGCCGTGCGGCGGCCCTTCGGCCGGGCGTTCTCACTCGACGGTGTGCACCCGAGCTCCAGCAGCCACCGCCTTCTCGCCGACACGCTGCGCATCCTGATCAATTCGAAGTACGGCACAGCGATTCCCGCGATTCCCTGAACGCGAACCTCACGTTCCATTGCGGGTAAGCGAAACGGCATCCGGCATCAGCCGGGTGCCGTTCTGCTAATGCGACCACACCGCACGCTGCTCCTCGCGGTCTTGGCGATCCTCGCGATAACACCTGGGATCAGCCGGGGCCAGGCGGTCCCGCGCACCGACACTCCGCGGGCCGGGACTTTCCGCGTCACGTTCGAGCCCGTGATCACGACGTGGGAGCGGGAGTTCACCGACAGCGGCCACGAACAACACCTCGGCGGTTCGCTCCCGGCCAGGGTGTTTGTGCGTGAGGAGCGGCGCGTCACACCGCTCGCCGCCGAGTACGGCGTGACCAACCGCCTGGCTGTCGGTGTCTACGTGCCACTCGTGCGGGTGAACACTCACGCCACGTTCCCGCTCGACAGTACGGGACAGCAAAAGCCGGACAGTGCCGCCCGAGCGCTCGACTCCCTATTGCAAGACACGACGTATGCGTTCGATCCGATCGTCAACACGAATCGCCGGCTGCGCTTCTTCGCCGGCGACATCGAGCTGCAAGCGAAGTACCGGCTGCTGGACACCCACGGCTACGCGCTGAGCGCCGCGGTGGTGGTGCGGTTGCCGACAGGACACCAGGACTCACCGAACGACCTGTTCGACCTTTCCACGGGCGACCACCAGACCGACGTCGAGCTTCAGGTCGCGCAGGAAATCACGCTCTTGGACCGGCTGTGGCTGAACGCTATGGTCCGACTGGGCCGCCAACAACCGGGCACGCGATCCCGCCGCGTCGGGCCGCAGTCCACGCTGCTCCTGCCGCACGCATCGCTCGCGACGCTCGCCTGGGACCCGGGCGACTACGCAGCCGTCGATGTCGCACCGATGCTCCGGCTCGCCAAACATTTCGGCGTCGGCATCACGGCGGGCTATTGGACGCAGCGGCGCGATCACTACAGCTATCGCTCGACACAGGACTCGATCGATGTCGCGACGCGACTCGGCGCGCCGGTGAGCGCGAGCGTGCTGGACGCCGGCACCGGGGTACGCCGGACGCGACTGGGCGTCGCGATGACCTATCTGGGATCGGATGTCGAAGGCAGCTTGTCGTTCGAGCAGACCGTCAGCGCGGCGGGTGGGTTGGTGCCGGTGGCGACGGTGTTTCGGATTGTGATGCGGACGTCGCGCTGGCCGTTTTGAGCAGCTCGACGGCATGGCGACGCGCGGTCGCCATGTCCGCATCACCCAGCATCCGCGCAAGCTCCTTTACTCTCGACTCGCCCTTCACAACCTCCACATCACTGGTCGCCAGGCCACCTTTCTTTCCCTTGGCCACGACCAGGTGCTGATCGGCGTACACGGCGATCTGCGGCAGGTGAGTGATGACCAGCGCCTGCCGGCCCTCACGCGATACGTCGATCAGGGCCTCGCCTACCCGGCCGCCGACCTCGCCGCCAATGCCCTGATCGACTTCGTCGAACACGAGCGTCGGCACGACGTCGTGCGTTGCAAGCACCACCTTCAGCGCCAACATCAGGCGCGACAGCTCACCGCCGGACGCAACCCTCGACAATGGGCGCGAATCCATGCCCTCGTTGAGCTTTACCTGGAAGACGACCTCTTCAGCTCCTCGTGCGTCGTGCGTCGTGCGTCGTAACAACTCCGCGGAGAATCGCCCTCCCTCCATTCCCAGCGACGGGAGCAACTTGTTGACGGCACGCGCCAGCTTCTTGGCGCCGGCCGTGCGTTTCGCGGTGAGGGCTTCCGTCGCACGCTTGAACTCTGCGGCTGCGTTCTCGCGATCAGCCGCGATCGTGCGGAGATCAAGATCAGCGGTGTCCAACAGCTCCAGCTCGCGGGCAGCGCCGTCCCGGGCAGCCAGCACATCCGCAATGGACGGCCCATGCTTCTGCTGCAGTCGATACAACAGATCGCGCCGCTGCTCCACCGCGGTGAGACGCTCCGGATCGGCTTCGATGTCGCTCGCGTACGCCCGCGCCCCCCGGGCCAGTTCGGCGGCGCTCGTGAACGTCGCGTCGAGCAGCTCCTGCCACTTGCCGAGCGAGGGATCCACGCGCAACAGGCTCGCCAGGATCCTCTGCGCCTTGGTGAGCCCGGCCGCGTCGACCGCTTCCTCCAGCTCGCGCGCGAGGCGGCCGAGCTCCTCGGCGTGCGCCAATCGCTTCGCCTCGACTTCGAGCGCCTCATCCTCGCCCAATTTCGGCTTGGCGCGTTCGATCTCCTGGAGGACGTGGCGCAGGTAATCGGCCTTCTTGCGTACCTCGGCCTGACGATCCGTGAGCTCGGCTTCGCGCTGCTCGAGTTCCTTGAGCCGCGCATACGCGTCCCGCACGGCGACGCGCTCCACATCGGCATCCGCGTAGGCGTCCAGCATGTCGCGTTGCGCGTCGGGACGGAGCAGCGACTGGGTCTCATGCTGGCCATGCAGGTCCACAAGCAGGCTGCCGATCTCGCTGAGCACGCCGATCGTTACCGGCGAGCCGTTGACCCACGCGCGGGATTTGCCTTCACGCAGCACTTCGCGCTTCAGGACCAGTCGTCCCTCTTCGAGCTCCACGCCCAATGCGGCGAACGGGGACAGCAGGTGCCGATGCGCTGCCGTCCCGAACTCGAATGCGCCTTCGACGATCGTCTTCTCCGCGCCGGGTCGCACGATGTCGGCGGAGGCGCGCTCGCCGAGCAGCAGCGCAAGCGCGTCGACCACCATCGACTTGCCGGCACCCGTTTCGCCGGTCAGGACATTGAGCCCGGGCTGGAACGGCAGCGTGACATCGGCAATGACGGCGAGATCACGCACACGGAGCTCGGTGAGCACGTCGTTGCTCCTTACTTACGGGTCCGATCACTCAGGTCTCCCCAATGCAGCTTCTTACGCAGCCGCTTGAAGAAGCCCTCGGGGCCGAGGCGGATGAGATGAATGGGCCGGGCCGCCCGGCGCACCTCCAGCCGCTCACCAGGCTGAATCGGCTGGCCCACCTGGCCGTCAAACGAGACGAGCACATCGTCAGTCCACGGCGGGATGGGCTGGATCGTGACGACCGCTGTCGCGGGCAGGACGAGCGGTCGCACGGCCAGCGTGTGCGGGCAGATGGCCGTCACGACGATGGCGTCGACGGTCGGCACGACGATCGGACCGCCCGCCGACATCGAATACGCGGTGGACCCGGTTGGCGTGCTGACGATGATGCCGTCCGCCGAGTACTGCGCCACTTCCTCGCCATCGACGGAGACCTTGAGCCGCAGGACGCGCGCCACGCCGCCCTTGTGGACCACGACGTCGTTCAAGACGAGCGGCTCGACCCGGCCGCTCTTGGCGCCTTTACCCGTGATCGCGGACTGGAGCGCGAGACGCGGCTCGGTCGTGTACGCGCGGCGCGCAATCGAATCGAGCACCCAGTCGAGCGTATCCGGCGCTGCGGTCGTCAGAAATCCCACGCGTCCCAGATTCAATCCGAGGATGGGCGTGTCCACGCCATTCAGCAGCCGCGCCCCGCGAAGCAGCGTGCCATCGCCGCCCAGGGTGATCAGGCAGTCCAAATCAGCCGGTGACTGACTGAGGGATGGCGGGGGTGCGCCGTTCCCGCTCGGAGGCGGCCACAGTGCCTGGATGCGTTCTTCGCTGTACAGCTTGATCCCCACGCTCGAGGCTTTCTGCTGCAGCGTCGCGAGAAAAGCGCCGAGATCCGGGTAGTTGGGGTTCCCGACGACCCCGACGTTCATCGTGGGGTGAGAGACTCTTCGGCGGCGAGGGCGCGAATGCGGGCGGCGATGCCTGCCCCGGTGAGTCCCACGTCCGCGAGCTGCTGGGCGCGCGGGGCGTGCTCGTAGGTGCGGTCGGGCACACCTAACGCGACGACGCGCACGTCCGGTGCGGTGGTCTGGACCAATGCGGCCAGCGCCGCCCCGAAGCCGTTCACAACGGTGCCGTCTTCGACCGTGACGAGCAGCTTGTGACTCTGCGACAGGCCTTCGAGCATCTCCCGGTCCATCGGTTTGAGGAAGCGCGCGTTCACGACCGACACGTCCAGACCGTCCGCGGCAAGCAGCTCGGCCGCCTCCAGCGCCGGCTTGCACATCACGCCGACTGCGAGGATCGCGCAATCCTTCCCGCGTCTCAGGAACTCCCAGGTACCGTACGGAATCGGCGGGACTTCGGCGGCGGGCGGCGGCTCACCTGGTGCCTTGTCGCGCGGATAGCGGAGCGAGAACGGCCCATCGGTGTGCGCCAGCGCGCAGCGCAGCAGTCCGATCAGCTCGGCGCCATCCTTCGGCGCAGTCACGGTCATGTGGGGCACCGCCAGCATGTAGGCGACGTCGTAGAGACCCATGTGCGTCTGACCGTCCTCGCCCACCATGCCGGCGCGATCGAGGCAGAAGATGACGGGGAGCTTCTGAATCGCGACATCGTGGATGATGCTGTCGTAGGCGCGCTGCAGGAACGTCGAGTAAATCGCCACAACGGGGCGCACGCCCTGCGTCGCCAGACCCGCCGCAAACGTCGTCGCATGTGCCTCGGCGATGCCGACGTCGAAGAAGCGCTGCGGCCACTTTTTCTCGAAGATGTTCGTCCCGGTCCCCGACGGCATCGCGGCGGTAATCGTCACGAAGTTGGGATCCTCCGCGGCGAGCTGGGTCAGCGCTTCTCCAAAGACCTTGGTCCACTGCGGTGGCCCGGGGTTCACCGGCTTGAGCTTACCGGTGACGGGATCGTATGGCGCGCGGGCGTGATACTTCTCGAGATCGGGCTCGGGGAGCGGGAAGCCTTTCCCCTTCTCCGTGATGACGTGCACGACCCGCGGCCCCTTCAACGTTTTCACGATTTCGAAGGTGTGCAGCATTTGCGCGATGTTGTGGCCGTCGATCGGCCCGAAGTAGCGGAAGCCCAGCTCTTCGAACAACATGCCGGGCGACCAGAGATTCTTGATGCTCTCCTCGACGTTCTTCGCGAAGTCCACGAGCTTCTTGCCGCCGATCACGTGCGAGGCGCGCTCGATGACGTGCTTGACGCGCTCGCGCATCCGCACGCCGATCGGGCTGGCGATGATGGAGCCGAAGTACTTGCTGATCGCGCCCACGTTCGGGGCGATGGACATGCCGTTGTCGTTCAAGACGACGATGAAGTCGCGGCCCGAGTCGCCGGCATTGTTGAGGGCTTCATAGGGGAGGCCGCACGTCATCGCCCCATCCCCCACGACCGCCACGACTTCAAACTTCTCGCCCTTCAGGTCTCGCGCCGCCGCCATGCCGAACGCCGCAGACAGCCCCGTGCCCGCATGGCCGGCGCCGAACTGATCGTGTTCGCTTTCATCGCGGCGCAAAAAGCCGGAGAGGCCACCCTGCTGGCGCAGCGTGTGCAGCCGGTCGTTGCGCCCGGTCAGGATCTTCCAGGGATAGCCCTGATGCCCCACGTCCCAGACGATCTTGTCGCGCGGCGAGTCGAACCCGGCGCAGAGCGCCACCGTCAGCTCGACGACGCCGAGTCCGGCACCGATGTGGCCACCCGTCTGGGAGACGACGTCGATGAGCCGCTGGCGCACCTCGTCGGCGAGCTGCTGCAGCTGTTCCGGCGGGAGCGCCTGGACGTCTGCGGGACCTTTAATGCGTTCCAGAGTCAATTCGGCCTCGTCACGATGTAGTGGGCGAGCTCGACCAGCATGGGGGAAACTAACCCGGCATCCCGTAGGTGGTCCACCGCCTTCGCCGACAGCCGCTCCGCCTCCACGCGCGCCGCTCCAACGCCGAGCAGCGTGACAAAGGTCGCTTTGGCGTGGGCGGCGTCCTTGCCGGCCGTCTTGCCGAGCTGATCCGAGGTTGCCGTCGCGTCCAGCACATCGTCGGCGATCTGAAACGCGAGCCCGATGGCCTCACCGTAGGCCCGGAGCGCCTCAACATGGTTGGGCGTGCCGTCCGCGGACAGTCCGCCGATGACACACGACGCGGCAATCAATGCTCCCGTCTTGCGCCGATGCACCTCCTCGAGCGCATCGATCGGCAGCGCCTTTGCCTCGGCCTCGAGATCGAGTGCCTGCCCGCCGATCATACCGCCGGCGCCGGCCGCGCGAAACAGCTCGAGCGCGATCTCGCGCCGGCGCGCCGGTGCGAGCTCCAGCGCGGCGAGGCCGCGCGCCAGGGTACGGGCCGCCAGGGCGACCATCTCGTAACCGGCGCGCGTCGCGCGCGGGACATCGAAGGCGCGATGCGCGGTCGCGCGGCCGCGCCGCAGGTCATCGTCGTCCATGCACGGGAGGTCGTCATGTACCAGCGAGTAGGCGTGCACGACTTCCACCGCCGCGGCAAGCTCGGCGACGCCGTTCGGTGATGCGCCGTTGAGCGCTTCATGCGCCGCGAACACGAGCGTCGGCCGCAGGCGTTTGCCTTCGCCGAGCAGGCTATAGCGCATGATCTCATCGACGCCGGTCGCCGTCTCCAACACTCTGTCGACTCGTTCCCGGACGTCGGCGAGATAGCTACGAAGGGCTTTCAATCTCGAGCACTTTTTTGACCTTGAGCTCCGCTTGCTGGAGCTGCTCACGCGCGACCCGCAACCGCTCGACGCCTTCCTCGAACAGCTTCAGCGCTTCGTCGAGGTCGAGGTCTTCGGACTCGAGGCGGCGGACGATCGCTTCGAGGCGCTCGAGCTGTTTACTGAACTCGGCCATGCACCTCTCCGTCCGTCACGCGGAGCCGGAATTCCTTGCCGCTCGGAAGCTGGGCCACGCGTTTCAGAATCGTCCCGTTCTCATCGCGCGCCACGGCGTAACCGCGAGCCAGGACCCGCAGCGGGCTCAGCGCATCCAGATGTGCGCCGTGCGCGGCGAGCTGTGCGCGGGACTTCTCCAGCCGATGCTCCATGCACTTGGTCAAGCGATCACCGGTGCGATCCAGCCGTTCGACGACGTGCCTAGACGCCGTTCGTAACGCTCTCGCTAGACGCTGTCCTAATACGCCGCAGGCAACCAGCACCTCGGTCCGATCCGGCGTAGCGGCTTCTGCTGCCGCTGACGGTGTTGGTGCACGTAGATCAGCAACCAGGTCACATAGTGTCACATCGGTTTCGTGCCCAATGGCTGAGATAACCGGCATCGGCATGGCGGCGACGGCGCGCGCGACGCGCTCCGAATTGAACGCCCATAGGTCCTCCACGGACCCGCCGCCGCGGGCCACCACCAACACATCGACTGGCAGTCGGCGAATGCGATTGAGCGCCGAGCACACCGATGCCTCCGCCTTGGCTCCCTGCACTTGTGCCGGCACCACGATCAGCTCCGCTACCGGCCAGCGGCGTCCCACGACGGCCTGGATGTCGCGTAGCGCCGCGCCATCGGGGCTCGTCACGACGGCGATGCGCCGCGGAAAGGCCGGTAAGCGCCGCTTGCGGGCGGGATCGAGCAGACCGTCCTTGGTCAGCGCGGCTTTCGCTTTTTCGAACGCGAGCTTCCACAGGCCGCCCTGTTCCGTCGACAGGAGCTCCATCACGGTGAGCTGAAACTCGCCCTTCTCTTCGTACATCGACGGACGTGCGAACACGAAGACCTGCATGCCGTCCGCCGGTGTGGGCAGTCGGAAGTTCTGTTTGGCGAACATGACGCAGCGCATTTGGGCCGTCTTGTCACGCAGCGAGAAATACCAATGCCCGCTCCGCCACGCCTTGAAGCCCGCGATCTCTCCGCGCACCCAGAGTGGCGGCAACCCGGCCTCGATCACGGCGCGCGCGCGGCGCGTGACTTCGCCTACCGTCCAGGCCCCCTCGGCCGAGGCGGCCGTGAAGAGATCTAAGGGTGCACCCATTGGCGCGCGGCCTGCACGGTGTTGTAGAGCAGCATCGTGATCGTCATGGGACCCACGCCCCCGGGAACCGGCGTGATCGCGGACGCGATTTGTTTCGCCTCTTGAAATTTCACATCGCCGACCAGGCGATAGCCTTGCTTCTTCGACGGATCGTCCACGCGATTGACGCCGACGTCGATGACGACCGCTCCATGTTTTACCATGTCGCCGGTCACGAACTCCGGCTTGCCGATCGCCACGATGAGAATGTCGGCCTGACGGGTGTACTGCTCGATCAAGTGCGTGCGCGAGTGGCACACCGTGACGGTCGCATTGCCGCCCGGGCCGTCCTGCAGCAGCAACGCCGCCATCGGCCGGCCGACGATGTTGGAGCGGCCGACGATCACGGCATGAGCGCCTTTGGTCTCGACCCCAGTCCGGATCAGCAGCTGCTGGACGCCGTACGGCGTCGCCGGCCGAAAGCCTGTGGGATCGCCGACGGCGACTTTGCCGACGTTCTCGGGATGAAACCCGTCGACGTCCTTGCGCGGATCGATGCGATGGAGCGCGCGATTGGTATCGATCTGTTTCGGTAGCGGGAGCTGCACGAGAATACCGTGGATCTTGGGATTAGCGTTAAGCCGCTCGACCAGGCTCATGAGATCGGCTTCGGTGGTGTGCTTGGGAAGCCTGATTGTTTCGTGGTAGAGGCCCGCCTCCTCGCAGGCCTTTCCTTTCATCCGGACATAGACCTGGGAGGCGGGATTATCACCCACGAGCACGACCGCGAGCCCCGGTGTCACGCCCTGCTGCCGTAGCGCGGCGATTTCGCCGGTCAACTCGGCGCGCAGCGCGGCCCCGATCGCGTTGCCGTCGATCACGGTGGCGCCTGCCTCCTGCACCGGCTTGGGATTAGCGTGCAACGCCGACCGCCCGCGTCTCGCGAATCACGACCACCTTGATCTGCCCCGGGTACTGCAGCTCGCGCTCGATCTTGCGCGCGATCTCGTCGGTGAGTTGGGCCGCCGCGTTGTCGTCCACGGTGTCGGGCGTCACGACGACGCGCACTTCCCGCCCCGCCTGAATGGCGAAGACCCGATCCACCCCCTTGAACTCGGAGGCGAGCTTCTCGAGATCCGTGAGGCGTTTGACATACGTCTCGAACGCCTCGCGCCGCGCGCCGGGCCGGGACCCCGAAATCGCATCGGCGGCCTGCACGATCACGCTCACCGGCGTTTCGTGCGGCACGTCGTCGTGATGCGCGGCGATGCAGTTGATCACCACAGGGTGCTCGCCGTACTTCGTCGCCATCTCGACGCCGAGCTGCACGTGCGTGCCGTCGTGCTCGTGCGTGAGGACCTTGCCGACGTCGTGCAGCAGCGCGCCGCGCTTGGCCAGATGGACGTCGAGCTTCAGCTCGGCGGCCATCATGCCGGCGAGGAAGGCCACCTCCTTCGAATGCTCCAGGATGTTCTGCCCGTAGGAAGTGCGGTACTTCATCCGGCCCACGAGCTTCACCAGCTCAGGATGCATGCCGCGAATGCCGGTGTCATAGACCGCCTGTTCCCCGGCCTCCGCGATGCTGGCATCCACGTCGCTTTTGGCCTTCTTGACGATCTCCTCGATCCGTCCCGGATGGATGCGGCCATCCGCAATGAGGCGCTCGAGCGCGAGCCGCCCGACTTCGCGACGCACCGGCTCGAAGCACGACACCACGACGGTGTCAGGGGTGTCGTCAATAATCACGTCAACGCCTGTCGCCGCCTCGAACGCGCGAATGTTGCGCCCTTCGCGGCCGATGATGCGGCCCTTCATCTCGTCAGACGGGAGCACGACCGCCGACACACTCGACTCCGCCGTCTGCTCGGCCGCGATGCGCTGGATCGCCACGGCGATGATCTTCTTCGCCTCGCGGTCGGCGTTCTTCCGGGCCTGATCCGTAATGTTGCGCACGAGGGCCGCCGCGTCGTCGCGCGCCTCGCGCTCGAGCCGCGCGATCAGCTCGAGCTTCGCCTCCTGCGCGGTCAGGCCGGCGACCTGTTCGAGCCGCGCGCGGATCTCCTGATCGCGGTGCTCGAGCCGCGCGTTGATCTCGTGCTCGCGCTTGTCGACGGCGCGCGTGCGCTCTTGGAGCTGCTGGTCGAGCTTGCGCAGCTCCTGCTCGCGGTGGTCCACGCCTGCCAGTTTTTGGTCGAGGCTTTTGTGGAGGTTTTCGCGGACCGACATGAGCTCTTCTTTAGCCGCCAGCACCATCCGCTGGCTCGCTTCCGCCGAGCGGCGCTCGATGCGCCGTCCCCACACGTAGAAGGCCAGTGCTGCGACGAGCACGCCGCTGAGCACGGCCGCAATGAGACTGGGCAGGTCCGTCATAGATCTATCTCCACCTTACGCATGGGTGGAGGGGCGCAGCATGCTGCGCCCCTCCACCCGCGTGAGGACGATTGTCACCCGGCGGTCAGTGCCTTCCGTTTCGCCGGCGGCAGCATTTTCGCGAGATCGTCGGCGACGGCCGCGAGCCGCGCCGCCACTTCCCGCTCCGTCTGCTTCACCTGAAACAGCTCGTTCGTAATGTCGAGCGCCGCCAGAATCGCGGCCTTATGCGTCTCCACCAAGGGTCCCTGACTCAGCACTTTCTTCAACGCCTGGTCCACATAGGCGGCGACTTCGCGCGTATACTCGGGCGGCAGATCGGAGCGGACCGTGTACTCTTCGCCACCGATCATCACGCGGACGGCATGTTTCTTCGCCGTCACTTGTGGCCCCCGCCCCCGTTATCACGCGCCTGCTCTTCCAGAAACGTGAGCCGTTGCATGAGATCGTGCACACGAGTGCGGGCGCCTTCTACGCGCTGGCGCAGCGCTTTGTTCTCCGATTCGAGCTCCGTGTTCTTCACCGGGCTGCCACGCGCCTTCAGGTCCGCCTCGGCCTTCTGCGCACGCGAGCGCCAGCCCGCCAGCTCCTCCGCTACGTCGCGGAGAATCGCCTCGAGCTGATCAATCGCTTCACGGACATCAGCTAGTGGCCTGTCGCCGCCGTACGTCAAGTTGCTCCTCCAGCGCCGTCACCATCCGGCTGAGCAGCGCATCAATCTCCCGCTCCGTGAGCGTCTTCGCAGGATCGCGGAACGTGCACCGCCACGTCACACCGCGTGTTCCCTCCGACAATCCTTTCCCACGGTACTCATCCAACACATCCAGCCGCTCGAGCAGCCTGCCGCCCCCGCGACGCAGCACGGATTCGATGGCTTCCGCCGTGACGCCGCCGGGAACCACGAGCGAGATGTCGCGAACGACCGGCGGCTGCAGCGGCAGGGGCTGATACCGCGCCACACTCGGCGACTCGATGGCGATCGTGACCTCGAGGCCGAACAACGGACCCGCCCAGCGTGGCGCGTCGGCATCGAGCGGCAGGGCCTGACCGACCGGTCCACCGCCCCCCTGCTTCACGGCCACCCAACCGGACCCATTCGCGGCCGGTTGCAGGTCGCTGGAGGGGGCCGCGACCCCGACAGCTAACTCAAAGTGGCGCTTTAGGTCCCATATGTCCATATCAGGTAGTTTCGCAGCGTCGCTACTGTCGCTCCAATGGGCCGGATGACGGGCGCCGGTCAGTACAATCGCGAGGTGCAACTCCTCCTCGGGCCGGGGTCCGGCACCTTTCCGGAAGACGGTGCCCACCTCGAACAGCCGGACGTCCCGCTGCCCGACACTCCAGTTGTGCTCCACCCGCCGGACCAAGCCGGGGAGCAACCGGCTGCGTAAATGCGCCTCTTCCGCGGAAAGCGGGTTCTTGACCTGCACCGCGTCCGGGCTGTCGGGGGGCCCTAGGGGCAGGGTCCGCGCCTCGAGGAGGCCACCGCCGATCCTGGTTAGCTGGTGGCGAATGCGCCGCAACGTGAGCTCCGCTGGGGCGTCGGGGACAGTCCCGGGGCGGTAGGGCCGCAGCTCGTCCGGAAACGTGTCATAGCCCCGCAGCCGGGCGACTTCTTCGATCAAATCGACTTCGCGCGTCACGTCAGGCCGCCAGCCGGGAATTTGGACGGCCAGGCGGTCGTCCTTCGGCGCGGCGACGAAGCCGACGGCCGACAGCAGTCGCTCGGTTTCCTTCCGAGGCACGGCTACACCGAGGAGGTGACTCACACGCGCGTCGCGGAGGAAAACCGAGCGCGGTTTCTGCGGCTCGGGCCAGAGGTCAATCGGGGGCTCGCGCACCTCGCCGCCGGCAACCGCGCGGATCAGATCGATAGCGCGTCCCAGCGCATCGGGCATGCCGAGCATGTCGATGCCGCGCTCGAACCGGTAGCTCGATTCACTCGACAGGCCGAGCGCGCGACGCGTGCGTCGAATGCGAGTGGGCTGGAAGTAGGCGGCTTCGAGTACGATGTCAGTGGTGCTTTCCGTCACTTCGGATGCTGCGCTTCCCATGACGCCGGCGACGATCTGCGGCCGTTCGGCGTCGCAAATGGCTGTCATCTCCGCGGTGAGCTTGCGCGCGACTCCGTCCAGCGTGACGATCGGTTCACCGGGCTGTGCGCGCCTGACGACGACGGCCGGCCCGCGCAACTTCGCGAGATCGAACGCATGCATCGGCTGATTCAGCTCGAACAGGATGTAGTTCGTCGCGTCGACGATATTGTTGATCGAGCGCTGGCCGATGGCTTGCAGGCGGGCGGATAACCAGGCAGGGCTGGGCTGTACTTTGACGCCGCGAATGACGGCGGTCATGTAACGCGGGGCGCCCTCGGGGTCCTCGAGGCGGATCTCCACACCATCCACGTCGGCACGAGTGGCACGAGTGGCACGAGTGGAATCGTGCCGACGTGCAGTCGTGCCGACGGGTATCTCCGGCAGCTTCACCGTCGCTCCCAAGCTCACCGCGAGCTCGCGCGCTACGCCCTTGTGGCACAGCAGATCGGGTCGATTTGCCGACACATCGATGAGGATCTGCTCATCGCCAATCGGAATGGCCTCCAGAAACGGCGTCCCCGGTGAAGCCTGCGTGTCGAGCTCCAGAATGCCAGCGTGATCGCTTCCCAGACCGAGCTCTTTTGCCGAGCACAGCATGCCATTGGACTCGACGCCGCGAATCTTGCGGCGCTCGAGCTTCAGTCCGCCCGGCAGCGTCGCGCCGACGGGCGCGAACGGATACAGCTTCCCCGCCTGCACGTTCGAGGCACCGCACACCACTTCCACGGGCGCACCGCCTCCCGCATCCACCTGGCAGAGCGACAGACGATCGGCATTGGGGTGCTGCTTTACTTCGAGCACGCGCGCGATCAAGACGTCGTGCAGGTCCTGATGGATCGACACAACGCCATCGACGGGGGCGACCTGACGGGCGAGCCGGTCCGCGACGTCCTGACCCGTGAGCGCGCGGCCGAGCAGAGCTTCGAGCCAGCGGCGGGAGACTATCATGGAGTCAGGAGCTGGGATTTAGGAGCCCGATTCCCGACTCCGGACTCCTGGCTCCCAATGAATTCTTCCAGGAATC
This sequence comes from Gemmatimonadota bacterium, assembly GCA_046728135.1. Classification (GTDB taxonomy): domain Bacteria; phylum Gemmatimonadota; class Gemmatimonadetes; order Gemmatimonadales; family GWC2-71-9; genus 20CM-2-65-7. Next base: position 2,274 of record JBKPDZ010000134.1, on the reverse strand, counting down.
GGACATCTGAATCGAAAAACAATCGTATGTCGGGGATCCCATGCCGCAGCATCGCGATCCGCTCGGGTCCCATGCCCCACGCGAAGCCGGTGTACTTCTCGCTGTCCACGTTACAGTTCTCGAGCACCGCGGGATGCACCATGCCGGAGCCGAGGATCTCCATCCAGCCGGTCTGTTTGCACGCAGCGCAGCCCGAGCCGCCGCAGATCTGGCATTGCACATCCATCTCGGCGGAGGGTTCCGTGAACGGGAAATACGAAGGCCGGAAGCGCACCTTGGTCTCGCGCGAGAAAAATCGGCGCGCCCAGGCGGCCAGCGTCGCTTTGAAGTCGACGAAGCTAATGCCTTCATCGACCGCGAACCCTTCGATCTGCTCGAACACCGGTGAGTGCGACGCGTCGAACGGATCGCGGCGGTAACAGCGACCCGGCACGACGATGCGAATCGGCGGCGGATAGGTCTCGAGCGTGCGGATCTGCACCGGCGAGGTGTGCGTGCGGAGCACGACATCCCCGCCCAGGTAGAAACTGTCCTGGGCGTCGAGCGCCGGGTGGTCTTTGGGGAAATTCAGCGCGTAGAAGTTGTAGCGCTCGGTCTCGGCCTCGGGGCCGGTGACGCGCGTGAAGCCCAGCTCGCGAAAGATGTCGCAGATCTCGTCGACCACCTGCGTCACGAGGTGGAGCCCGCCGCGCCACTGGCGGCGCGCGGGCATGGTGAGATCCACCCCGGACAGGTTGGTCGCGCTCTGTTTGAGATTGGCCTCGCGCGCCGCGATCGCGCGCTCCAGCTCTTGTTTCAGGGCGTTGGCGGCGCCGCCGACGCGCTTGCGTTCGTCGGGCTCCAGGGCCGGGAGGGCTTTGAGGATTTCGGTGAGCGCGCCGGCCTTGCGGCCCAAGAGCTCAATCTTGAGCTCCTGGAGCCGGCGTTCCTCCGCCTGCGGAATTTCCTTGAGACGCTCCCGCAGCTCCTCTAGGCTCGCAAGGAGGTCGCTCATCGTTAGAGAGCCTTCTTTGCGACCTCCGCCAGCTGCTCAAACGCCGCCGGATCCCGTACGGCGAGATCGGCGAGGATCTTGCGATTGATTTCGACGCCGGCCTTGCGCAGGCCGTTCATCAGGCGGTTGTACGACAGCGCGTGGAGCCGCGCGGCCGCATTGATCCGCGTGATCCAGAGGCGGCGGAACTCGACCTTTTTGCTGCGGCGGTCGCGATACGCGTACTTGGCGGCCCGCTCGGTCGCTTCCTTGGCGGCCTTCCAGAGCTTGCTGCGCCCGCCCCAATACCCTTTCGCGAGCTTCATCACCTTGTTCTTGCGCTTCAGGCGCGCAACGTTGCTTTTGACGCGAGGCATCGGGTCTCCTTAGGCCTGCAACAGGCGCTTGAGGCGACGCTCGGCGTGCGACACCAGCGTGGCTTTGCGCAAGTGGCGTTTCCGTTTGGGATGCTTCGACGTCAGGATGTGGCGCTTGTAGGCGCGATACCGGCGCAGCTTACCGGTGCCCGTGAGCCTGATCCGCTTTCTCAGGGCGCGCTTGGACTTCATCTTTGGCATAGTTCGGCTCTCAATAACGGTGTCAGGTTTCTGGTGTCAGCGAGGTGACAGGTGAGCCCTGACACCTGACACCAGATACCTATTTGGGTGCCAGCACCATCGACATATTTCGCCCTTCAAGTTTTGGTTCCTGCTCAATCTTGCCAATGTCTTTCAGTTCCTGCGCGACCCGATCCAACACCTCCCGGCCGAGCTCGATGTGCGCCATCTGCCGGCCGCGATACATCATCGTCACCTTCACCTTATTGCCGTCCGCCAAGAACTCGCGCGCGTGGCGGGTCTTGAAATCGAAGTCGTGGTCGTCGATGCCGGGACGATATTTCACTTCCTTCAGGTGAATCACGTGCTGCTTTTTCTTCGCGGCGCGCGCCGCCTTGGCCTGCTCGAACTTGAATTTCCCGTAGTCCATGATCTTGACGACGGGGGGCCGGGCGAGCGGCGCGACTTCCACGAGATCGAGGCCCCGTTCATGCGCGGCGGCCAGGGCTTCGTCGATCGTCAGCACGCCCAGTTGGTCGCCGTTGTCCGCTATCACGCGCACGGGACTGATGCGAATTTGCCGGTTGACGCGCGTGCGCGGTGCTTTGCTGTTGTTGTCGATCGGTGGCAGGTGCGCAGTCTCCTTGATCAAAGTAAAAGCGGACCCGGGTTGGCCCCCCCCAGATCCGCAGCGCCTCACATCTTTAGCAGTGAGGTTTTCGGAACCCTGGAGCACTCTCAATC
>JBKPDZ010000133.1:0-5057 GCA_046728135.1 Gemmatimonadota bacterium | reverse complement strand
CAGCGCCTCAGTGGCCCGCCATCCGCGCGCGCAACCTCGCCTGGCACAGCCTCCCGCTCACGCTCAGCGCGCTGCTGATCGTCGGGAATCTCGCTTGGATGATCGCGCTCTGGAACATGAGCCTCCGTTGGTGCGCGGCACGCCTGCGCTACTGGGACGCGGCGCGCATCTGGTTCACGGCCAACCTAGCGCGCTTCATCCCCGGCGCGGTTTTGCAATTCGCGAGCCTCGCCCTGATGGCTGGCCGTTATGGCATCGCGCCGACTGCCGCCACTGCGACCGTGCTCTTACAGCAGATCGTGCTGCTGCTGAGCGGCTTGATGATCATCGCGGGCTTCACGCCGATGGTGCTCCACCAAGGCTGGTGGCAGGCGGCATTCATCGTAGCAGTGCTCCTCGGGGCGGCGATCTTGCTGCTCCTTCCGCGACTCACGCGGCGGTTGCCGAGCCTCGCCAGACTCTGGTCCCAGGTGCGACTGCCCCAACTCATCGTGTTCGGCGCATTCCTCTCCCTGCAGTGGGTAGCGTATGGTGCTGCCTTCCGCTTGTTGGCGATGGGGTTGCTCGGTCAGGCCCCGGGAGGATGGGGTTTTTACCTCACGGCCTTCACCGAGAGCTACTTGGCTGGCGTCATCGCCGTCTTCGCGCCGGCGGGGCTGCTCGTACGCGAAGCCGCCCTCATCAGCGTGCTGACGCCCGTCCTGGGCGGCGCCGATGCCGTCATTCTCGCGGTCGCCGCGCGCATCTGGCACACCGCGCTCGAGCTGTTGTCGGGGCTCCTCGTCCTGACAATTCCCATTCCGCCGGCGCCGGCCCATTCGGGACCGGCCGGCGCCACATCCAACTGAGCCCATGACCTCCACGGCCACAACTCCACCGGTTTCCTACACGCCGCGTCATCCGCATCTGGCCGCCCTGGGTGTGGTGTCGCTCTTCATTGTGATTCTCGCGGTGCCGATGCTCTCAGGCCGGTGGCTCGCCTCGCCGAACGGCGACCAGTACTCGAGTGGCTACGCGGTGAAGGAGTGGGCCAGGGACGTGGAGCGTCAGACCGGCCATTTCCCGCTGTGGAATCCGATGATCATGGGTGGGCTGCCGTACATCGACGTCGTCACGCACGGCGATGCGGTGTATCCCCCCACCGCCGCCTTGCGCGAAGTCATGCCGGTCTACGAAGCGATGAACATCGGCTTCTTCCTCCACTACATCTTGCTCGGCTTCCTGATGTATCTGTTTCTGCGGCGGCTCGGGGCGTCGTGGATCGGCGCGGTTACGGGCGGCATCGCGTACCAGCTGTCAGGCCTCATCGTCTCCTACGTGCACCCCGGGCACGACGGCAAGCTCTTCGTCTCGACAATGCTGCCGCTCGCCTTTCTGGCACTCCTTGCGGCGCTGCGGGACAGGCGAACATGGGGGTACCCGCTGCTCGCCGTCGCAGTCGCGCTCTGTCTGTTGAGCCCGCACGTGCAAACTACGTACTACATGCTGATCGCATCGGCGCTGTTCGCGATCTATTTGACATTCGGAGAGCCGAGTACCGAGCCGGTTGGAAAACGGGTCACACGACTCGCGCTGACGTTGGCCGCCGTCATCGTCGGGTTCGGCATCGCAGCCGTGCAGATCCTGCCGTTCATCCAGTACATCCCACACTCGCCCCGAGCCGCGGGATACGCGGTCGACTATCAAGGCACCACATCGTTCGGCATTCCCTGGAATCACATCCCCGAGTTTATCATCGCCGGCTTCACCGGCGACACCGAGACCTACTGGGGATCGAATCCGTTGAAACTGCACTCGGAGTACCTCGGACTTCCCGTCGTAGCGTTCGCCATTCTCGGGTTGGGTGACCAGCGGCGCCGGCTCGTCTGGTGGCTCGCGGGGATTGGGACGCTCTTCCTGCTGATCGCGCTCGGCGCATCGACGCCGTTCTACCACCTGTGGTGGGCAGTGATGCCGATGGTGAAAAAGACGCGCGCGCCCGGGATGGTGTTCTTTGTCGTCGCGTTCTGCGTCGCGACATTCGCCGCATTTGGCGTGGATCGCCTCGAGCGCCGGGACCCGAGCGCCAACAAACAGGTGCGGGCCTGGCTTATCGCCGCCGGAGCGATAGCGCTGCTCGGCTTGGTCGGTGCCTTCGGGCAACTCGCCATTGCCTTCGCGCCATCGGGGGAACTGGCGCAGGCCTTGAGACATGGCGTCCCGCAAGCCATTGCCCGCGGCTCGTTCATTCGTCTCTCGACGCTGATCGGAGCAGTTGCACTCGCCGCAGTCGCGCTGCTGGCCTGGGGTTGGATCAAGGGACGTGTTCCCGTGACACTGCTCGCCTTTGGGTTGCCGCTCCTAGTGGGCGTCGATCTATGGCGCAATGGCCAGCACTTCTGGCAGTACTCGCCTCGCCCAGACCAAGGGCTGTACCGCACCGATGCACTGGTGGCACGGCTGCAGGCGGAAGCCACGCCGATCCGCGTCTTCAACATTGGCGGCCTGGGGTCAGACGTGTATCCACAGAACGTCTTGATGGCCTTCGGCATTCCGCAGGTCGTGGGATACCAGGGCAGTGAGCTGCGCTACTACGACGATCTCCTGGGCGGACGCAATGAGTGGCGCTCCCTGCTGACGTCGACCAGGCTCTGGCATCTACTCGCGGTGCGCTACGTTATCACCCCCGATACGCTCAGTCTGCCAGGCTATCATCGCGTCCTCGGCCCGGTGACGACGGGGTCGGGCGCTAGCGGCGTCCTCTATGAGGCGGACACGCTGCCGCCGTACGTCCGCGTTGTCCCGGCGGCCGTGAAGATCGACGAACAGGCAATTCCGGCCACACTCGCGGATCCGCGGTTACCCGGATATGACCGCGTGGTCTTGTTCGCGAAGGATGCGCCAATTACGCCGCGACCGGTGACCACCTTCCCGCCGCCCTCGGCATCGCGCGGCCAGGTGACCGCGTGGAGCGCGGGCAAAATGTCCATCACCCTCGATCCGCCGCCGGCGGACTCGAGCTACGTCCTGATCGCGGAGAACTGGTATCTCGATTGGTCGGTCGCCATCGACGGTCGTCCGGGTCTGGTGCTCAGGGGGGATAACTCGCTGCTGACGATTCCTGTGGCCGCCGGCGCGCGCCGGCTCGAGCTGAGCTATCACTCGCGCGCGATCGCGCGAGGCCTGGCCATCGGGCTCGTGAACCTGCTGATCGTGATTGCCGGCTTCCTCGTACCGCCGGCCTGGCAGCGGAGACAGCCGAGTGCCTGAGCGCGCGCTCGTCGTCATACCGACGTACAACGAAGCGGTCAACATCCCTCAGCTCGTGCTGCTGGTGCTGGAGCAGGATCCGCGGCTCGACGTCCTCATCGTCGACGATGGATCACCGGACGGGACGGGGCAGATCGCCGATAACATGGCCAGTGCCAATCCGCGGGTGCACACGCTGCATCGACCAGCCAAGCTGGGACTGGGGACGGCATATATCACGGGCTTCAAGTGGGCGCTCGAGCGGGGATACGACTACGTCTTCGAGATGGATGCCGACTTCTCTCATGATCCTGTGCACCTCAAGGAGTTTCTGACGGCGATTCAGGATGCGGACATCGTGCTTGGATCGCGGTACCTGAACGGGAAGGTGACGGTGGTCAATTGGCCGATGGGCCGCCTCATGCTATCGTATCTGGCCAATATCTACGCCCGCTGGTTCACGGGTCTGCGAATCTGGGACCTCACGGGGGGGTTTAAGTGCTTTCGCAGGCGAGTCCTGGAGGCGATTGACCTCTCCCAGGTAGTTTCCAACGGGTATGCCTTTCAAATCGAGATGAGCGTTCGTGCATGGCGAAAAGGGTTCAAGTTGCGAGAGATCCCGATCGTGTTCGTCGACCGGACCGAGGGGCAAAGCAAGATGAATCGGTCGATCGTCCGCGAGGCGGTGTGGAAGGTGCCGCGCCTCCGGCTCATGGCCTGGTTCGGTCGCATTTGATCGGTCTTCCGGTCTACAAGATGACGGGATCGGGCAACGATTTCGTGATGCTCGACGCGCGCGTGTCGTCACCGGCTGAGTGGACGCCCGAGGACATGCAGGCGGTATGCGCGCGCGGCACTGGCATCGGTGCCGACGGGATCGTGTTCGTGGGCCCCGGTTCGCGCGCCGGTGCGGCACGCATGATCTACTACAATGCCGATGGCTCCCACGCCGCCATGTGCGGCAACGCCGCCCTCTGCAGCACGACGCTCGCCGCGCACCTGTCTATCGGCCCCGCCGACGGCATGGAGCTCGAAACCGATGCGGGGACCTACCAGAGCCGCAGCCTCGATGGGGGACCGGGAGGAGCAGGACGCGCCGAGCTGCACCTCGCGCCGGTCGAGGCGCCAGCAGTAGTGCCCGGCCTTGTACTCGCCAGCGATGAACGCCAGGCCGTGCTCACGCGCGTGGGCGTGCCGCATCTCATTGTGCTGGTCGATGACGTGGACCAAGTCGCGCTGATGGAGCGCGGGCGAGCACTCCGGTTTGATCCGGCGCTGGCGCCTGAAGGGGCCAACGTCAACTTCATTTCGGCTGGTGAGACCGGCACCTGGCGCATGCGGACCTACGAGCGCGGGATCGAGGGCGAGACGCTGGCGTGCGGCACCGGTGCGGTCGGAGCCGCGTGCGCGCTCCAGGAATGGGGATTGGGACACCCACCCATCAACATTCAGAGCCGCAGTGGCCGAATGCTCGGCGTTCGAGCGACCAAGGCAAAGACGGGCCGCTATGACGATGTCTGGCTAGCTGGAGAGGGGAGAATGGTGTTCAGAGGTGTGATTACTTGAGTCGCTTGTCCACATTCACACACGTCTCAGCTTAACATAACATCTATTATACGACCCAACCGTGCCTGAAGTTATTTGGGAACTGATCCCTTCGTGAGTTCGGCAAGCCGCACTTTGGCTTCTGTGGCGGCTGCCTCCTTGGAGAATTCCTGCTGGATCCGGCGGTAGTCTGCCACCGCCTTCGCTGTATCCCCTCCCGTGGTCCAGGCCCGACCGGCGTCAGCGAGCAGTTGGGCCTTCAAAAAATCGAAGCGGGCCGCCGC
>JBKPDZ010000132.1:0-51553 GCA_046728135.1 Gemmatimonadota bacterium | reverse complement strand
GTACACTGCTACCCCTGCACTGATCGACAAGTTCGGCTTTTCGGCGTCGGTCGCCAGCCGGTCCGCCACGCCCCGGGCCACGTGCCAGGCCGCCGCCTCGCCCGTCTCCGGCAGTACGAGCGCAAACTCATCGCCGCCGTAGCGCGCCGCGGTATCCGTCGCCCGGCAGGAGCCGAGCAGCGCCTCGGCGACACGCCGGATCGCCAGGCTCCCCGCGAGGTGGCCGTGGCGGTCGTTGATCTGTTTCAGGCCGTCGAGGTCGAGCAGCACGACGGCGAACGGCTGCCCGGTCCGGCGCGAGCGCTTGATTTCGCCCTCGAGCGACTGCACCAGGTGGCGGTGGTTGGCGAGTCCGGTCAACGCATCGGTCACGGCAAGCTCTTTCCACGTGCCTTGCAGCTCGCGCTGCACGGCGACGACCGCGGCCAGCACGAAACTCGTCACGGCGGTGATGCCCGTCCAGACCTGAAGCAGCACCAGCCGTTCATTCGCGCTATAGATGGAGAAGGGACCCACACCCTGCAGCGTGCGCCCGATGGCGATCGCGGACACAATGACGATCGCGGCCGACGTCTCACGCGGGCTGAAGCGGAAGGCGACCCAGATCAGCACCGGCCAGAGCAACACCGTGAGGGGATAATGGCGCGTGGGAAACAGGCCGCCGTACATCGCGTACGTCACCAGGGCGGTGATGGCAGCGAGCGCGAGTGCTTCCAACACCTGGGCGCGATTCCACCGCGGGCCCGGCTTGACGCCAATCCACAGGATCAGCGCGGGCGCGACGACGATGTCGCCCACGGCATCGCCCAGCCACCACGTGAGCCACACGCGTGGCGCATCGACCCATGACATCAAGCCGCCGAGCGCCAGCGAGGTCACGCCGATGGATGCCGAGACGGTCGTACTGACGAGTGCCGCCAGCGCCGTAAACCGGAGGATGTCCCCGACGCGATCGAAGACGCGCCCGCCCCGCGCGAACCGGTTGACGAGGTAGGAGCCGAGCAGTCCCTCAGCGGTATTGCCGATCGCGATCCCGATGGACGGCAGCGCGCCGCCGGTGGTCGTGACGTTCGCGAGGAACGCGGCGCCGAGAATCGCGGGCCACACGCGGTACCCGAGTAGGACGAAGGCCGCGAGGGCGATGCCGGCCGGGGGCCAGACCGTGGTGACGCTGCTGTTGATGTAGGCGAATCGCAACCCGAGCTTCGCGGCGAAAAAATAGACCGCAGCCAGGCTGAACAGCAGGAGCAGACGGCGTACGGATTGGCTCAACCGGTCCAAGCGAACCCCGCTCCCGTGTCAGGACGGCGATTCGCGCGGGGAGGGAGCACCTCGCGCAAGAATCGCTGAAACACTGGATTGCGCGGATAACGCGCCGCGAGTCCCTCGACGTAGCCGCGCGCTTCGCGCTCCAGGACGGCACGACCCGCCGGATCGCGCGCCGCTTCGCGCATCAACGCCGCCGCGAGCACCCACGTGCCCTCGACCCGTGCCAGATCGCCATCATGCGCGACGCGCCGCATGTACCGGATGCCCCGTTCGGCGTTGCCGCCCCCCAGGCCGATGAGGCGTGCGAAAACCCTAGCCAAGGCGCCGGCACGGGCGAGCCCGTAGTCGTACACGCCCAGCCCCAGGTAGCAGTCGGCACATGTAGAATCCGCAGCCAGTAGGCGACGATAGATGTCGCGCATCGCCTTCGCGTCTTTGGCCGCGCTGTAGCCATGGCCGTTTTCCTCGCGCTGGCGCGCCCGATAGCCCAGCGCCGTCGCGAGCCAGAACTCTCCCGGCTTGCCGGCCCCCCGCGCGCGCGCGAGCGCGGCACCCAGAAGCGAGTCGATGCGTCGGAGCTCGAAGTCGACGGAGTCTTTGGCGGACGCCCACCAGATGTACGCACCGGCCTGGAACACGAGCGGCCCCGGATCCATGGTATCGCGCTCCGCCAACGCGGCGAAATAGCTCGCGGCGCCGGCAAAGTCCCCGCTGTAGAGCGTGTCCAATCCCGCGCGCAACGCGCGCAGCGCCTCGGGGTTTGAATCCCGCGTGTTGGAAGGGCCCGGAAGAGCGAGCGCGCTCTGAAGCAGCACCACCGCGACGAGCGCCTGCACGTCAGCGAGGTGCGGCAGTAATCGGAAGCGCGGGAGCCAGGCTCGCCGTACGGACGGCCACGGTCCGGGCGAGATCGCGCAAGGCTAGCCCCGCAGGCGAGTCGGGCTGGCTCACGACGATCGGCTCGCCGCGATCGGCGAGCTCGGCCATGCCGGCCTGCAGCGGAATCTGCCCCAGCAGCGGCACACCGAGCTCGGCGGCCAGACGGCTGCCGCCACCGGCGAGGAAGATCTCGGACCGCGCGTGGCAATCGGGGCAGACGAAGTAGCTCATGTTCTCGACGATCCCGACCACGCCGACACCCACGCGCTCGAACATTTTCGCGCCGCGGAGCGAATCCCCGACGGCCATTTCCTGCGGCGTCGTCACGATCATCGCGCCGTGCAGGCGCACGATCTGGGTGAGCGAAAGCTGGGCGTCACCGGTGCCGGGCGGGAGATCGACCAGAAAGTAGTCCAGCTCGCCCCAGGCCACGTCGCGCAGGAATTGCGTGATGATCTTCATGATGATGGGCCCACGCCAGATCGCGGGCGCATCCCGCTCCACGATAAACCCGAGCGACATGAGCTTCACACCGTGCGCCTCGAGCGGCTGGATCTTGCCGCCTTGGACTTCGGGCTTGGCGTTTGCGCCAAACATCCGCGGGATATTGGGCCCGTAGATGTCGGCGTCCATGAGCGCCACGCGGTAGCCGTCGCGAGCCAGCGCGGCGGCGAGATTTGCCGACACGGTGGACTTGCCGACGCCGCCCTTGCCGCTCGAGATCGCCAGCACCTTGCCGAGAGACGGCATCTCGTCGGGCGTGGGCGGAGGGGGGGGCGTCGGAGCGGCGCGGCGGCCGGGCGGTCCGTTTGCGGGGGCCTGGCGTCCCCCGGCACCGGCCGAGTCTACGACGTTCATCTGTACGCCACTCACGCCGGGGACGGCCGCGGCGGCTTTGCGCGCTTGCCGCGCTAACGAGCCGGGATCCTCTCTGGTGAGCACGAACGTGAACGTAACGGCCCCGGAGGGATCGATTGTGACATCGCGCACCATTCCGGCGGACACGATGTCACGCCCGTGGCGCGGGTTGGTGACTGCGGCCAGCGCCTGCTCGACCTGGGCCTTGAGATCGGAGGTGCTCACGAGGATTGGCTCCCCCGCCCACCGTTTTTGAGAAAACGGCGTGCCGCGTTCAGTACCTGCTCTTCGACATCAGCCATCGTGCCAGCTAGCGACGCACCAGCCGCGCGGTGGTGACCACCGCCGCCGAATTGGTGTGCCAGCGCCGCGACGTCGACCTCACCCATCGAGCGGAACGAGACCTTGATCCGGCCGCTGCCGATATGCCGGAACAGCAACGCCATCCGAACGCCCGCGATCGAGCGGGGAAATTCCACGATGCCGTCGAGATCATCGGCGGTGACGTCGTGACGGCGCAACGCATCCGCAGGCACGCTGACCCAAGCCAGCCCGACGTCCGGCTCCACGACCAGCGTCTGCAGCACTTCAGCGAGCAGGCGCACACGCCCTTCCGGTGCGGAGGCGTATACCGAGGCATAGATCCCCTCGGGATCGACGCCACGCTCCAGAAGCGCCGCTGCGACGCGCAGCGCGCGAGCCGTGGTGTTCGAGAACCGGAAGCCTCCGGTATCGGTCAGCAATCCGACGTAGAGCGCTCGCGCGACTTCCGGCGTGACCTGCCACTCGGCTACCGTGGCGAGATCGAACACGAGCTCGGCCGTGGCGGTCGCGTCGGGGGCAATGAGACTGGGCCCGGGCGGCAGCTTGACCGGGCTGACGTGGTGATCGATGCACACGAACGGCGGCTGGCGCTTGCTGATGACGGCAGCCAGGTTGCCCAGCCTGCTGAGGTCGCCGATGTCGAGGGAGGCGACGACGTCGGCGCGCTCGATCTCCCGCGCCGCGCGGTCGCTCGCGTCTGCTCCTGCGGGAATCAGGAAATGGAAGCGATCGGGAATGGCGGTGGGATTGGCAATGCTGACCGAAATCCCGCGGCCTCGCAGCAGGTACCAAAGGCCGATCTCGCTCCCGACGCCGTCCCCGTCGGCGTTCACGTGTGTCGTCAGCACGACGTGCCGGGCGCTGGTGAGCGCGACCGCCACGTCGCGCGCCGCCTGCGCGCGCGCAGTCGGAACGGGAACGCCGTTCGGATTCATCTTGAAAAGATAACCGCCTTCTCCTCGCGGCCTGCCAGAAACCGGACCTTTGATCTAACTCTTTTGGTCGGTTTACGGCAGGCGCGAAGGCGCTACGAGCGACGTGGCGGGACCGGAGGGTTGGGGGCGCCCGGGGCCTGCGCGCGTCCGCCGGTGCTCCCCGCCGCCAACCGCGAGTGGCGCATGCCGTACAGGAAGTACACGAAGAGACCGATCACGAACCAGATGCCCAGCCGTGCCCACGTGCGGCCGCTCAGGCTCACCATCAGGTAGAGCGCAGACAACGCTCCCAGCGGGGCGACCAGCCACACCGCCGGCGTTCGGAACACACGCGGCAGGTTAGGCTCGCGCTGCCGGAGGACGAGAATCCCGACTGACACGATTACGAAGGCGAGCAGCGTGCCGATCGATACGAGGCTGGCGGCGTCACGGATCGGCAGAATCGCCGAGAAAAACGCGACCACAACGCCGGTCACGATCGACGTGATGTACGGCGTCTGGAATCTCGGGTGGACCCTGTTGATGAACGGGGGCAGCAGGCCGTCGCGCGACATGGAGTAGAAGACGCGGGACTGCCCGAGCAGCATGACCAGAATCACGGATGAAAGTCCCGCGATGGCTCCGAGCTTGATCAACGTTGCCATCCAGCCGAGGCCGGCGCGATCGGCAGCGACGGCGATCGGATCCGGCACGTTGAGGTCGCGGAACGGCACGACGCCGGTCGCGATTCCGGACACGAGGATGTACAGCACCGTGCAGATCAGCAGCGATCCGATGATGCCGATCGGCATGTCGTGCTGAGGATTCTTCGCTTCTTGGGCGGCCGTGCTGACGGCGTCAAATCCGATGTAGGCAAAGAACACGATTCCGGCGCCCGCCATGACGCCGTTCCAGCCGAACTTGCTACCGCCCTCGGACGGCGGGATGAATGGGTGCCAGTTCGCGGTGTTGATCGCGTGCGCCGCTGCAATAATGAAGAGGATGACGACCGCGCCCTTGATGAACACGATGACGTTATTGACATTGGCCGACTCTTTGATGCCGATCACGAGCAGCGTGGTCACGATCGCGATGATGATGACGGCAGGCAGATTGAAGACGGCGGTCACTTGCGTACCGTCGGCGCAGGCGGCGAGGGTGCCGCGGGCCGCCGACCACGCACACGGCACGTTGATCCCGACGTCGTGCAGAAACGACACCACGTACCCTGACCAGCCGATCGCGACGGTCACGGCGCCGAGTGCGTACTCGAGTACCAGATCCCAGCCGATGACCCACGCGACAAACTCTCCCAATGTGGCGTACCCGTAGGTGTAGGCGCTTCCGGCCATCGGCACGAGTGACGCGAACTCCGAATAGCAGAGCGCGGCGAAGATGGAGGCTATGCCGGCAAGCGTGAAGGACAGCACCACCGCCGGACCGGAGTTCAACGCGGCGACCGTTCCGGTGAGCACAAAGATGCCGGTTCCGATGATCGCGCCGATGCCGAGCAGCGTGAGGTTCAGCGCACCCAGGGCCCGTTTCAGGCTATGGTCGCTGAGCGCTTCCGCCTGCAGGTCGGTGACGCTTTTCCGGCGGAACAGATTCATTCAGGACTCCCGGTGCGAGAGGTGACGAATCGACGGCGCGGACCGCCCCAAGGTTCGCCGGGGCAGGCGATCTGTCAATAGAGGAAGGCTGTTAGTAGGAAAGTCTTACACGCACCGTCCCGGAGCGGGGGAGCGGGACCGCGGCGAGGTCGCCGACCATCATCGGCGTCCCCGCGCTCCGGCCGTAGCTGCCCGTTTCCGGATCGGCCCCAGAGTAGCTGGTCCAGGTCGCCAGGTCGCGGCCACCGAGCATGATGCTGGCGGCGCGCGCGCCGAAATGCGCCGCGAGACGCTCGGGAACGTCGAACACGATGACGAGCTCGCGCAGCTTCATGTAGTCGGCGTCTTCGAAATACTGCGGCGGCATCGCGTAGGCGCCGACGGCCATGGCCTGACGCGACAGCGGCGTTGCTGGATCGTAGCGGTCGCGACACACGGCGTATAGGCATCGCAGATTGGCGATTTGATTGAACAGCGTCTGCCCGGCACGATACTCGAGCGTCGCCGCGACGTGCCACCGCTGTCCCACGCGCCACGACGAGGTCAATGCCGCGCCTTCCGTGGGATACGGCGTACCTGCCCAGACCTGTGAGGCCGGGTTCGTCGCGTAAGAGATCTCGTTTCCCGAGATAATCCCGTCGCCGTTCGTGTCGGCATAGGTGATCGGCCAGGCCCAGTATCCGCCGGCAGGGTAGCCGGCCTGCTCGCGTTGACCGGTATATCGGATGCCGCTCGCGGCGATGCCGGCTGCGTTGCCCCGGACGACACGATTCCGATTTCCCCATAGTGAGAGTTGCGTCGTCCAGCTCCAGCCCGGCCGATCGATCAGGTTTGCCGACAGCGCGGCAGTCACGCCGCGATTGCTGATAACGGCACCCGGGGCATAGACAAATGACGGGCCACCACTGGGGAGCGAGACGCCGAAGTACTGCAGAGCCTGCGACCGTTGATTGTAGAACGACACATTCGCGCGCCACCGTCCCGACAACCCGGCGGCATCCGCGGCCACCTGCCACTCGCGCGTGCGATCGGGCTTGAGCGGCGCGGGGACCGGTTGGAACGGCGCGACAAACACGACCTGGAGATTCTGCGGGAACGCGTGACTCGCCGTTCCGTACGCGGCGCGCATTGCCACCCTGCCGAGCGCGCCGGGCCGCTCGGTCTTGAGAATCCAGTCGACGGCCACGCTCGGGTTCGTCTGGGTTCCAGGCGAGTACTCATGGAGAGCGTCGTGGCGCAGCGTGCCCGTCACGAAGAACCGGTCGCGAATACCCAGCTGCTCGACGCCGTAGACGCTGAACCAGCGCCACTGCAACGACGACTGCTGCGACGTGTACCCGCCGCCAGATCCCTGAAAGAACGCGTCACCTTCGCGATTCTGGAGCCGCTCCGCTCCGACGACCGTGGTGAGGCGCATGTCACTCGAGATTCGGTTCGCCGCCGTCAGTTTGAGCGCGTACGTGCGGTCTCGCACGACGCGATCGCCGGTGGTCAGGAGCGCGGACACGAGATTCCGCTCGTGTTGTCCGATGTCATCGAGTCCGAATGTGCCCTGGATCGCGAGCCAGCGCAGTGGCGTGGCGAGGACCTGCACACTGGCGAGGGTACGATCGAGCTTCTGCGTCCCCGGACTCTGAAACGCCTGGCCCCAGGTGAAGCCGCTCGAGTCGCTCGGCCCCATCAGCGCGGCCAACACAGGCTCGTAGATGGGGAGGCGCAGGTTGCTGGAAATCTGCGTGGCGTTCGCGCCGATCTCGACATTGCGCCATGGATGCAGCGTGGCGCCGCCGCCGACATTCCAGCGGTGGTAATCATCGGACCACGTCACAGCCGGGACGTCGTAGGCGGCCGCGTCGGCGTCGAGGTTGCCGGACAGCCGGAACGCACCCCAGCGCGGCCCGCCGGCGGCGCTCAGACCGAGCTGCCGACGCGGCGCGGCGCCGAACGGATTCCGGGCGACGAGGGGATTGAACGACTGCAGCCGATCTTGCACGCATTTGCCCGCGGCTTCGACCACGAGGCTGCAGCCGCCGGTCCGCAGCAAGCTGTCGGGGTTGTCCAGGTCGACGGCGCCATAGTTGGCCGGCCAGCGCTCCGGAACCGCGCGGACGGCACCTTCCGCGAAGCCGTGGACGCGGATCGCGCCGGTTCGCGGCGCCTTGGAATGGATCAGGATGACGCCGGCAGCGGCGCCAGGGCCATAGGTCGCCGTCGCGGCCGGTCCTTCAAGCACCTCGATCGACCGCAGGTCTTCGATCGGGATATCGTCGAGGCGTGAGGGGCCGGGGCCTCCAACGGTGAGCTCGGAATCGCCTTCGTGCGCGTCGATGCGGACGCCGTCGAGTAGAATCAGCGGCGGGAGATCGGAAATGAGGGAGCGAACTCCAGCAAACCGGACCTGCGAGCCGCCGCCGTTCAAGCCGGAGCCGGGAATCACGAGCAGGCCCGGCACTTGACCCATGAGCAGCTCGCTGAGCGTGCGCGCCGCGCCGGTTCGGGTCAGCGCCTCGACATCGATGGTATAGCGATCAGCAACGGGAGTGAGAGTGGGCGGCAGCCAGGTGCTATCCACCTGTTGTTGGCCAAACAGTAGCCCGGGTGCGGCCAGCAGCGCGAAGAGGCTACACGCTGTAGTTCGGCGCTTCTCGCGTGATGACCACATCATGGGGATGAGATTCACGCAGCCCCGCGGTCGTGATCCGGATGAATT
This sequence comes from Gemmatimonadota bacterium, assembly GCA_046728135.1. Taxonomy (GTDB): domain Bacteria; phylum Gemmatimonadota; class Gemmatimonadetes; order Gemmatimonadales; family GWC2-71-9; genus 20CM-2-65-7. The sequence goes on along the minus strand of JBKPDZ010000132.1, from coordinate 42,989 downwards.
CGGTTTCGGTGCGTAGCGCGGCGATATCACATACCCCGCAATACCCCATTCCGCTCCGCAAGCCGCCTACCATCTGGAAGATCACGTCCGCCACCGGCCCGCGGTACGGCACGCGTCCTTCGATTCCCTCGGGCACCAGCTTCTGCAGCGAAACCTCGCCTTCCTGGAAATAGCGATCGGCGGAACCTTCCTCCATTGCCGAGAGGCTACCCATACCGCGGATCACCTTGAAGCGTCGGCCCTCGAGCAGGAACGACTCGCCCGGACTCTCCTCCGTCCCCGCCAGCATCGACCCCATCATCACGCTCTCGGCACCGGCGGCCAGCGCCTTGACCGCGTCCCCGGAGTACTTGATGCCGCCGTCGGCGATGACCGGGATGTCGCCCGCCCCGCGCACCGCGTCGACGATGGCCGTGATCTGCGGAACACCGATGCCGGTGACGACGCGCGTCGTGCAGATCGATCCCGGCCCGACGCCGACCTTGACGGCGTCCACGCCGCGCTCGACGAGTGCGCGCGCGCCTGATTCCGTCGCGATATTGCCCGCGACGAGTTGCGCGTCCGGAAACGCCTCGCGCAAGCACGCGACGGTGTCGAGCACGCCCTGGCTATGCCCGTGCGCGGAATCCACGACGATGACGTCGCACCCGGCGTCGAGCAGCGCCTGGGCGCGCGCGCGCGCGTCCGGCGCGCCACCGACCGCAGCCGCGACACGCAGCCGGCCGTGCTGATCCTTGTTGGCGGCGGGGTACTGCCGGCGCTTGAAAATATCCTTGATCGTGATGAGGCCCTTCAGTAACCCCTGTTTGTCCACGACCGGAAGCTTTTCGATCCGATGCTTCGCGAGCAGGCGCTCCGCCTCATCGAGCGTCGTGCCAACCGGCGCCGTGATCAGCTTTTCTTTCGTCATGACCTCACGAATCGGCCGGTCGAGCTCGCGCTCGAACTGGAGATCGCGATTCGTGATGATGCCGACCAGTTTGCCCGCGCCATCCACGATCGGCACGCCCGAAATCTTGAAGCGCACCATGAGTTGTTGCGCTTCGCGGAGCGGCCGGTCCGGTCCCAGCGTGATCGGGTTCATGATCATGCCCGATTCGCTGCGCTTGACGCGATCCACTTCGGCCGCCTGGCGGTCGACGGGCATGTTTTTGTGAATCACGCCGATGCCGCCCAGGCGTGCCATCGCCATCGCCATCTCCGCTTCGGTGACGGTATCCATCGCGGCCGCGACGATCGGAATGTTGAGCGGAATCGCGCGGGTGAAGCGGCTGGCGACCTGGACGTTACGGGGATGCACCGTCGAATGACGGGGCACGAGCAGGACGTCGTCAAACGTGAGGGCGACGTCGGGTCGGAAGGTTCCCATGGCGGAAGTTACTGGGGCGTCTTCGTTTCCTCAACCGGCGTTTCGGCCCGGTTCTTCCGCTTCGCCTCCTCGACCGCGGCCATCCCCGCCGCAGCCAGGCCTTCAAAGAACTTCCCGGCCTTCCCGACGGCGTCCATCGTCCCTCGAATGATCGTGACGGGCACACGGCCGGCGCGCATCGTGTCCTCGAGCGTCTCGGCAACCTTCTGAAACGCCGGCGCACCCGCCGCACGTTGCGAGTATTTGGACTCGAGGAACTCGATGTAATCGAGCACCTGGTACGCCTGCTCGTCAGGCATGACATCGAGTTTGCGGCGGATACGTTCGTTCAGGATATCGTTCATGGCGTTCCAGCTCCTCCTCCTCCCTCCAGCGAAATCAGGTCTACGACGGGGTTGCCAAGGTAACGGCTGCGGCCGTTCCGCACGCGCGCGATGACCTGTATCGGAGCGAGCGGCGTGAGAGCCTGGAACGCCGCCAACCTGTTCTCCGGCACGATGATGTACACGAAGCCGCGTTCCGGGAGCGGCCCGCGCGCGAGTACGTAAGACGCACCCTTTGGAATGTCGGGCCGCAACTCGTCGGCTTTCTGAATTGCGATGAATTCCAGATTCCAGCGCAACACCTGGCCCACGTAGCGCTGCGGCTCGGCGCGCAGCTCTGCGGCGGTGACGCCCACCTGGACACCGGCGGGCGCGGCCTGGAGATCGCCACCTTTCACCCAGCCTTCGAACTGCACGCGCGTCCATTCGCCGTTGCGGCTGAGGACCCGCAGCGGCGTCTCGGTCGCGATCGTGCCGGCTTCCGGACCGTCAGGGGCGCGATAGAGCGTCGTCATCCGCACGGGTTGGGCACGGGTACTGTCCACGCGCGTGGTGTCGGCCCCAGGGCGTGACCCCGGCGTTAGCCCACCCTTGCCGGTGTCCGCGACGTTGTCGCTCGCGTCCGCCGTGCGCGTTGCCACCACATCGGCGACTGGAGCGAGGGCGCTGCGCTGTACCCAGCCGTCGCGCGTGACGTGCACCCAGCGCCCGCTGCTGTCCGGTGACGCGCGTTTCAGTCCAAATCCCTGAGCGAGCTCGGCGACGAGCGGGCCCGCGGGCGCGGCGCGCAGGTTTTCGTTGGGTGCGCGCGTGACGAGCAGATCGAAGTCGGGGCGATCGCTCGGGCCGACGGACGGCCCGAAGATCCACCCCTCGAGTGTGACCTGAATCCAATCGTTTCGGGTTGCGCCTCCCGCTGTCAGCATGACGCCACGCGCGAGACGCGCGATGCGGCGCCCCGCGACGTCCTGATAGAACCAGGCATTGTCGGCGGTCACGCGATAGCGGCCGGCACCCTGCGCGGCGGCCGCCTGCCCTCGACCCGCGGGTGACGCAAGGCTGAGAACCGCTAGTAGGCTCGGAACGATCCGGCTAACTTGCATCCCCCTCAATATGACAACGACCCGTGGCACGCGCACCCCGGTCATCCTCATCGTGCTCGACGGCTGGGGCTTTCGTCCCGGCCGCGAGGGCAACGCGATCGAGCTCGGCAGCACGCCGGTGTGGCACAAGCTGTGGCAGCGCCCCGCTCGAACGCTGCTGGACGCCTCAGGCCTCGCCGTCGGACTGCCCGACGGACAGATCGGAAACAGCGAAGTCGGCCACCTGAACCTCGGCGCGGGTCGTGTCGTGCCGCAGGACATCGTTCGTATTTCCCAGTCGATCGAGTCCGGCGAGTTCTTTCGCATTCCCGCTCTCGTCCAACTGGCGGAAGACACACGTCGGCACGACGGCACGTTGCACGTGATGGGGCTGATCGGCACCGGCGGCGTACACGCGCTCGACAAGCATCTCCTTGCCGCGGTCGAACTGGGCCGTCGCGCCCGCGTCCCGGTGGCGATTCACGCCTGGCTCGACGGCCGGGATACTCCGCCGCAGTCTGCACTGGCATTCATGGAGGAACTGCTTAAGGAGCTGGGAGTCAGGAGCCGGGAGACTGGGGAGGCACCCCTGAATCCCGACTCCCGACTCCTGACTCCCGTCGTTTCGACAGTGATCGGTCGCTACTACGCGATGGATCGTGACAAGCGCTGGGATCGCACCAAGCTCGCGTACGATGCGATGGTAAAAGGGATCGGCGTGCAAGTGCCTGATCCCATTACTGCCATCAAGCAGGCGTACGCAGCCGGCGAGACCGATGAGTTTGTCAAACCGCGCGTCATCACCGGCGCCCCGCTCGTGCACGAGGGCGACGGCATCTTCTGCTTCAACTATAGAGCCGATCGCATGCGCCAGATCGTGCGCGCGCTCGCCGCCCGCGACTTCGACGGCTTCGACGTGAAGGGCCGTCCCAAGGTGCGGCTCGTGACGATGACGCGCTACGACGAGACGCTGCCCTTTCCCGCCGCCTTCGAGCCGATGGTGCTGTCGCGCATCGTCGCGGAAGTGGTGGCAGACCACGGCAAGACGATGTTTCGTACCGCCGAGACCGAAAAATACGCCCACGTCACATACTTCTTTAATGGCGGGTACGAGCCGCCCTACAAAGGCGAGGAGCGGCTGCTCGTGCCGTCGCAGAAAGTCGCGACCTATGACCTCATGCCGGAGATGAGTGCTCCGGGTGTCACCGACGTGCTCTGCAAGGCGATCACGGCCAAGCAGCACGACTTCATCCTCTGCAACTACGCGAACGGCGATATGGTCGGACATTCCGGCGTGCTGGCGGCCGCCGTCAAGGCGGTCGAAACCGTCGACCAGTGTCTGGCGCGCGTCCTGACCACTGCCGAAGCGGCGAACGCGACGGTCCTGGTGACCGCGGATCACGGCAACTGCGAGCTGATGATCGACCCCGCGACGGGTGGCCCGCACACCGCGCACACGACGAATCCGGTGCCCTTCGTCATGGTGGGCGCCGGTGCCGGGGCGAAACCGTTGCGCGCCGGTGGCTCGCTTCGCGACGTTGGACCAACGATCTTGCAGCTCATGGGTATCGAGCCACCGCGGGAAATGACAGGAAAGGATTTGAGGGAGACATGATTGTCGGACGGTTGGACGGTCGGACGGCTGGACGGTCGAGGCGCGTTTGGTGGACGGTCGCCGGAGTGATCATGCTGTCCATCGGTCCGACCGTCCGACGGTCAGACGGACAGGTCGGCCACAACCCCGGCACATCCCCCTATCGCGACATCGCGCTGCACGCCGGACCGATGTTCTTCATGGGTCACCTCGGTGCGGATCGCGGCAACGTGCAGGCCGGTACGAGCAACGCCCTCACGTTTGGCGCGCGCTGGGAGATCCCCGCCGGTCGCGCGCTGTGGTTCCAGTTCACGAGCGCGTATCTGCGCGGCGACCGCTTCATCCTCAACCCGCACGCCGACTCGAATTCCGTGGGGCGGCGGACCGGCCCGGTCAAGTCCGATCTGGCGCAGGCAGAGATCGGGATGCTGCTGCGGCTGACCGGTGGAAAGACCTGGCATGGCTTCGCGCCGTACGTCGGCACCGGCCTTGGCCTGGCATTCGACGTGAATTCGCCGGGCGACACGACGAACAGCGGCTATCGGTTTGGCTCGAAGTTTACGCTGGCGTTAGCTTCCGGCGTGCGCTGGTATCCGGCACGGCGCGTGGTGTTCGATGCCGATATCCGCGCGCTGTTCTGGCGCCTCAAATATCCGCCGTCGTTTCACGCGCCGCTCGCACCCGACGGCTCACGCGTGATCCCGCTGACCGAGAAACTCACTGACTGGACGCTGCATCCCTGGGTCACCCTCGGCCTCGGATGGACTTTCTAGCCGAGGGAGTGCGGCGCGCCTGGGGGCTCCTCATCGCGGGTGATTCCGAAGTCTTCGGAATCGCGCTGCTCACGCTCAAGGTCGCCGTCGTCGCAACCGCCGTCGCCTGCACGGTCGGATTGCCGCTCGGGTACTTCCTGGCGACGCGCCGCTTCTGGGGCCGGCGTGCCGCGCTCACCGTGGTCAATACCGCCCTCGCGTTCCCGACGGTCGTCGTCGGCTTGCTGCTCTACGGGCTCTTGTCGCGCCGCGGGCCACTCGGAGGCCTCGGCTGGCTGTACACCTGGCAGGCCATCGTCGTAGGCGATGTGCTGCTCGCCTTGCCGATCGCCGCGGCCCTGTCCGCCGCCGCGTTGCAAGCGGTCGATCCGCGCGTGCGGCGTACCGCCGAAACGCTCGGCGCCGGCCCGTGGCGGGCAGCCTGGACCGTGGCGCGGGAAGCGCGCTTTGCGCTCGCCGCGGTCATCACAGCCGCGTTTGGCCAAGTCGTCGCGGAAGTCGGGGCGGCGATGATCCTCGGCGGCAACATCCGCGGCTCCACCCGCACGCTGACCACCGCGGTCGCGCTCTACACTTCCCAGGGTGACTTCGGGACGGCGCTGGCCCTGGGACTCGTGCTGGTGACGCTGGCGCTCATCATCAACATCGCGTTGCAGGTCCTGCAGGGGCGTGGCAGTGGTTGAACTGCGCTCGGTGCGGCACCGCTACGCGGGACGCGTGGTGCTCGATTTCGAGCACTTCGCGCTGCCGCCTACCGCGATCGTGGCAGTGGTCGGCCACAACGGCTCTGGAAAGAGCACGCTGCTCCGGCTGTTGGCGCTCCTCGAACGTCCGACGGAAGGATCCGTACTCTGGAATGGCACGGTCGTGCCGCGGCGTCCGGCACCGGCCCTCCGTCGTCGCGTGACGCTCGTCGAGCAGCGACCGGTGCTGCTTCGCGGGACGGTGCGGGACAATCTGGTCTATGGTCTCGAGGTAAGAGGTTTTGGACGCACAGCGGTGAACGGGATCATCGGGGATGTCGTGGACAAACTGGGCCTCGCGCCTTTGCTCGGTCGCCGGCGCCACGAGCTGTCCGAAGGTGAGGTCCAGCGGGTTGCCGTCGCACGCGCGCTCGCCTTGCGAACGGACGTGCTGCTGCTCGATGAGCCTGCGAGCTCAGCCGACACCGCGGCCGCGGGCGCGCTCTACCGCGCGCTCGCAGCCGAGCGCGCCGCCCGCCCCTTTGCGGTGTGCGTTGCCTCGCATCAACTCGAAGATGCGTATCGCTGGGCCGACGACATCCGTGCGCTCGCCGACGGCCGCTTCTCCCCCGTGACGCCGGAGAATCTGTTTCGCGTCGACCTGCCGCCGGGAGACGGCGTGAAGCGCGTCCGCGTCGGCGGTATCGAAATCGCGCTGATGACCGAGCGTACGGGTCCGGCGGTGCTGGCGGTCCCGCCGACAGAAATCCTTGTGAGTCGGGAGCCGCTCGCCTCGTCCGCCCGCAACGTGTTCAAGGGGCGAGTGGTCGGTATGGCAATCGAGCGGCGCGGCGCGGGCGTGCACGTCCGGGCAGATATGGGCGAGGTCGAGCTCGTGGCCGCCGTGACGGCGGAAGCCGCGCGCGATCTGGCGCTCGCGCCAGGCGGGAGCGTCGTCTTCTCTTTCAAGGCCACCGCAGTCCGGGTATTCTAAGGAATGCCGACAGCGTATCTGACGCGGGTCGTGGAGTTCACCGCCACGCATCGTTTCCCCAATACACCCGAGTTCTCGGGCGCGACGGACGATCACAGTCATCAGTACAAGTGCGCCGTGACGGTCAAGGGCGTGTTCGATCCGGCGCGCGGCGGGGGGGGCGTCATGAGCCTGCTGGCACTCAAGGCGTTGCTGCAGCGCGAAGTCGTGGCGCGGTTCGACGGGCGACACATCAACAACGATATCAGCCCGTTCGCCGGCGGCAGCTGGATCGCGACCGGGGAGGCGCTGGCGGTCCATGTCTGGGAGCGTCTCGCCGGCGCGTTGCCAAAGGGCGTAACCCTGTACTGTGTGCGTATCCAGGAGAGTCCCCATCTCTATTCCGAATACCGCGGCGAATCGTAAGCCGGGCGATCGCTCCGGCCGCATGCGCGCCGACTCGGCCGTGGTCGAGGAGTGGCCCGTGTGGCTGGGAGTGAACGGCGAGCCCGCAGTCACGTGGATGTGCACACCCGACCAGCTCGAGGAGCTCGCGGTCGGCTGGCTGCACGGCGAGGGCTACATCGCGTCGCTCGACGATCTGGTTCAGCTGCGTCCCTGCGCTCCCGATCTCGGCTTCTGGGCCGATGTCAAACCCGAGCGACTCGCCCAGGTGAAAGGCGAGAATCGCAAACGCGTGCTCGCATCAGGGTGCGGCGCGGTCGCGACGATGCTCGCGGACCCGGAAGCCATGAGCCGGAAGGCACCGCTGCGCGGTGAGCCGCCCGCGCCGGAAACGTTACGCGAGCTATTCAAGCAGTTGTTCGCTTCGGGCGCTCGTTACAACGAAACGGGCGGTATTCATGCCGCCGCATTGACCGACAGCACGACGCTGCTGTTTCACGCCGAAGACATCGGCCGGCACAACGCGGTAGACAAGGTCATCGGTGCAGCGGTGCTCGCGCGGACACCCATCGTGGGCCGCGGTCTCCTCGTCACGGGCCGCATTTCGGCCGAGCTGGCGTTCAAGGCGGCGCGCGCGGGACTCGCCTGGGTGGCGACGCCCAGCGTGCCGTCCACACTCGCGGTGACCATCGCCGAGCGCTCCGGGATGGTGCTCGTCGGCCGGGCCGTCAGTGGGACACCGCACGTGCACAGACGCGAGGTATGACGCCGTCTGAAGAGGAGACCCTCCGCGCCCTGCTCCGGGGCGCCCGCACCATCGCGGTCGTGGGACTCTCGCCCAACCCGATGCGACCCAGCAATTCCGTCGCCCGCTATTTGCAGCGATCCGGCTACAAGATCGTGCCGGTGAATCCGGGTCACGGCGAAATCCTCCACGAGAAGAGCTACCGGACGCTCGCCGATGCCGCGCGCGAGCATCCGATTGACGTGGTGAACGTATTTCGGCGCAGCGAGCATGTGGGAGCGATCGTCGATGAAGCCATCGCGCTGCGGCCGGCGCCCAAGGTAATCTGGCTGCAGCTCGGCGTCGTGGATGCAGGCGCCGGCCAGCGTGCCGAGGCGGCCGGGATCGCGTTCGTCATGGATCACTGCCTCGCCATCGAACACGATCACCTCAAGGTCTAGCATGCGAGGCGCGGTCCTGGCCGGAGGCGGCGCTCGCCGCTACGGTGGATTGCCCAAGGGTTTGCTGACGGTCGGCGCTCGCCGCATTCTCGATCATGTCGTTGGTGCAGTGCAGGCGGCGACGGCCGCACCGCCACTGGTGATCGCCAACGCACCCGACGCCGCCTCGTGGCGCCCGGACTTGCGGACGATTCCCGACAGCCGGCCGGGCTGCGGCAGTCTCGGCGGGATCTACACGGCGGTGGGCGCCGGTCCCGAGCCCGTGCTCTGTGTCGCCTGGGATATGCCGTTCGTGCCGGAGGCGCTGCTCAGCGCGCTGGTCGCCGGCGCCGCCGGCGGCGGCTACGACGCTTTTCTTCCTGAGAGCTCGGGCCGGCGCGGCCTGGAGCCGCTGTGTGCGGTCTACGGGCCGGCATGCGCCCCCGCGATCTTGCGGCGACTGGACCATGGCGACCTGCAGGCGATCTCCTTCCACGCCGACGTACGGGTCGGTATCCTCCCCCTCGCGGAGGTCCAGGCGTTTGGCGATCCCGACGAGCTGTTCTTCAACGTGAACACGCCGGCGGACCTCGCGCGCGCGGAGGCGCTATCCCGGCGACACGGATGATCTCGATCATCGGGCTCAAGGATGCGGGCAAGACGTCTTTTCTCGTCGCGCTCGCGGCCGAGCTGGTGCGCCGCAAGCTGCGCGTGATGACGATCAAGCACGGCTCGCATCCCGCCGACATGGATCAAAAGGGCAAGGACACCTGGCGCCATTGGCACGAGGGAAAGGCGGAGCGTGTGGTGATGGAAGCGCCCGGACAACGCGTGCTGTTCGAACGCACGGAGCACGAAGCCGATCCCATCACGCTCGCGCGCCGCTACCTGAGCGACGCCGACATTGTGCTGGTCGAAGGATTCAAACGCGCGCCCCTGCCAAAGATCGAAGTGTATCGCAAAGTGGCCGGTCCCAAGCCGGTGTTCGATGCCGCTGTGCATGATCCCGCCGACTGGATCGCGATCGTGACCGACGACCCCACGCTGCGGGCACCTTTCCCCGTGTTTCGCTTCAGCGACACGTCGTGGCTGGTCACCATCGCGAATCTCGCCTGGGACCAAGCCAAGATTCTACCGCCATGACTCCCGCCGAGGCCGCGCGAATCATCATCAGCCATGTCCGCCCGCTTCCCGCCGAGCGCCGGCCGTTGCGCGAGGCGCTGGACCTCGTGCTCGCGGAGGATGTCGTCAGTCCGATCGACCTGCCGCCGTGGGACAACTCGGCGATGGACGGATACGCCGTGCGGAGCCAAGACGTGCGCGAGAGCGGTGCAACGGAGCTCGCCGTCATCGAGACCGTGCCGGCCGGCCAGTTTCCCAGCAAGTCCATCGGCCCGGCCCAGGCAGTCCGGATCTTCACGGGCGCGCCGCTGCCCCAGGGCGCCGACACGGTGATCCGCCAAGAAGATACCGAGCAGTCGACCAACGGAACCGTGAGGATCAACAATCCGCGCGACGCGAAGAAAAACATCCGGCGACGCGGCGAGGACATTCGCAAAGACGCCGTCGTTCTCACCGCGGGCACGGCGCTCGGCCCGGCACAGCTCGGCGTGCTCGCCTCGATCGCGCACGACCGGCCGCTCGTGCACCGCATGCCGCGGGTGGCGTTCATGGGATCGGGTGACGAGATCGTCGACCTGGACCGGCGAGATGAGATTCTCGCCGGCAAAAAGATCGCCACCTCCAACTCCTACACGCTCGATGCCCTCATTCGCCGTTCTTCGGCCGCGCCGGTCAACCTCGGCGTGGCGCGCGACACACGAGAGAGCCTGCGCGAGCACCTGCGCGGCGCGGCGAACGCCGATTTGCTCGTGACCACCGCCGGCGTCAGCGTCGGCGAGCACGATCTCGTCCGCGACGTGCTGCAGGAATCGGGCGGGGAGCTGAAGCTCTGGCGGATCGCGATGCGGCCCGGCGCGCCGGTGGGATTCGGGCTGCTGAACGGCATTCCCTGGATCGGACTGCCCGGCAATCCCGTCAGCACGATGGTGACCTTCGAGCTCTTCGTGCGGCCCGTCATCCGTCGCCTGCAGGGGCATGCCCTGCCCTTTCGCAGAACGGTGCCGGTCACCACGCGTGAACCCATCACGCTCGGTCCAAGACTGCGACACTTCCTGCGCGCTATAGTAGAGGAAGGAGCGGCGCGTTTGACAGGCCCGCAGGGGTCTGGCATTCTCACCAGCATGGCGCACGCGAACGCCCTGCTAATCGTCCCGGCCGAGATGCCCACGGTGCCCGTGGGAACCGAGCTTCAGGCGCTGATCCTCGACGATCCGCGGCATGTCGCGGAGCCCGCCTACTGATGGCTGCGCTCGGTTCACCGGGGGTGCGTCAGGCGCTGCGCCTCGTCGGCTACGTGCTGCTCACGCTCCTCGTGTACTGGGTCAATACCGTCACGCCCGCCGCGGCGCGGTTCGGCATTCTGTATACCATCCCCGTACTGCTCGTCACCTGGACGGAGGGATTGGCCTGGGGAGTCGTTTTCGCCGCCGCGACGACGGTATTCCGGGAAGCGACCGCCTGGGTTCAGATGCCGGCGGACACGCCGCTGCCGTGGCGCATTCTAAACGGGCTGGCCTATCTCGCCGTACTCGGCGTCGCGATGGCGGGGCTGCAGTCGCTGCGGCGGAGCCAGGCGCAGCTCGCCCGCCTGGTCACGCAAGACCAGCTCACCAACGTGCTGAACGCGCGTGCCTTCGTGGACCGGTTGACGCAGGAGCTCGACCGCAATCGCCGCTATCCGCGGCCCCTCGCGCTGTTGTACATGGATCTCGACAACTTCAAGGTCATCAACGACACGCACGGCCATCATACGGGTGACGCCGTGCTGCGCCTCGTCGCGGATGCGATGCGGTCGTCGGTGCGTCACGCCGACGTCCTCGGCAGGCTCGGCGGTGACGAGTTCGCGGTGCTCATGCCCGAGACGGACGCGGCGCTGGCCGACGCCGCCGCGAAGCGGCTCATCGCGGGAGTCCGCAATGTGTTCAAGGGAACGCCGAATGTGACCGCAAGTATTGGCGTCGTGTCCTGCGCGGCCACGGATGCCAGTACGGATGATTTGATTCGGCGGGCGGATCAGGCGATGTACGACGCGAAGAAGTCGGGCAAGGACCGGGTGGTACAGGTCGCGCTTTGATCCTGCTGCTCGTCGCGCTGCTCGGCGCGTCAGATTCTACTCCACAGCTCGCCTACAGTCTCAAGGTACCGATCAATCGTTCCGCGTACTTGATCGAGATCCAAATCGCGAATCCTCCCGATCCGAGCCGCCTCGTGATTCCGGCATGGGCTCCGGGCGCCTATCAGCTGATGAACTCTGGCACGAACATCGGCGATGTTGAGGCCGTGACGCCCGCCCAGGACCGCCTGCCGGTCCACCAGGATTCGCCGAACTCGTGGGTGATCAACACGCGTGGGACCCGAGTCATCACCGTCCGCTACGCGGCCGGACTGCGTGATTCAGTCGCCTGGCGCCGGCCCAACAATCGCTGGTTTCTGCGGGCGACTTCCGGCATGGTGGATGGGCCGCGCACCTTCATGTACCTCGACGGCTGGCAGCAGCAGCCGACGCGTGTCACGTTCCAGCTTCAGCCAGGATGGCGGGTCGCAACGGGTCTCGCGCCGCTGACGCCCGACAGTCTGACGTTCACGGCACCGAACTATGATGCGCTCGTGGACGCGCCGATGCTGCTCGGCAAGTTTCTGTCGTATGCGTTCACGGCCGCGGGGACGCCACACCGCGCGGTCGTCGATCTCGGCCGCGGCCGCGCCTCTGCACCCACTGCCTTCGTCGACATGCTGCGCCGCATTTCGACGACGGCGATCGGCATTTTCGGCGGCGCCCCGTATCGGGACTACACCTACATCTTCGTCGGCGGCCGCGGCGGCGGACTCGAGCACGGCAATTCCACGACGATCGGGGTCCGGACCGAAACGCTCGCGAAGCACCCCCGCGGCGCGCAGACCGTCAGCGCGCACGAGTTCTTCCACGCCTGGAACGTGAAGCGCATCCGGCCCATCGAGCTCGGGCCGTTCGACTACGAACACGAGGTGCGCACAGTCAATCTCTGGTGGAGCGAGGGCGTCACTGATTACTACGCCGACCTGATCCTCGCGCGTGCGGGACTCATCACCCCCGGCGACTTCGCGCGCCGGCTCGCGACGTCGATCGCGAATCTTCAGGGCGATCCGGCCCGGCTCGCGATCTCGCCGGAACGCGCATCATGGACGACCTGGGATGCACCCGCCGTCAACCATGGCATGACGATCTCCTACTATCTTCAGGGCGAGCTGCTGGGGTTTCTGCTCGATCTCGCGATCCGCGATTCCACCGAAAACGCGAAGTCGCTCGATGACGTCATGCGCTATCTCCTGGAACACTACGCAGGGGACCACGGCTTCACCCGGGACCAGCTGGTGGCCGCCGTGCGCAGCGCCACGGGCTGCGACTTCACGGAGTTCTGGCGATTGTACGTGAGTGGCGCGAACGAGATTCCCTGGAACAACTACCTGCAGGCGGCGGGCTGGCGCGTCGTCTTTACCGAAGTCGCCGCCGTGGATGTCCGCATCGGCGCGCTCCCGCCAACGGTGCAGGGCGGGCGCTGGCGCGCGATCGTCCCCGTGGAAGGCGCCGCCTGGCGCACCGGGCTTCGCACCGGCGATGAGCTGGTCCGCATCAATGGCCGCGACATCATCGATGCGACCGATGTTGCCGCCGCGGTCCGACCACTCGGTCGTGGCGCCGCAGTGGCCGTCGATGTGGTGCGCGACAGCCGGCTCCTGACCCTCCGCTTCCGCGCCGGGAGCTATCGACGCGTGCGCGCGGAGCTGCACGACCTGCCCGTGCAGACTTTGGAGATGCACCGTATTCGTGAAGGGCTGCTGCGATGAATCAGCGCGTGATGGAGCTGCTGCTCATCTTCACGTCGATCCTGTTCATCGTGGATCCCTTCGCCGTCATTCCGACGTTCCTCGCGATGACTGAGCGCGACTCACCGGCGCAACGCCGGATACTCGCGCGCCGTGGGGCGTGGACGTGCGCGATTACGCTGATCGCGTTCGCCCTCGGCGGGAGCCTCATCTTCAAAATCTTCGGGATCACCATCGGCGCATTCAAGATCGCGGGTGGCGTGCTGATCGGACTCAACGCGCTCGACATGGTCCAGGCCCGGCGCAGCCAGCAACGGGAGACGCCCGTCGAGAAGGCCGAGGGCATCCAGAAAGACGACATCGGCATCATGCCGCTCGGCGTGCCGATGCTCGCAGGTCCGGGAGCGATCTCGACCGTCATGGTCCTCGCGCTCGGGGCGAAGTCCGTGGCAGCGACGGCCGCAGTTTACATCTCGATCGTCCTGACATCGTTGCTCACGTTCCTCGTGCTCTCGGCGGCGTCCCTGGTCGAGCGGCGCCTTGGGCAAACCGGCATGCGCATTCTGACCCGCCTGATGGGATTGGTCTTGTGTGCCATTGCGGTGCAGTTCATCATCGACGGCATCAAACTGAGCTTTCGGTGAGGTTCCATCCGAAGGACTAGTCCCTCAGGTCTAGGTCGCTGCGCCGAGAATTCCCTCCCAGGACTGATTGTGGCGACATACGCGTTCCCTATTGTTTTCGCCCTATGACCGTTTTCCGTTTCTTCCCGGTGCGTCGATAGATGACTGATCCCCTCGTCAATACGTTGCTGATAGACGCGCCTGCCCACCGCCACTTCGCGCAACTGCACCAGAGTCCGAAGACCCTCGCCGATGCCGTCACGATCTATCTGCAGGCTGGTCTGCGGCGCGGCAACGGCGTGGTGGTCATCGCCTCCCCCAGGCACACCGACCTCTTTCTCACGTGCCTGCGTGCTGACGGCCTCGATCCCAGCACGTGCTTGAAGTCCGGCCAGCTCGAGCTGCACGACGCCGAGCTGATGTTGCGCAAGTGCATGCGCAATGACATGCCCGACTGGGAGGACTTCCGCCGGGCAATGGCCGCGATCTTCGAACGGGTGCGGGCGTTCGGGCGCGGCACGACGCGAGCGTATGAAGAGATGGTGAGTCTCCTGTGGAAGGAAGGAAAGCCGCTCGCCGCCATTCGCTTCGAGGAGTACTGGAACGAGCTCGCGCGTCTGTATCCGTTTTCGATGTTCTGTACCTACATGCTCGACGTGCATCGCGACCAAGCATATGCCGGACCCCTCGAGGAGATCGGCCGCACACACTCCGACATTCTGGCTAGCCCTGACGATGAGCGGTTCCGCGCGGCGTTGGACGCGGCGAGCCGCGACGTGTTTGGCGTCCCGCTCTCGGAGATGGTCGGCTTCTCACGGCGGCGGGACAGTGGCGAGCAGCGCTTCCCGAGCGGGCAGCGGACCATGCTGTGGGTCAAGCGCAATCTGCCGACTGCGAGCGCCGCAGTGCTCGAGCGCGCGCGTCACTACTATGAACAATCGGTGTAACGCGTGACCGCCCCCTTTGACAGCACCCTACTGACGGTCGCGCCGAGCGGTCGTCATTTCGCCCAGTTTCACCGCGATACCGTAGGGCAGGATCGTCGTCGTGACACACTCACCGAGTCGGCGCTCACCTTCGTTGAGGCGGGTTTGCGGCGCGGGGACAGCGTCGTGGTCATTGCGGCAGCCGAGCAGCGCGATCGGTTGTTCGAGCGCCTGGCGGCTGGCGAGTTCCGCCCACAATCGCTGCGCGACCCGGGACAACTGTCCGTCCTGGATGCGGAACAAGTCATGGTGCAATGCATGGCGAGCGGTGAGCCGGACTGGGCACCGTTTCGGAACGCGCTGGCCCCACTCCTGTCGCGCCTCCGGACCTCAGGCCGCGGCACTCGGATCTACAGCGAGCTCGCGAATGCGCTCTGGCAAGAGGGGAGCACCGCTGCCGCGATCCAAATCGAGGACTTCTGGAATGCCCTGGCCCGTACCTACCCCTTCTCGCTCTACTGTGGCTACACGATGGATACGCAGTCCGAGCAAGCGTACGCGGGCCCGCTCGAGGACATCGGCCGCACCCACTCCGATATCCTGGCAACGCCGGACGACGAGCAGTTCGGCATGGCCCTCGACCGGGCCAGCAAGGAGATTTTTGGGATTTCGCTCACGCAGATGGCGAGCATCTCCCGGCAGGAAGGGGCGCGCCGCTTTCCGACGGGCCAACGGGCGATGCTCTGGGTGAAGCGCAATCTGCCGATGTCGAGCTCGCAGCTTGCGGAAAAGGCGCGGCAGTACTTCAGAGATAGCCGCGCGCCGTAACGCTACATCCGTTTGTACTTCGGCCCGCTACCTCCCTCGCGCGGGGTCCAGCGCGGTCCCAGCACGTCGGTGGCCTTACAATCCACACAATTCGGCGGATTGACGCGTAGCCCGGTTTCGGTCGCCTCATAGACGCCGGCGGGGCAGACGTGCGCATAGAACCGGGCCACCTCGGCGGGCACGTCCGGCTGCGCAATCAGGTGGCTGGGAATCGTGTCGCGGGTCGCATTCCCCGACTTGAACACCGCGTCCACCTTGCTGATGCCGTTGGAGAGAGCGCGTGCGCCCAGCCCCGTGACGGTACGGCGCGGGACCTCGGCGTCGGCGTGCATGCGGTACCGCCCACCCGGGAATCGCCCACCCGTCAGCGTCATCAACACAGCCTGGAATCCGCCCAGATAAAATCCGCTCCGGAACGCGAGCCGCATGTTGCGCGTGCGATAGAGGTCGGTCGCGATGTACGACGCGTTGACGACCCGGTCGTATTCTTCGAGCGACGCGCCGTGCTTCAGGTGCTGAAAGATGGCGCGCGCCGCGAACATGCCCGATTGCATCGCGTAGTGCACGCCTTTGAGCGACGGCACGTCCACGAACCCAGCGGCATCACCGAGGAGGACGACTCCGTCACCCCAGCGACGCTGCGGAAGCGAGGAGAATCCGCCCTCGGGAATCGTCTTTGCGCCCCACTCGACCAATTCGCCGCCGGCCAGGAGCTCCTGGAGCAGCGGATGCCGCTTGAACTGCTGCAGCAGGACGTGTACGTCGAGATTGGCATCGCGATAGTCGAGGCCTACCACGAGGCCCAGCGCTACGAGGTTCGGCTCGAGCGGGTAGACGAAGCTGCCGCCGAACGCGTCGCGCGGCAGCGGCCACCCGAGCGTGTGGATCACACGATCGAGCGGCCGCTTCGTTTCCCACAGCTCTTTCACGCCCAGCGCGAAGATCTGTGGGTTGTCGGACGGGACGCGCTGCCATTGACACCACACTTGCGCGAGCAGGCCGCGCGTCCCCTCGGCGAGCGCCGTGACCTTCGCGAGGAGGTCGTTCGGCGCTGCGCCCCCCCCCCCACCTCCTCCTCCGAGTGCGGGCTTCCCATCGCGATCGAGACCGGCGGCCGCCGTTCGCACGCCGGCAACAGCGGCGTCCCGCACGAGCAACTGTGCCGCCGGAAATCCGGTGAACACATTGACGCCGAGCGCTTCGGCCTTGGCGCCGAGCCAGCGCACGATTTCACATAACGACGCGATATGGAAGTTGCGGTTGTGCATCGTCGGCGGCGTGGGGAGACGAAGCTTGCCGCCTGCGGTGAGCAGATAGACCGCTTCGTGCGTCACCGGGGCGCGGAATGGAAAATCCCCGTCCGCCAAGTCAGGGAAGAGCTCGCGGAACGCGCGCGGGTTCACGACCGCACCTGAGAGCGAGTGCTCGCCGAGCGCGTCAGCCTTTTCGAGCACCCCGATGTGTAGCTCGCCGCCGTCCGCTTTGGCGAGTTTGGCGAGCTCGATGGCACACGCGAGTCCCGCCGGTCCCGCACCCACAATGAGAACGTCAAGCTCCATGCGATCGCCGGCACCTGCGGTGCCGTCGGGAAGAATCAGTTTGTCGAGTGGAAGCGGTGGTTGATACTGGGCGGGGACGATCTCAGCCATGGAGCTTGCGGATCTCCTCGGTGAGCTTCGGCACGATCTCGAACAGGTCCCCTACGACGCCGTAGTCCGCGACTTTGAAGATCGGCGCATCCTTGTCCTTGTTGATCGCGACGATCACCCTCGACGTCCGCATGCCCGCCAGATGTTGGATTGCCCCGGAAATACCGACGGCGATGTACAGCGACGGGCTCACCGTCTTGCCGGTTTGCCCCACTTGATCGGCGTGGGCCCGCCACCCGGCATCGACCACCGCGCGCGACGCGCCCACCGCTGCCCGGCCGCCAAAGGCGCCCGCGAGCTCTTCCAGTACTTTGAAATTGGCCGGCTCTTTGAGGCCCCGCCCGCCTGAAATGATCACCTGCGCTTCGGCGACGTCGAGGGTGCCGGCCGGCGCCGCCTTGATCTCGCGCACCGTCACTCGACCCGCCGGAACGGTGACCGGTACGGTTTCGCTCGCAGCGGGTTTCGGGCGCTCCACCGGTGTGAACACATTCGGACGCAGCGAGAGCACGGCGGGCTGCGACGCCACTTTCACTTTCAGCAATGCCTTGCCCGCATACACAGGGCGCGTGACCACCACACCGTCGCCATCAACAGCGAGATCTGTGAGATCAGCGGCCACACCGACACCGAGCTTGGCCGCGACCCGGGGCGCGAGATCTTTTCCCGTTGCGGTGGCCGCGAACACGATCGTGTGATGTCCACCTTGCTTCACACGCTCCGCGAGGGCCTGCGCACAGGCCTCGGGCGCGTATCTGGCGAACACCGGATTGGTGAGTGTGATGATCTTGTCGGCGCCGAACTTGCCGACCTGCTCCAATTCCCGCACGGCACCGGCGCTGCAGACGACTGCCTCGACTGGTTGGCCCTCCCCCAAGCGCTGGGCAGCGGTGACGACCTCGAACGAAATCTTCCGCAGCGCTCCGTCACGCTGCTCCAGCACGGCCAGCGTCGTCACAGGACCTTTGCCTCTTCGCGCAGCAGCCGCACCAGCTCACCGACAGCCGCTGCTCCCTCCCCCACAATCTTTCCTTCCTTCCGCTCGGGTGGAGGCGTGAGGGCGACGATCTCCAGGGTGCCGCGTCCCGGCTGCACCGGTTTCACTTCGAGCGGCTTCTTTTTCGCGGCCATGATGCCCTTGAGCGCGGGGTAGCGCGGCTCGTTGAGTCCTTTGTCCGTGGTGAGCACAGCCGGAAGCGAAAAGTCCACGACTTCGATGCCGCCTTCGATCTCGCGCTCGGCGACGCCCTTTGTACCGTCGATCTCGAGGTGCGAGACGGCGGTGACGCACGGCAGGTCAAGCAGCTCGGCCACAAGCGACCCGACCTGGTGGTTGTAGTCATCGATGGCCATGCGCCCGAAGAGAATCAGATCCCAACTCGTGCCCCTCAGCTCCGCGGCAATCGCCTTGGCGGATTCGAACGGATCCGCCGGGATCTTGTCCGCCGAGAGCAGCACACCGCGATCGGCACCCATTGCGAGTGCCGTACGGATCGTCTCCTGGGCTGCCGCCGGCCCGAGACAGAACACCGCGACCTCACCGGCGCCCGCCTGCTCCTTGCGGCGCAGCGCTTCTTCGACGGCAAACTCGTCGTAGGGGTTCAGGACAAACTTCACACCCGCTTCGTCGAGGCTCAAGCCGTCGGCCGCGATTTTGACGCGCGTTTCCGAATCGGGCACGCGCTTTATGCACACGGCGATTTTCATGAGGACCGAAAGCTACGCTAGCGCCTCGCCATTCGGAACACGGCGATGCCCCAACTTTCGGGATCGTCAGGTGGGTTGTCGTTCCAGTTGTTGTACGAGTGCGATCCGTCGGACCGGAAGCGCAGGACATACGAGCCGGCAGGAAGCGTGATCACGCCATCGTACGCGCGATTCTTGTCGGCGCCGCCCGCGGGCTCGGTCTCCTCGTACTTCATCTCCCACACCGTGCGGCCGCTGGCGTCTTCGATCCATCCGTAGTCGTACATCTCCGCATCGCGACCTTCGCCGACCGCAAGCACGCGCAGCCGCGTCTCCCCGGTCAACGCAAACGTCGTGCGAGCGTCTTGATCGTTTCCCATGTGATTGAGCTGCGCCAGCGGCGGGGTGTCGCCACGACCCGAACGCTGGAATGGCGCCACATCCGTGGGATTCAGCCGGCCGCTGGCCGGGAAGACGCTGACGCCCCAGTAGCGCGCTTCGGCAGGTGGCGCGCCATTCCAGTCATTGTAGGAGTGCGAGCCGTCGCTGCGGTAGTAGACGAGATAGCTGCCCGCCGCGAAATGCACCGTGCTGTCGAACAGCCGGTTCTTTTCCGCACCGCCCGCATGCGACGTGTTCTGATAATTCATCAGCCAGACCCGCTTGTGCTGCTCGGCGTCCACGATCCAGGCGTAATCCGCCATACGATCCTTGAAGCCTTCGCCGAGTGCGTAGATGTGGAGGTCCAGGGGCCGCTTCAACGTGAAGCCCGCGGAGCGCATCTCGTCGTCGTGGATGCCGATGAGCGAGACGATGGTCTGACCCTGCGGGACCGGCTCATAGTCGAATGGCTTGACCGTGGCGCGGGCTGCGGGATCGGTGACGCGGAGCGTGAGACCCCAGAACGCAGGGTCGGTCGCGGGCACGTTGTTCCAGTCGTCGGGACTGTGGGTGTCGTCGCAGACGAAGTAGGCGACATAGCGGCCGGGCTTGAGCAGGATGGTCTCGTGCGCTACGCGATTCTTGGCGGCCCCGCCGGCGGGATCGGTTGTCGCGTACGTCATGGACCAAACGCGCTCATGGGTGGCGGCGTTCATGATCCAGCCGTAGTCGAATTCGCCGTCCAGCGTCAGCTCACCGATCGCGTAGACCTCCACCCGTGTCGGTCGCGTAATCTCAAAGCCTTTTCTGGCCGAGCTGTTGCGCTCGGGGACGACGCTGGCGATTGCCGACGTCGTGTAGACGGCCCGCGCGGCGGCGATGTCCTCCGGTGACGCGACACGCGCCGGGCCCCCGGCATTGATCGTCAGTCCGAACTCGCGGTACAGTCCGTTCTCGACGTAGGGGCCGCCGTACTTTGCGCGCCGGCCGAGTCGAATGATGTCGCTGAAACTGAGATTGAAATCGCCGTTGAAGGAGACGGAGGAGGCCGCATAGGAGGCGTAGTGCGCTTCGTATGTTCCGACCGGCAGGTGCACGGGACCGGAGAAGCGCCGCAGTCCATTCGATTCGCGCCGGGTGTCGGCGGAGCGCAGGTCCCACACGACGGCGCGGGTGCGCGCGTCGAGAATCCACGCGGCCGCCGGCCACGTGGTCTGGTCGTCGTCCTGCCAATGCTGCTCATCCCGCGGGCGTAGCCGGTCGGGCCAGGGCTCCGCGCCGACGGCCGTGATCTGGACGTCTTGCGCCACGGGCACCACGAAGCCGCTGACGCGGTATTCCCGCGGCCTGAGATCATGGATATCGACCAGCGTGGGAGCGGGGCCCTGCGTCTGGGCCCACAACAACAGCAGCATGAATGGCATGGGTGACATAACGGGCTGCGTCCGGCAACGGTTTCTTAGTTGAAGGCGCTCAGCCCCGTAATCTCCTGCCCCAGGATGAGGGTATGGACGTCGTGCGTCCCTTCGTAGGTGTACACCGATTCGAGATTGGCGAGATGACGCATGGCCTGGTATTCGGCGAGAATGCCGTTCGCCCCGAGGAGGCGACGTGTTTCGCGCGCCACCTCGGTCGCCATGCTCACGTTGTTGCGCTTGGCCAGCGACACCTGCTGCGGCGTGGATTTACCTGCATCCTTTAACCGACCCAACTGGACGCAGAGCAGCTGGGCCTTCGTGATTTCCGTTAGCATGTCCGCCAGCCGCGCTTGTTGCAGCTGGAACCCGCCGATCGGCTTGCCGAACATCACCCGCTGCTTGGCATAGCTCACGGCCTCGTCATAGCACGCCATGGCCGCTCCGACGGCACCCCAGGCGATGCCGTACCGCGCAGCGGTGAGGCACAGCAGCGGCGACTTGAGGCCACCAGACTTGGGCAGGAGGGCGTCCTTGGGCAGATGGACATCCTGCAGCACCAGCTCGCTCGTATCGCTGGCGCGCAACGAGAGCTTGCCCTTTTGATCTTTGGCGGAAAACCCCTTGGTGTCGGTGGGGACGATGAAGCCGCGAATCGAGTCGGGCTGATCGAGCCCGCCGGTCTTGGCCCACACGATCGAGACGTGCGCCGTCGACCCGTTCGTGATCCACATCTTGGCGCCATTCAAGACCCAGCCGTCCTTCGTGTCCTTGGCCACGGTGATCATGCCGGCCGGATTGGATCCGTAGTCCGGCTCCGTCAGGCCAAAGCAGCCGATGACTTTGCCGCTCGCCATCTGCGGCAGCCACTGCTTCTTTTGTTCTTCGGTGCCGAAGGTGTAGATCGGATACATCACGAGCGCGCCTTGCACCGAGGCGAACGAGCGGACGCCCGAGTCGCCGCGCTCGAGTTCCTGCATGATGAGCCCGTAGGCGACGTTGTTGAGGCCGGCGCAGCCGTATTCTTCGGGCAGGTTCGCGCCGAAGAGGCCGAGCTCCGCCATGCCGGGGACCAGCTGTTTGGGGAACTTGCCCGCCACGTAGGCTTCGCCGATCACGGGAATGACGTTGTCGTCCACCCATTCGCGCACCGTATCGCGGATGGCGCGCTCTTCCTCACTCAATAATCCCTCGGTCTGATAGAAATCCACTCCCTGGAACTTCGCAGCCATCAGTCACGAGCTCCTAGAAAAGTTGCGGAGACGGCGAAGCAGCAAGCTACACTCTACTGCGCGGCTTGTGGCTCGAGACTAGGCGCTTTCGAAGACGCGCGCCGGGCAAACGCCGCCGTATCTGAAGGTTGGAATCGTCGCTTCGCCGCGTCCCACCTGAAAAACGTGACTTGCACAGCTGTTGGATCGATCGTGACGAAGTTGAATGACACTGGTCGCCCGCCGCGCGCGCGCGTCGACAGCGTACCGGCGGTCGACACGGTGACACGGCCATCGAGCAGCTCGGCACCTTCCTCATGGTCGTGCCCGCACAGCACGACGTCGGTGCCGGCCTCGACGATGCGGCGCTGCGCGCGGCTCCAGCGTGCCAGTCCCATGCGCTTGGAGAGATTGCCGCGCAAGAGATTGTGATGGATGACGAGCACGCGCGGTAGCCCCGGCTCCGCCTTCGCGAAGGTCTCCTGCACGCGCTGCATTTCGCGCTTGGGCAAATGACCCTTCACCGCGATATCGCGCAGCCGCGCCGTGAGCGACCCCCACGCGACGCCATGCGCCGTCAGCGCCGATGCGATCACCGCGCCGCCCGGAATCGTCAGCGTCGGCGTCAGGTCGGCGCCGAAATAGCTCCCGTATTTCTGGTAGATGGCGTCTTTGCCGAACGGGATCAGCGGCCGGCGCCACCATTGCACGTCGTGATTCCCCGGAATCACGAGCACCGGCGCCGTCTCGCGCGCGATGTTGGCGAAGGCGCGGCCGCGCTGCAACTCGCCGTGGCGCGCGCGCTGCGACAGATCGCCGCCGATCACGATCGCGTCGGGACGGAGATCGGGCAGCATCCGCTCCAGCGCTTCGACGACCGGAATGTCGGCGAGGCCGCCGAAGTGCAGGTCGCCGATGTGCGCGATCTGAACCGTCATGACTTCGCTTCGATCGTGTAGGTCAGCTGTACACTCCCGCCGGCGGGGACGGGAACCCGAAAGCGCACTTCGCCAGCTGAGAGGCGTTCCGACGGCATGCTGCTCTCGGTCACCTTCCACTCCCCCTGATGGCGCTCGATCACGTCCACGCTCACGGCATCGCTCTTCGCGTTGCGGACCGTGACCCGATACGACGCAGTAATCTTTTGGGGACCGACGGCTCCCGAGATGGGCTGACGCTGCAGCGGTTCGGTCCGCCAGTCGGTCTGCAACCACTCGCTCGTCACGTCGAACGCGTCGCCCGTATAGAGCCGCACGTCGGCGCCGGCCGGCGTGTGATCGATCGTCGTCTCGCCCAGAAGCTGGGGGTGGCCGGTCGAGTCTCGCTCGTAGACCTGCACGTCACCGCCAGGCAGTGGCCGGTCACCAAAGGGCGATCGGGCTGGCCGCTTCAGCGTGTACCACACCTGGACCGCCACGGTGGTCGGCCCGGTGGGACCGGGCCCGTAGAACCCTTGCAAGGGAAACGCGCCGCGCGCGATAAACTCACGCGTGAACGTCGTTGGGGTGCGCGGGAAGAGTGCCGTGGCGACCGGCACGCCGCGCTCCAGGGTCAAGCGGCCGGGCAGCGTGTACACATGCGCCTCCCCGACCGCCTCTTCTTGAGGCTCCTCGGCCGCCGCCCGGACCATCGCCTGTGCGGCGGGCATGGCAAACTGGCCCCTCTCGGCGCGGATACGCGCCGCCCGGATTGCCCCAGCTACGACCTGCACCTCGGCGCTGTCGACCTGGACTTGCGACGTCACCGTGGCGACGCCCGCCACGGCGGCGCGGTCTTGCCCCAGCAAGACCTGGTAGGTCGCGCGCCACGTCGCTCCCTCTGCAACATATGCGAGCTCCGTCCGCGGCCGCCCACGGGTGGCCTCCAGGACCACGCTCGCCTCTTCGCCGACGCGCACGAGCTCGGACGGAAAGAGGGGCTCACCGGGGGACTCGAGCAGGAGCCGGCCGTCAGGCAGGCGGTACTGGGGAGGGTTCACGCTCAGCACGGTCGCGCGCACCGTGTCGCCCTTGGCGCGCACGAACGAGAGCGTTTGCCCGACTGCCCGGCGAAGCGCGTCCTCACCCGTGCTGGCAGGGCGCACGGTTGCGGAAAGGACAGAGACCGCTGTGTCGGGCGAGAAGAGCGTGGCGGGATCGAGGCCCTCCAGCTTCAAAGTGAGATTGTTTCGGCCCTGCTGCAGCGCCTGCGGGAGCGCGCGCCGCACCACGACTCGGCCGTCTCGATAGATGGAAAGCGATGTCTGTCCGGGAGCGGCGACGGGAAGCGTGAGGAGCGCAGCCACCAATGCGCACCACTTGGACATTGAACAGTGGACATTCGACATTGTCATTTTATCCACTCCAGTGTTACGCGTTTTGCTATGAGAAACGTCAACACGTACCACAGGAGCACACTCGCCGCGCCCACCAGCCGCGCGGTCCGCTCCACGGGCAGTGACAGGGCCACATACACCGCCAACGGCACGGTCGTGCCGATGGCCGCCAGCCGGGCGATTTTGCTCGCCCGCCGCTCGAGCAGCCGCGTGCAGCTCGGGCACAGGCCCCCGATGGCGATGCCCGGCGTATCCGTGCCGCATTTCGCGCACGGATGCTTAGGCCCTAACCCGCTTAACCACGGCGCGGGCGAACTCGGCCGTAGCAGCACGTCCCCCCAAATCCGGCGTCCGGATCTTGTCCTGGACAATCGTCGCTTCGAGCGCGCAGCGCAGCCGCTTGGCGGCCTCGAGCTCCTCAAGATGATCGAGCATCATAGCGGCCGCGAGCATCTGGGCCGATGGATTGGCGATCCCCTTCCCCGCGATGTCGGGCGCGGAGCCGTGCACCGGCTCAAAGATGGCCGCATGCGTCCCGATATTGGCGCCGGGTGCGAGCCCCAGCCCGCCGACCAGTCCTGCCGCCTCGTCGGACAAGATGTCGCCGAACAGGTTCGTCGTCACGATGACATCGAACTGCTCGGGCTTGAGCACGAGCTGCATCGCGGTGTTGTCCACGATCTTGTCGTCACAGGCGATCACGCCCGCATACTGCTCGGCGACGCGCTTGGCGACCTCGAGAAAGAGACCCGACGTCGCTTTCAGGATGTTGGCCTTGTGGACGATCGTCACCTTTTTCCGGCCGTGGCGCTTGGCATACTCGAATGCGTAATTCGCGATGCGCTCGCTCCCTTCGCGCGTAACGATCGACATCGCCTGCGCCATCGCCCGCCGGTCGGCACCGACCTTGAAAGTATGATCGAGCCCGACGTACAAGCCTTCGGTGTTCTCCCGGATGATGACGAGGTCGACGTGTTCGTAGCGGCCCCCCGGCACGATCGTCTTGGTCGGTCGCACGTTGGCGTACAGGTCGAATTCCTGCCGCATCGCGACATTGACCGACCGGTAGCCGCCGCCCACCGGAGTCGTGAGCGGGCCCTTGAGGCACAGTCGCGTGCGGCGGATAGAGTCGAGGGTCGCGTTGGGCAGCGGCGTGCCGGCTTTCTCGACGGCCGCCATGCCGCCGTATTCCTCGTCCCACTCGAACTTGACGCCGAGGGCGTCGAGCACCTCCAGTGTCGCCGCGGTGATCTCGGGTCCGATGCCGTCACCGGGGATCAGCGTGGCTTCCCGGACCGTCACGGCAGGCCCGGCGTGAGGCTCTTCACCGCCCGCGTCAGCGCCGTCCAGGCATCCGCGCCCTCACCGCGGGCGATCGTGCGCCACCCGACCCTCCCGATCCGCGAGTCGATCATGACGACCGAGAGCTCCGCGGTCGCACCGGTGGATCCGTCGGTGGGACGCCGGAAAACGAGGCCGGCAGGAACGAGGACATACCGGCCACCCACCAGCCCCATCAGCGTGCGCAATTGATATCGCAACGGATCGGGCACGACGACAACGTTGGCCGCACGCAGGAACGGCGTCCCCATCTGGTCGGGATCGGCCGCAATGCCGGGTGCGCGCCGCGCGATGTGTCGCAGCTCCACCGGTCCTACCCACGTGACCTCAGGCGCCCGCGCCCCGAGCAGGGTCACAAGGATGCTGTCGCACTTATCGAGCGTCGTCCGCCGGTCCGCGATGAGCGTATCCAAATGGAGCGTGTCTTCTGCACCAACCAGAGCAAGTGGCGTGAGCGCGACGCGCTGGCCCGCGAGCCCCGCGGTGGGCAACGGCGCAGTCGGTGCAGGCGTCGGTTCGTGTGCGGATTTCTTGCCGCCACAGCTCAGCACTGCGGCGAGCAAGACGACGCACGACGGACGACGTACGAAGTATTTGAGTTGTAAGGGGTTACTCACGCGCCGCAATTTAAGCGAGCGTCAATCCCCCGTCCACTACAATGACCTGTCCGGTGATGTGTCGCGCCGCTTCGCTGCACAAGAAGAGAATCACGCGTGAGACATCTTCCGGCTCCGCAACGCGGCCGAGCACCGATTCATGCTCGGCGCGCTCGAGCACTTCGCGTGGAAGCTGCGTGAGGAGCTCCGTTTTCACGAATCCCGGCGCGACGGCATTCACGTTGATCCCCGCCGAGCCGAGATCGACGGCGGCGGCTTTCGTGAGACCGATGAGTGCCGCCTTACTGGCGGCGTAGTTCGCGATGCCGAACCCGGGCCGGAACGCCTGATGGCTGGCGACGTTCACGATTTTGCCGAAGCGCTGCCCGCGCAGCTGCGGCGCTACGGCGTGAATGCAGTTGAACGCGCCGCTCACGTTCGTGTCGATGACTTCCTGCCAGGCCTCGGCCGTCAATCGCCAGAGCGCGCCGTCGTGTGTCACGCCCGCATTGTTGACCAGGTAGTGGATGCCGCCAAGCCTGCCGCGGACCTCCGCGACGAACTGCTCGACCGAAGTCATCTTGCGAACGTCACACACCGCCGCGTAGCACGGGACGCCCAGCGCTTTGATCGCCGTCTCAGTGAGCAACGCTTGCGCCCCGACGTCCCGGCCCGGCAGCTCGACGTAATTGAACGCGACCCCGCAGCCGCCTTGGGCGAACTCGAGCGCAACCGCGCGACCGAGCCCTGTCGCGCCGCCGGTGACCACGACGACGCGACCCCGCAGCGATTCAGGGTGGCGTTGTGGTTGGGGTCGCTCCTGTACGGCGGAGGCGGGGGCTGCGCGTCCCCCCCCTCCCTCTCCGCTCGACGACCAGGGATAGGAACTCGAGGGGCTCAAGCGGTTCGAACCTATGTTCGAACTTGAACATCGGCAAGCGGGATCGCAACTTACGCCGCGTGCGACCGCTGTCCGTCGTCGGCTGGACTCTGGTCTCGCTGCTGGGCGCCGCGTCGTTCGGGGTGTTGGCGCTGGCCCGGGGCGAGACCATCAGTGCCGCGTGGTTGCTGACGGCGGCCGTTTGCACCTACGTCGTCGGCTATCGGTTCTACTCGAAGTTCCTCGCCACCAAGGTCTTTGGGCTCGATTCTCGTCGCGCCACACCCGCCGAGCGACTCAACAACGGCCACGACTTCGTCCCGACGAATCGCTGGGTGCTGTTCGGCCACCATTTCGCGGCCATCGCCGGAGCAGGGCCGCTGGTGGGCCCGGTCCTGGCGGCCCAGTTCGGATTTCTCCCCGGGACGCTCTGGCTCATCATCGGCGTGGTCCTGGGCGGTGCGGTTCAGGATTTCACGATTCTCTTCTGCTCGCTGCGGCGTGACGGCAAGTCGCTCGGCCAAATGGCCAAGGAGGAGGTCAGCAAGGTCACGGGCGTGACGGCGATGATCGCGGTGCTCGCGATCATGATCATCCTGCTCGCCGTCCTCGCGCTCATCGTCGTCAATGCCTTGCGCGCGTCACCGTGGGGACTGTTCACGATCGCGTGCACGATTCCGATCGCGCTGCTCATGGGCTGGTGGATGAAGCGGTGGCGTCCCGGCAGAGTCGGCGAAGCATCGATCATCGGCGCACTGCTGTTGCTGCTTGCGCTGGTCGGCGGCGGAAGCGTTGCGAGCCACCCCGGTCTCGCCGCTGCGTTCACGCACAGCGGCACATCGCTCACCGTCATGATGATCGCGTACGGCTTCATCGCGTCGGTGTTGCCCGTCTGGATGCTGCTCTGCCCCCGCGACTATCTCTCGACGTTCCTGAAGATCACGACGGTCCTGGTGCTGGGCGTGGCGATTCTGATCATCCTGCCGCCGCTGCGGATGCCGGCGCTGACGCCTTTCGCCACGGCGGGTGAGGGCCCCGTGTTCGCCGGCAAGCTGTTCCCGTTTGCGTTCATCACGATCGCGTGTGGTGCTGTCTCGGGCTTCCACTCGCTCGTCGCGTCGGGGACGACGCCGAAGATGATCACGCGCGAGACGGACGCCCGCATGATCGGCTACGGCGGCATGATCATGGAGTCGTTCGTCGGCATCATGGCGATGATCGCCGCCTGCACCCTCGACCCCGGCGTCTACTTCGCGATGAACACGACGCCGGTGGCGCTGGCCGGCGCGTCGGACGTGTTGAACCAGGCGGGCTTCGTGGTCACACCCCAGTACATGCAGGCGCTGGCGGCGCAGATGGGCGAGCAGACGCTGATCGCGCGCACCGGCGGCGCGCCTTCCCTCGCGGTCGGCATCGCCCACATCTTCTCGGGGCTCACGTCCGCCCTGGGCGGGAAGACGCTGTCTGCGCTCTGGTATCACTTCGCCATCATGTTCGAGGCGCTGTTCATCCTCACCACAATCGACACCGGCACGCGCGTGGGACGGTTCATGCTGCAGGAGATCGTCGGTCACATGTGGCCGAAGTTTGGTCAGACGTCATGGCTGCCGAGCGTCGTGATCGCGAGCGGCCTGGTGTGTGCAGGATGGGGCTTTTTCCTCTATCAAGGCGTGGTGGACCCGCTCGGCGGGATCAACTCGCTCTGGCCGCTATTCGGTATCTCGAACCAGCTGCTCGCGGCCGTGGCGCTCTGCGTGGCGACGACAATCCTGATCAAGATGGGTCGCCAGCGCTACGCCTGGGTCACGCTCGGTCCGCTTGCCTGGCTCATCACCGTGACGATGACGGCGGGCTATCAAAAGGTCTTCTCCAGTGACCCGAAGCTTGGTTTCCTGGCGCACGCGGTGTCGGTCGCACACTCGACGGATCCCCATGCCGCCCGCATGATCTTCAACGACCGTCTCGATGCCGCGATCGCGCTGTTCTTCGTGGCCGTCGTGGCGATGCTGGTGTTTACCTCCGCGCGGGAATGGTGGCTCGTGCTGTCGCGGCGCAAGCCGGCTGCCCTGCATGAGGCCCCGTTTGTTCCGACTACGCTCGTCGCCGGAGACTAGGAACTGACCCTCTCGAAGGCACGCTGGCTCCTCGTCGCAGTAGCATTCCCAACCACTGTAGCGGCCCAGCTTCGCGTCACCGCAGCTCGCGCGCCAATTCGCTTCGATGGTCGGTTGGACGGCGCGGACTGGTCAATCGCAGACTCCATCACCGATTTCCGCCAACGCGAGCCTGTGGTGGGTGCGCCTGCGAGCCAACGGACGGTCGTCAAGGCGCTCCGCGATGGCGATGCCCTCTACATCGGCGTGCGAGCCTACGACGCCGACCCGTCCCGTGTGCGCGCGCGCCAACTGCGACGCGATGCGGACCTGTCCAGCGATGACAATGTCCAGATTCTGATCGACAGCTTTCACGATCGACGCGGCGCCTTCGTGTTCGGGACCAATCCGAACGGTGCGCGGTGGGACGCTCAGCTCACCGATCTCGACAACCTCAACGAGAACTGGAACGGGATCTGGGATGTCACGGTGACGCGTGACCAACAAGGGTGGACCGCCGAGTTCCGCATCCCGTTTCGCACGCTGCGCTTCCATCCCCGCGGCGACATGCGGTTTGGCTTCAACGTGCGCCGCTTTATCCGCCGCAGCAACGAGCAGGATCTGTGGCGGTCCTGGGGACGTGCCGAAGGGCTGTACCAGTTACTCCAGGCAGGCGAGCTCACCGACATCGGCCTGTTGGGTCGATCGCTCGCGATGGACGTCTCACCCTATACGCTCGGCCGCGTCGTCGAGCCAGAGCACGACAGCAGCGGCACGCGCGTCGCACGTGGCTTCGTGGGCGGAAAGGCGGGCCTGGACGCGAAACTGGCTGTCTCACCTACGCTCACGGCCGATGTCACGACGAGCACCGACTTTGCACAGGTCGAGGCGGATCAGCAGGTCATTAATCTCACGCGCTTTCCGTTCTTCTTCCCTGAGAAGCGGGCATTCCTCCTCGAGTCGAGTGGCCTGTTCGACTTCGGTACGCCAGGCCGGACGCAGGTGTTCTATTCCCGACGAATCGGACTCGACTCGAGTGGTAACGCCGTCCCGATCATCGCAGGAGGTCGCCTTTACGGCAGAATGGGCGCCTGGCGCCTGGGAATCCTGGGGACGCGTACTGGGGGCGCCGATCAGGCGACCGATGGCGTCGTGCGGCTCCAGCACGATCTGTTCGCGCGCTCCTACATCGGGGCGATTGGCAGCCTGCGCTCCGTATCGCGTGGGGGAGGGGCCGAGGCGACTGGAGGACTCGACGTAGACCTGCCGCTCGTCGTCCACGGACAAAACATCGAGCCGAAATTCTGGATTGCGGGAACACGCACGCCCGGCGTTGCGGGTGTTCCTCTCGCCTGGCGGGCGTCCACGGATTACCCGAACGACTTGTTCGACAACTTCTTCTCGGTATATCGCATCGACCAAGGATTTGCGCCGGCGCTTGGGTTCGTCCGCCGCACCGGCATCTGGGAGACCACCGGTCACGTCGATTTCATGCCGCGACCTCACGCGCTGGGCATCCGGCAACTGGATTTCACCTTTCCAATCCCGAGCTGGGACGTCATCGCCAACGAGTCGGGGACCCTCGGCCGGACGGGAGACTGGCAGACGGCATGGTTCGAGTGGCGCGTGTTTGGAGGCGACCGCGAGAACGGCGATCACTTCGAGGTGAACTACCAGCGCTTGCTGGATGCACCGACGGACTCATTTGACATTTTCCGGGGCGTCACGATCCCCCCCGGCCGCTACTGGTGGTCGCGGTATGAGCTGCAATACTCCATGTCCGCCAATCGCCCGCTGAGTGTTGACGCTTTTGTCAACTGGGGCGCGTTCTACGGCGGCCGGAGCGCCGACATGGAGTTCCAGGCAACCTGGCGCGGCGGCGGTCATCTCATCCTGAGTGCGAATCTGGCTCGCACAGCAGCGCGACTGCCAGGCGGCGGTTTCACGGCAGTCCAGGGCTCCAGCCGTATCGAATACGACCTCGATACACGAACGAGCTTTCTGGGGTTTATCCAGTACACCAATGAAGACCGGCGGGTGGACTTTAACCTGCGCTTCCACTGGATTCCGACGATCGGTGACGACGTGTTCGTCGTTTGGAACTCAGGCTACACGACTGATCCGAGCGCGCGCTATCGGTTCCCCGCCGCTGGATCGCTCAGCAGACAGCTCAATGGGGCGTTTGTCGTTAAGGTCGTGCACCGGATCGCCGTTTGAGCCTGACCGGCCTCCGCTCGCTGACCCGCGACGGGCGGCTGCTGTTTGTGGCACGCTCGGCGCGACTCTTTGCGTACGGGGCACTGTCCGTCGTCCTGGTCCTCTATCTCACGAGTCTCGGTTTTGACGCGGTGCAAGTCGGGCTGCTGCTGACGTTGACCCTCGTGGGTGACACGGTTGTGTCGTTGTTCCTGACGACCCGCGCCGATCGCCTGGGGCGACGCCGCATGCTCGTGATCGGCGCCATCCTGATGACCGCGGCCGGTCTGATCTTCGCCGGCACGCGCAGCTTCCCGGTACTCGTCATCGCGGGAACCGTCGGCATCATCAGCCCGAGCGGGAGCGAGGTCGGTCCGTTCTTGCCGATCGAGCAAGCGGCATTGGCGCACGTGGTCCCGCCAAGCGTGAGGACGTCGGTATTCGCCTG
Organism: Gemmatimonadota bacterium; assembly: GCA_046728135.1. Lineage (GTDB taxonomy): Bacteria > Gemmatimonadota > Gemmatimonadetes > Gemmatimonadales > GWC2-71-9 > 20CM-2-65-7. The sequence continues at coordinate 11,110 of JBKPDZ010000132.1, read as the reverse complement.
GTACACATTGGTCGGAGCGGTCGCGACTGCCGCCGGATCGCTCGCCGGCGGAGCGCTCTCGCGCGGATCGCACTACCGTGACGTGGTGTTGCTGTACGCGGCGGTGGGAGTACTCCTCTGCTTCTGGTTCACGCAGTTGTCGCGGGCTGCTGAAGTACGCGTCGCTGCGGAACGACCATTCTTGGGCCTCGGTCCGTCGCGCCGCACCGTGCTCACGTTGTCTGGACTGTTCGCGCTCGACGCGTTTGGGGGGGGCTTCGTCGTACAAAGCTTCGCCGCCTACTGGTTCTATCTGCGCTTTGGGGTGAGCCCGGCGACGCTCGGCGCGATCTTCTTTGGGGCAAATATCCTCGCCGGGGTGTCGGCGTTATGGGCCGCCCGGCTCGCCGCCCGCTTCGGCCTGATCAACACGATGGTCTTCACGCACCTGCCGTCGAACGTCTTGCTCATCTTGGTGCCGCTCATGCCGACGCTGCCGCTGGCGATTCTCGTCCTGTTCGCGCGCTTCAGCATCAGCCAGATGGACGTCCCCACCAGACAATCCTACCTCATGGCCGTGGTTCGCCCCGAGGAGCGGTCAGCAGCGGCAGGGGTCACGGGCGTCGCGCGCACGACCGGCGCCGCGGTCGCTCCCGCGCTTGCCGGTCTGCTGTTCTCCCGGCCGGCGTGGATCAGTTTTCCCTTCTTCATCGCAGGGGCGTTGAAGATCATCTACGACGTGTGGCTGTACCGGGCGTGCGTGACTGTTGCGCCTCAGGAGGAAGACTTCGGCGTGTCCTGAAGACGGTGTGCTACAGCTCCACGTACGCCCCCACCTCAAATACTTGATTTGGCGGAATCTTGAAGAACGCCGTAGCTCTGAGCGCGTTGCGCGACATGAACGAAAACAACCGCTCGCGCCACATCGCCATTCCCGGCCGATCCGACGCAATCAGCGTTTCGCGTCCCAGAAAGAACGTCGTCCCCTCGAGCGGAATGTCGAGGTGGCTCTGTTTGCACGCCGCCAGCACTTCATTGATGTCGGGATCTTGCATGAATCCATAGCGAGCGGTGACGTTGTGAAAGCCTTTGCCGCTGCGTTTAACGATGACGCGTTGATCGCCCCCCACATGCGGCACGTCTTCGGTGATGATCGTGAGAAACACGATCTTCTCGTGCAGCACCTTGTTGTGGGTAAGGTTGAGCACCAGGGCAGGCGGTGTCCCGTCCGAACTTCCGTACATGAAGACCGCCGTTCCGGGGACGCGCACCGGCGGCTCGGCGGCGAGATCGGCGAGCAACAGCTTCAGCGGGACCGTCTTCTCCATCATCCGCTTGGCGAGGATCTCGCGTCCGCCCTTCCACGTCGTCATCGTGAGATAAATGATCACCGCGATCGCGAGCGGTACCCAGCCGCCGTGCCAAATCTTGAGGAAGTTTGCCGTCAAGAATGTGAGATCCAACCAGAGAAAGAGGCCGGCGGTGGCGGCTGCTTTCGCAACGCTCCAACCCCACACTTCTCGGCTCATGACGTAGAACATGATCGTGGTGAGCGTCATCAGCGTCGACAGGGCCACACCATAGGCGCCCGCGATGTTGCTCGAGTTCTGAAATCCCAGCACGAAGGCGCACGTCAGCACCATGAGCGCCCAGTTGACGGCCGGCACATAGATCTGCCCGATCTCGCGCGAGGACGTGTGCTCGATCTGCATTCGCGGCATGTACCCGAGCTGCACCGCTTGCCGAGTCAGCGAGAAGGCGCCCGATATCACCGCTTGCGACGCAATGATGGTCGCAGCTGCTGCAAGGGCAATTAGCGGATAGAGGAGTGCGGATGGGGCGAGCAAGTAGAACGGATTCACCGCCGCCTCCGGCTGCGTCAACAGCAGCGCCCCCTGGCCGAAATAGTTCAACAAGAGCGAGGGGAGCGGAATGCTGAACCACGCAATCTGGATGGCATTATGGCCGAAATGACCGAGGTCCGCATACAATGCCTCCCCCCCTGTCACCACCAGGAACACGGCCCCAAGTACCACCAACCCACGCGCGGGATCCTCAGCGAAGAATCGAATGCCGTGCTGTGGCATGACCGCCGCCACCACCGCCGGATGGCGCATGATTCCATGAAGCCCCAATACAGCAAGCGCTGCGAACCACACCAGCATGATCGGGCCGAACACGGCGCCAACTCCCGCCGTCCCGCGTTGCTGAAACAGGAAGAGCCCGATGAGAATCGCCAACGTTACCGGGATAACGAAGGAATGGAGCGCTGGTGTGGCCACCTCGAGGCCCTCGACGGCGGACATCACGGAGATTGCGGGCGTCAACGCGCCATCGGCGTATAGCAACGCGGCCCCGAAGATGCCGAGCGCAATCATCAGACGCCGCGGAGACAACCCGCGAGCGACCCGGCTTCCGTTCACAAGGGCCATCAGCGCCAGGACGCCGCCTTCACCCTTGTTGTCGGCGCGGATAATCACGACGTGGTACTTGATCGTCACCACGATGATCAACGACCAGAAGATCAACGACAGCACGCCCAACACATTCGCCGGGCTCACCGGGATGCCATGAGCCCCATGAAATGCCTCACGCATCGCGTAGAGCGGACTCGTGCCGATATCGCCGTACACCACGCCGAGAGCCAGCAACGAGAGTCGGAGTAGGTATCGGCCGCGTGCTGCGTGCTGTGTAGGGGCGGTGGTGGCCGCAGGGGCGCTCATGGCGGGGGAACCCTATGCAAGCGCGTCCAGAAAGGCCAGAGGATGACTAAACTCAAAGCGCCAACAGCACTTACGAGAAATGCGGTCGCCCCACTCACGCACTGAAAAATGACCCCGAGCGCGATCCCGCCGATCAACGCCGCCCCCCCGGTCAACGCGTGGTAGACGCCAAACCCGCTCCCGCGATGACCCCCCGTCGCCGATGAAACAAGCGCCCGCTCCGGACTTTCCGTAAGCCCGGCGACTACGCCGAGGGCCAGAAACAGCAGCCAGGCCGCGAGCGGACTCGCCGCTAGCCACATCCCCGCCGCCAGCACGACGTAGCTGAGCCAGCCGATCCACATCGTCCGCGCCGGACCGATCCGATCCGACAGCGCGCCGCCGAGGAACGAGGTCGAGGATCGGACGACGTGCAACGCCGCCCAGAGGAGGGGGATGAGGGCGACGGCGATGCCTAAGGTCTGGGCCCTGAAAATCATGAGCGTCTCGGGCATGCGGAGGAGATAGAAGATCGCGATGCCGATAAGGGAGGACGGTAAGGGACGGTAAGAGACGGTAAGTGACGGTAAGGGTTGGACGGGTTCGCTTACCCTTACCGTCCCATACCGTCCCTTACCGTCCCTTACCGTCCAAATCGCCAGCAGTGTGACCAGGACGCCCGGGACAATGCTCGCCAAGATCACAGTGCGCACGTCCCTACCGCGACTCAAGACCACCCAAGCGACCAGCGGCCCAATTACCGCGCCGACGTGATCCAGCCCCCGCTGCAATCCGAACGCCCGCCCCACCAGGGGTGGTGGTGTCACGTCCCCGATCAGCGCATCCCGCGGCGGGGTCCGCAGGCCCTTCCCTAGGCGGTCGACGACGCGCAGCGCGATGACCTGCCAAGCCGCCGCGGTGACCGCGATGATGGGTCGTACGGCTGCGGCCACGAAGTACCCGCCAACGATTAGCGGTCCGCGGCGCGATGGACGGTCCGCGAGTCGCCCCGCGATCAGCTTGACGAACGCCGCCGCCGCGTCCGCAGCCCCATCCAGCGCGCCCAGGGCCGCCGCCCCGCCGCCGAGCAGGCCGATGACGAACGCCGGCAGCAGCGGGTATACCATCTCACTCGCGAAATCGTTGAGAAGGGAGACTGCACCGAACAGCTTGACCTGCCTGGGAAGCTGATTACTCACCCAAGCCGAGTCCCCAGCGGATCAGTGTGACGGGAAGTCCGCCGTACGGCAGCACGGCGTCGTGGAAGGCGCGGAGCGAAAAGTGGCTGCCCTTGGCATTTCGAAAATCGTCCCGCAGCCGGAGCAGCTCACGCCGCCCGACGGCGTAGCAGAGCTGATACGCCGGCCAGGCGCAATAGCGCCGCACCTCGGCCTCGGCATTGCCGCGCTCGACATGCAGCTCGTTCACCATCTGCTCGACCGCTTGCGCGCGCGTCATGCCGCGGGTGTGCAGGCCGACGTCGAGCAGAATGCGCATCGCGCGCCACAGCAGATGCACGCGCTGGAAGAACAGCTCCTGGTCGGACGCGTAGAAGCCCTCCTCCCCCATCATGTCTTCGCAGTAGAGCGCCCAGCCCTCGACGGTCAGCGGCGTCCAGAGGTTCTTCCGCACGTGTGAGGATGACTCTTTCGCGATGACGAGCTGCAGATGGTGACCGGGGTAGCCCTCGTGCAGCGCGGTCGCGGCGAGCTCGTAGCGACAGTGATCGCGCAGAATGCGCTCCTGCTGCGCCGCGGGCAACCGGGCATCGGGCACCGTCACGTAGAACCAGCCGGTGCGGTCGCGACTGTAGGCGCCCGGGCTGTCGTAGGCGGCGTACGGAATGACCGGCCGCATGAACGCCGGCGTGGGAATCACGCCGAGCGGCGCCTTCGGGATGGGCGCGAGCTTGCGCTGCGCCACGAAGTCGCGTGCCCGCGCCATCTCCTTTGCGTAGGCCTCCACCAGCTCGTCGGGGGCCGGATGATCGGCGCGGAGCTTGTCGACCAGCTCGGGCCAAGGTTTCCCATCGAGCCGCGTGGCAATGCGGACGAGATCCGCCTCGATTTCTTCCTTGAGTCGCAGACCGTAGCGCCACAATTCCGGCGCCGTGTCGCGCAGGGCGTGCTGGTAGTGGAGCAGGAAGTTGAACGCGTCCTCGCCGATGGCGAATTCCTCCGTCCCCATCTCGAGCCAGCGCTCGAGATTCGCATCGAATTTGAGGAGTGCATCGCTTGCCTGCGCGGCGGCCGTGCCGAGCCGGACGGCGTGCATGGGCGCCTGCGCGCAGAGCGCGGCGGCCATCTCCGTGATGAGCAGGCGACCTCCTTCGGTCATGCGCATGGCCGTCTCGACGAAAACGCGCACCGGCTCTTCGAGGGCGGTCTTCAGATCCTCCAGAAAACCGGGAATGTCTTCCAGCCGTCCGATCGCCGCCGCCGCCTTCTCTGCGGGCGTACGGTCGGCCGAGAGCAGCAGGTGGTGCAGCCCGCCGAGGAGATGCGAGAGCCAGAACTCGGGGTTCTTGGCCTGGGGCTTGAGCTTTTCGTAACGGCGCAGCGTGACGCGGATTTCGTTGAGCAGCGCCGTGCGGTCGATCTCCTCTTCGAGGTCGGCCGCGTTCACTTCCTCGAGCGCCGACGCGATCGATTTGAGGGCGGCGAGGTGCGGAGCGAGCGCGCCCGAGCTGAAGCGACCGTACCGATCATCGTGACCCGGTACGCCGGCCTGCGTCGCCGCGACCGGATCCATGTGCCAGTAGAGATCGAAGAACGACTTCTCGACGTCCGAGAAACTCATGCGTTCAACAACCGGTGACATTCCTCGTCGGACAACACCCGGTCGGTGCGCTTGGCGGCGTCGAACAGCGTGCGGCACGCGGCTTCGTCGTTGGGATCATAGCCATGGTGCTCGAGCCAGTACTTCACGTTCGAGATCCCCGACACCGGGGAGATTTCGATGCGCTGCTCGAAACCGAACTCCTCGGCCGGGACGGAGCTGTAGACCCGATCGGCGAGCCAGTTGTGGCCCTTCTTTTTCGCCTTGATGATCGCCGCGGCATGCACGCCGGTCCCGGTGCGAAATGCGTCGTGACCGACCACAGGATAGTTCACCGGAATCGGCACGCCGACTGCGTCGGCGACGAGACGGCAGTACTCTGGCAGCTTGCGAATGTCTCCCTGGTGCGCGCCCAGCAGCTTCAGGTTGACGATGAGGAGATCCATTTCGGCGTTCCCGACGCGCTCGCCCACGCCGAGCGCGGTAGCGTGCACGCGGTCGACCCCCGCCTCGATCGCCGCGAGGCAGTTGATCAGGCCCATCCCGCGATCGCGATGCCCATGCCAATCGATCTTTACGGGGTTCTGCTTGACGATTTCCTGCTTGACGAATCTGACCAACGCCTTTACGCCGTCCGGTGTCGCGTGCCCGACCGTATCGGCAAGACAGATTCGACGAGCGCCGCAGTCAATCGCGGCCCCGTAGAGCGCCTTCAAAGTCTCCGGGCGAGCGCGTGTCGTGTCTTCCGTGACGTACATGACCGGTAAGCCGTGCTTCACGGCAAACGACACGGCCTCCTCAGTGGCGGCGACGATCCGGTCGAGTGTCCAGTCTTCCGTGTATTGGCGAATCGGTGAGGAGCCGATAAAGGTGGCCGCTTCGATCTTGATGCCCAGCTCGTCCGCGATGCGGACGATCGGCTCGATGTCGGCTACAACCGTGCGGGCGGCGCAGTTCGGGGCAATCGGGAGCCTGTGATCGCGAATCTCCTTGGCCAAGGCGCGCACCTGTTCCACGACCCGCGGACCGGCGCCCGGCAACCCAATGTCGGCCGCCACAATACCGAGGTCGGCCATGAGGTGGAGGAGCCGCTTTTTGACGTCGAGGCTGGGGTCGGTGACCGAGGGCGACTGCAGCCCGTCGCGCAGCGTCTCGTCGTTCAGGTCGACGTGGGTTTGGGTCCAATCGAAGTGGCCGTCAGCGCCGCCGGCGCTGTTCCAGTCATAGATGAGCTGCCGCTCCTCCATGGGTCTAGTGTCGCCCCCCCTCCTAGCCAGGTCAAGTTGCACCCACGCCAGATGTCATCATAGTTTGCCTGCGTGATTGCCGCGCTTCTCGCGAACGACCGGATCCGCGCCGCACGCGCGCACATCGAGCGCTCGGACGAGGCGACGCTTGCCCGCCAGGCGACGTTGTCGGCGATTCCCGCCCCAACCGGCGCGGAAGCGGCACGCGGCGCACGCGTCGCGGAAATGTTGGGCGAAATCGGATTGCAGGACGTGCATGTGGATGAAGTGGGGAACGTGCGGGGATGGTACATCAACGTAGGGGCGCAGCATGCTGCGCCCCTACACGACGCGTGCGTGATCCTTTCCGCTCACCTCGACACCGTGTTTGGCCCCGAGCTGGACGTCTCGGTGGCGCGGCGCGGGCCACGCCTGGAAGGGCCTGGGATCGCGGACAACGCGCGTGGGCTCGCCGCGCTCGTGTCGATTGGCGAGGCGCTCACGCGCGCCCGCGTGCACACTGAGCGACCAATTCTCTTTGCCGCAACCGTCGGGGAGGAGGGGTCGGGAGACTTGCGTGGGGTACGATATCTGATCAGTGGCGATGTAGGCGCGCAGCATGCTGCGCCCCTACGCAAACGATCACACGACGCGGCCATTCGCCCCTATGCATTCATCGCGCTCGACGGCGCCGGGATCGAGCGGATCGTGCACCGCGCGCTCGGCGCCCGGCGCTATCGTGTCACCTACACGGGACCCGGTGGGCATTCCTGGGCCGCCTTCGGCGTCGCGAACCCGGCCAATGCCGTAGGTCGTGCCGTCGCAGCGATCTCGAACATGCCCACGCACGACGCGCCACGCACGACGCACGCCGTGGTGCGCCTGGGGGGAGGGACCAGTCTCAACTCGATCCCGCAGACGGCCTGGTTCGAGGTCGACCTCCGCAGCGAGGACCCGCGCGCGCTCGAGCGCATCGACGAGGCGGTGCAAGCGGCCGTGGCGCAGGCGCGCGATGCAGAAAACCGGCACCGCCTCCCCGGTACCACGCCCCTGGGGATGGATGTTCAGCGCGTGGGGGACCGGCCCTCAGGGTTGACGCCACGGAGCCACCCGCTCGTGCAGGCCGCCGTCGCGGCGACCCGCGCCGTCGGCCACGAGCACCAGCTCGCATGCGCCTCCACCGACGCCAATTGCCCCATCGCACTCGGCGTCCCCGCGGTCGCGCTGGGAGCGGGTGGTCGGGCGGGCGATGCGCACCTGCCGACGGAATGGTATGAGAATGAAAAAGGCGCGCTCGGCATCGTGCGCGCCCTGCTCGTCACCGCGGCGATGGCTGCAGCTCGAGCAGCGTAATCTCCGCCGGCGCGCCGAGCCGTAGCGGCGGCCCCCAGTAACCCGTACCGCGACTCACGTAGAGCCACATCGACTCGAGGCGGTGCAGCCCGGCCACAAACGGCTGAAACAGCCGCACCAGAAGATTGAAGGGGAAATACTGCCCGCCGTGTGTGTGCCCGGAGAGCTGCAGGTCGTAACCGGCCGCCTGTGCGGCGAAGGCACTGCGCGGCTGGTGCGCCAGCAACACGCGCACGTCGCTGGGCGGCGCACCGGCGACCGCCGCCGCCGGATCGGAGGCAGCGGAAAGGTCGGTCACGCCCGCAACGAGCAGCCGCCCCGCGCCCCGCTGCACGATGCGATGCTCGTTCGACAGCACGTCAATACCCAGTCGCTCGAGCTCCGCGATCCACCCGCGGACATCCCAATAGTACTCGTGATTGCCCGTGACGAAGTACGCGCCGTGCGGCGCCCGCAGCCGGCCGAGTGGCGCCACGTGCTCGCGCAGCGCCGGGACCAGCCCGTCGGCGACGTCACCGGTCACCGCCACGAGATCAGGCCGTAACGCATTCGCGCGGTCGACAACCGCATCGACGAATCGGCGCCGGATCGTGGGCCCAATGTGCAGATCGCTGAGCTGCAGAATCCGAAACCCGGCGAGGTCGCTGGGCAGATCGGCGATCGGCACGGTCACGCGAACGACACGCGGCCGGCGTGCGACTACGATGCCGCAGAGCGTGAGCAACGCCGCTCCGCTCACAACGAGCATGACGACCTCGACCGTATCGGGCAGCCGGAGCAGGTCGATGACGATAAAAGACACGATGAGGAGGGAGGACAGACCCATCGCCGTATACGCCACCCAGTCGAGCATGCGCATCGCGAATCCCGGAGCGCGCTCCGACGCCCGCTCCCGCCGGGCCGTGACGAGCGCGACGAGCGGCAGCCAGGCCACGAGAATCACACCAGCCCACGCCAGCATGCGTGCCAGTCCCGCGAGGGGCGTGGGGCCGAGCAGGTGAGCGCCAACGTAGACGTGCAGCAGCGTCCAGAGGCCGCCCACGATGCCCAACCGCACGAGCATCTGTGTCCTGGTCAGTGCGCTGCTCCGGCCGAGCCGACGCCGCGGCTTTTGTGCATGAGCGGCAACAGCGCCAGGGAGAGGACGAACACCGCCCCAAACAGGAGGAAGAGCTGCTCGAACGACAGCATCATCGCCTGCCTGGTCACGATGCCGTTGAGGAATCCAATCGCCTTGGTTTGCGCGAGCGCCGGCACTTCCCCGCGTGCGATCAATGCCTGCGTAATGGCACCAAGTCGCTCGCGCGTGGCTTCGGCGTACGGCGTCACGTTGGCCGCGAGATCGGCCCGGTGCATGGCGGTGAACCGCTGTAGCAGCGTCGCCGAGAGCGCGATACCAACGCTGCCCCCGAGCTGCCGCATCAGATTGAAGAGCCCGGTGCCGTTCGGGATCTTCGACATCGGCAGATCGGCGAGCGCTAGATTTGTCAGCGGGACAAAGATCAGGCCGAGTCCCACGCCGCGGAAAATGAGCGGCCAGAAGAAGTCGGACATGCCGCTTTCGGTGGTGAAGTGCGCGTGCTTCCACATCGCGAGCGCGAAAATCCCGACTCCCGCGGTGATCGACAATCGTGCGTCAAATTTCCCGGTCGTTCGGCCCATCACCGCCATCGTAAATGCGCTCGCGAGCGCGCCCGGCAGGATCACCAAACCGGTTTGATTCGCCGTGAAGTTGCGAATGTTCTGGAGATAGACCGGCAACACAAACACCGTGGCATAGAGACAGACGCCAAGTACAAGTCCAAAAACCACGCCCACGGCGAGCTGGCGGCTCTTGAGAATCCGCAAATCAACCACCGGATGCTCGGTGCGCAGCTCGTGCCAGATGAAGGTGATCAGCGAAACTGCGCTGGTGATCGCGAGCAGCCGGACCTGCCCCGAAGACCACCAATCGAGCCGCTCCCCGCGCTCGAGCATGGTCTGCAAGGCGCCGATCCCCACCGCCAGCAACCCGAGTCCCACGAAGTCGATTCGCTCGGCACGCTGCTGATGCAGCGAGTCGTTGATGAACGACAGCGTCAGCGCCAGGGCAAGCATCCCGAAGGGGATGTTGATGTAGAAGATCCATGGCCAGCCGTACGTATCTGTGATCCACCCGCCGACCGTGGGGCCAAGCGTCGGGCCCACCATGACGCCGACGCCGAAAATCGCCATCGCCGTGCCGTACTCCTCGCGCGGGAACTCCTCGTACAGGATCGCCTGCGATGTGGAAAGCAGCGCGCCGCCGCCCAGCCCCTGCACGATGCGCCAGAACACCAGGGCCTCGAGCGAGTGCGCGTTTCCACACAGGAACGACGCGAGCGTGAAGAGCGCGATCGAACCGGCGAAATAGCGCCGCCGGCCAAAATAGGCGGACAGCCATCCCGTAATCGGCAGCACGATGACGTTCGCGACGATGTAGCCGGTCGAGACCCAGGCGATCTGGTCGAGGGTCGCGCCCAGGTTTCCCATCATATGCGGAATCGCCACGTTGACGATGCTGGTGTCGAGCAGCTCCAGCACCGACGCGAGCGACACCGTGATCGCGATGATGTACTTGAAGCGATAGCGATCCGGCGCGGTGGACAGCGGCAACGCGGCAGCAGTCATCGGGTTAGTGTGTCTTGATGGTCGCGACGACGCTCATGCCCGGCCGCAGCGGATGGGCTGCGTCCACCGTCGTGCAATCCAGGCGAACCCGTACCGGGATGCGTTGCACGACCTTCGTGAAATTCCCCGTCGCATTGTCAGGCGGCAGCAGCGAGAACTTCGCGCCAGTCGCTGGTGAAAGACTCTCGACATGGCCGCAGAAATGCTGCCCTTTGTACGCGTCGACCGTGATATCCGCCGAATCTCCCGCTGTGACCCCAGCCGTCTCCGTCTCCTTCAGGTTCGCTGTCACCCAGACATCTTCGAGCGGCACCACGCTCATCAGCGGTTGACCCGGCTGCACGAGCTGGCCGATCTCGACGGTCTTCTTCGACACGACGCCGTTCGACGGCGCGATGAGACGCGTGTAAGAGAGCTGCAGCG
>JBKPDZ010000131.1:0-23915 GCA_046728135.1 Gemmatimonadota bacterium | reverse complement strand
AGCAAGCGGGGTCGCAGGAGGCGTTCCGCCGCGTCGATCATGACTTCGTTCTCGCGCTCGCGCGCGCCGGCGTGCGGGTTGGCGCGACGCAGTTTCTCCTCGTCAGCGCCATCGGGGCCGACCCGGAATCGCGCGTCTTTTACAGCCGCGTCAAAGGCGAGACGGAAGCCGCCGTCCGTAAACTGCCCTACCGCGCGGTGCAGATCTTCCGGCCCGGGCTGCTGCTCGGCAAGCGCACCGAGTTTCGGCTGGGAGAGCGCATCGCGATGCTCGGCGCGCCGCTCGTGCAGCCGTTGCTCGTGAGCCGGTTGCGGCGCTTTCGTTCGATCAAGGCGAGCGATGTCGCGCGCGCGATGGTGCGTGTCGCCCGTGAGTCGCCGCGTGGGCCGAACCTATGGGAATACGACGGGATGATCGCGAGCGCCGCCCCGTGACGAGCGATCCGTTTCTCACGGCTGCGATCGCGGAAGCCGAGCAGGGGTTGCGCGAGGGCGGGATTCCGATCGGCTCGGTGCTCGTGTCGCAGGGGAAGCTCATCGGGCGCGGCCACAACCGCCGCGTGCAGCAAGGCAGCCCGGTGTTGCACGCCGAGATGGACGCGCTGGAGCATGCGGGACGTTTGCCCGCCGCGGTCTATCGGGAAGCGACGCTCTACACCACGCTGTCACCCTGCGCGATGTGCAGCGGCGCGATCCTGCTCTACGGCATTCGCCGCGTGATCATCGGCGAGAACAAGACATTTTTTGGAGAAGAAGAGTTATTGCAGCGCCGTGGCGTGCAGCTCGACGTTCGTCAAGACACAAGATGCATCCAGATGATGACCGACTTCATCCGGATGCATCCCGAGTTATGGAACGAGGATATCGGCGTCTAGGAACGCGAACGCCGGACGGTCATCGGTCCGTTGGTGGTGACAACGCGAATCAATGGGCCGCCATTCCCCAACGTGGTCGAAATACGATTCCTGACCCGGCCGCTGAGCGTCACGGTCATCGGGAAACCGACTTCCATGGGGCCGTTGACCGTGCCGAATTCGACCTTCGCGTTGTAGTCACCGGGAATCCGGAGATCCGCTGGGCCATTCTGGGTCTCGGCGTCGAGTCCCACGCCGTCCCAGCGTGTTCCCAGCAGGTCCACCATCAGCGGTCCGTTTTGCGCGCTCGCGTGGACGTCGCCACCGACGCCGGAGAGTGACAGCGGTCCGTTTTGCGTCGAGAGATCCATCTGGCCAGACACATCCTGCACCGACAGCGGACCGTTTTCAGTCGAGAGATTCAAGTCGGTGTGCCGCGGCACCATCACGATGAAGCTGACCGACCAGTTTTGTCGTCGTCCGAAGACTCCGTTGCCGCCCGTCGCGCGCACCGTGCCGCCGGAGACCTCGATCTTGATGTCACGCGCGATCGCATCCGCATCGTCCTGAGTCCGCGCCTGCACCTGAATCCGCGCCGTGACCGCAATGCTGTCGGATCTATTCCAGCCGATGATCTCGACACCGCCGTTCATGCCCGGATCGATGTGGAGCGGCTGGCTCGTCGCCCTCATCCCGGTTTCGCGAATCTCACAGTGACGGGCGCGCTGGCCCCAATCCCCCCAATGTCCGTCGCGACAATTCTCCAGCCATTCGTCGTCACTTTCCTGAGCACGTAGACCCGTAGGAAGAACCAGCAAGACGACAGCGACCGCGGCGAGATGGCGCATCATAGTGAGCTCCGGGAATGGTCAGGGATGACACAGGGTTCGACACTCTCTACGCGGGAAGGGTTGGCCGGATTCAGGGTAGTGTTTCTGTATGGCGCGGCCCTTAGCTGTGGGTGGTTCACCTTAAAGGCTCTATGAACGAAGGCTCGGTACGGCTCGACCGCTGGCTCTGGGCGGCGCGCTTCTTCAAGACGCGGGCGCTCGCCGCAGCTGCCATTGGCGGCGGCAAGGTGCAAGTGAACGGCGTGCGCGCGAAGCCGGCCAAGCCGCTGCACGTCGGTGACGCGCTCCGCGTGCGCCTCGGGCCCTATGATTGGCTGATCACGGTGCGCGCGCTGACCGGGCGTCGCGGCTCGGCGCGAGATGCACAGCTGCTGTACGATGAATCACCCGAGGGGAAGGCCGCACGCGAGCGGCTCGCCGAAGCCCACAAAATCGCGCCGACCCCTGCGTACCGCGGCAAGGGCCGGCCGACCAAAAAGGACCGTCGCAAGCTAGAAGAGTTTCTGTAAGCGCACGTCCCCCGATCCCGTTTCCACCGAGAGGCGCCCTTTCCCATCGCCGAGGGTGCCGGTCACGTGATCGTGCTCGATGCGCCGCACTTGCAGCGTCAATCCGCCGAGATCGATGTCGCCGCTCCCCGTATCGAGGTCCACCTCCGCGCCGAGCGTCGCCGGGACTTTGAGGGTGACGTCGCCGGAACCGGTCTCGATGTGCAGCGAACGGAATGCCGCAATCAGCGCCACGTTCACCCCGCCGCTGCCGGTATCGAATGACAGCTCATCCCCCGAAGCGCCTGTTGCTTCGATGTCGCCCGAGCCGGTCTCGATGTGGATGCTGGGCGCCTTCGCGCTCGTCACGGTCACGTTTCCCGAACCCGTGTCGAGCCGCAAGCTGGATCCCTCGACGCCCGAGACGGTAATGTCGCCGGAGCCGGTCTCCAAATTCACGTCGCCGGATGCCGTCCGGAGGTCCACGTTGCCCGAGCCGGTCTCGACCCGTAGCGACCCTTTCGTGCGGTCGGCGGCCACGTCGGCGGAGGCAACCCACACGCGAATTGCACCGTCTACATTGCTCACGAACGCCTTGCCGACGCCAAGATAGACTGCGACGCTCTTGCCGGCCGGGACACCGACGCGCAGGTCGGCGTAGGCCTCGAGGCCGTCGCGGCTGCGGCCGGTGATGCGGACGTCGCGGCCTTCGCGGTGCCAGCCGCCGCGCTCGTGCCGCCCGTGCTCCTCGCCGAAGGTCCCGTCGTCGCGCACGCGTACCGTTGTGTTCCAGCCGCCCCCCCCACCCCCGCGCCCCCACTCGGGCATGACGATCACATCGTCGGGGTACATGATGCGAAGCGACTCGCGGCCGCGCAGCGGTCCTGATTGGATGTCGAGTTTCGCCGCGTCCGCGCCCTGGCGCTGGACTTCGACGGTGACGTCGCTCCCGGTGCCGGCTTCCACGCGCAGCTCGCCGACGAGGTTGTAGATCGCGACCGAGTCGCCCTTGAGAACATGACGTGAGGTTTGAGCGGCGGCGGGAATGGACACCAAAGCAACCGCGGGGACGAGCAGCAGCGCACGAGCGATCATAGCGGCTCCACAAGGAGTTGGCTCAGGTTGGATAGCGCAATGAGTGCAAGGGTTGCAGCTTTGACTATATGCAAGGTTGGCTGCTTTGGTTTCTGCTGGCGATCGCGCTGTTCGTGGGAGAGATGTTTACGGCCGGCTTTTGGCTGGCCTGTCTGGCGGTCGGGGCGGCGGTCGCTGGCATCGTGGGATTGATCCCCGGTCTTGGCTTTGTGCCTCAGGGCCTGGCGTTCGCGCTCTCCAGCATTGCCAGCATGGCGGGACTGCGGCCTCGGCTGATGCACTACTTCCAGCTCGGACCCGGGTCCGAGCTCCGCACCGGCGTGGATGCGCTGCTTGGCAAGACCGGGATCGTGACCGAACGCATTGGTCCCGGGCGGCCGGGCCGGGTGAAGGTGGACGGCGAGGACTGGCGCGGCGCGTCCAGTGACGCGACGGTGCTCGAGCCGGGCACGCAGGTCACGATCATTCAGGTGGACGGGACGACTCTCATGGTCGAGAAGGAGCTCTAGGCGATGGGTCCAGGCACGATTCTCGTGGCGGCTATGGCCTTTGGCGTCATAGTCCTGATTTCGAAGAGCATCCGCGTCGTGCAACAGGCACAGACGATGATCATCGAGCGGCTCGGCAAGTACCACAAGACGCTTGCATCGGGGATCAATTTCGTTTTGCCGGTGATCGACCGTCCCCGCTCCGTGGACTGGCACCAGACGATCATCACGCCCGCGGGCGACAGCTACTCACGCCGCTTCCGCACCGAGCGCATCGACCTGCGCGAGACCGTCTACGTGTTCCCGCGCCAGAATGTGATCACCAAAGACAACGTCGTGGTCGAAATCGACGCGCTGATCTATTCGCAGATCACCGACCCGGTGCGGGCGACCTATGAGATCGCCAACCTCCCCGATGCGATCGAGAAGCTGACGCAGACGACGCTGCGCAACGTAATCGGTGAAATGGAGCTGGACCACATTCTCTCCTCGCGCGACACGATCAATGCCAAGCTCCGCGCCATTCTCGACGAGGCGACCCACAAGTGGGGCTCCAAAGTCAGTCGCGTGGAGCTGAAGGACATCAACCCGCCGCGCGACATCCGCGACGCGATGGAAAAGCAAATGCGCGCCGAGCGTGAGCGGCGGGCGACCATCATCACCGCCGATGCCGAGCGGCAGTCCCGCATTCTGTCTGCCGAGGGCATTCGCCAGTCGGAGATCAATACCGCGGAAGGCGACAAGCAGGCCAAGATCCTGCATGCGGAAGCGGAAGCAGCGGCGCGCCTCAAGGTCGCCGAAGCGGAAGCGCAGGCGATCGAGCGGATCACCGCGGCGATCAAAGGGACAGGCGGCGATCCCGCGCAGTACCTGATCGCCATCCGGTACATCGAGACGCTCAAAGAGATGGTCTCTGGCCAGAACAACAAGGTCGTCTACATGCCGTATGAAGCGACCGGCGTGCTCGGCTCGCTTGGCGGCATTCGGGAGATGCTGGCGCTGGGCCCGACCGACAAGAAGGCGTGAACCCCCTCACCCAACTCTCTGAAGAAGAACGGATGTTCCAGGGCGCGGTGCGCGACTTCGCCGCGAGCGAGGTGCGCCCGCGCGTGCACGCGATGGAGCAGGCCGCGCAGCTCGATCCGGCGCTCATTCCGAAATTCTTCGAGCTCGGTCTCATGGGAATCGAGATCCCTGAGGCGCACGGTGGCGCGGGCGGCAGCCTGTTCATGACCGTCCTCGCAGTCGAAGAGCTCTCCGCAGTGGACGCGTCAGTCGCGATCTTCGTCGACGTCCAGAACACGCTCGTCAACGCCTTGCTTCTCAAGTGGGCATCCGATGACATCAAGCGGCGGTATCTCCCACGTCTTGCTACCGAAGTGGTCGGCGCGTACGCGCTGTCCGAAGCGGGCTCTGGATCGGATGCGTTTGGCCTTCAAACCAAGGCCACCAAGCAGGGCGACACATGGATTCTCGACGGCCGCAAGCTTTGGATCACGAACGGCGCGGAGGCCGGGCTGTACGTCATCTTCGCGAATACGGATTTTTCGAAGGGCTACAAAGGCATCACCGCGTTCGCGGTCGAGCGGAGCTTCAAGGGATTCAGCGTCGGCAAGAAAGAAGACAAGCTCGGCATCCGCGCGTCCTCGACGGCCGAGCTGATCCTGGACCACTGCGAGGTGCCGGCTCCGAATCTCGTCGGGGAGGTCGGGCACGGCTATAAAGTTGCGATCGAGACCCTGAACACCGGGCGCATCGGGATCGGCGCGCAGATGATCGGCATCGCGCGTGGAGCACTCGATGCATCGCTCCAGTACGTGAAAGAACGGCAACAGTTCAACAAGCCCATCGCGGAGTTCCAGGGCGTCCAGTTCCAGCTCGCGCAGGCGGCGACGGAGCTCGAGGCGGCGCGGCTCATGGTCTATAACGCTGCACGGCTCGAGGATGCGGGCGAGTCGTATACGAAAGAAGCGGCGATGGCGAAGCTGTTGAGCTCGCAGGTGGCCGAGCGCGTGACGTCGCTCGCCGTCGAGTTATTTGGGGGCTACGGCTATACGAAGGAGTATCCAGTCGAGAAGTTCTATCGCGACGCGAAGATCGGGACGATTTACGAGGGCACCAGCAACATGCAGCTCAACACGATCGCGAAACTCCTGCTGAAGTGACCTGCGTCACGCTCATGGACTCTTCTTCGGGGTAGGATGTTGCCCCTCCCTTGGAGGCATGACATGAAACGCTTGTCGCTGGTGGCAGCAGCGCTGTCCGCAGTGCTCGTGGTGCCCGCGGTGCCCGCAGTCGCACAAGGGCATGGGCATGGCCATGGGCACCAGAAGAAAGAGTTCGAGGTCGCACCCGATCGCGCCGTGTCGGTCACGCGCGAGGTGTTGGTGCATCAGGGCTACGAAGTGATCCGCATCGAGACCGTTGGCAACGATCAGGTCGTCTACTACCGCCGCGGCAACATGGGTCGCGGCAAGGGCAAAGGGCCGCCGATGAAGATGGTCATCCGGCGCGTCGAGAATCGCGTCGTGTTCGTGGATACGCCGGACGCGGTGTTGGTGGATATCAATGTGCGGCTGCGGCTGTAGCGCCCTAGGGATGCGTCAGATACCGATACGTCAGTAGCAGCGTGTCGGACCAGCAGGGCAAGAACAGATCCCGATTTTGCGCGTTCACCGCGACATCATTGGGATACGAACAATTGACGGACAGATAGCCGATGTTCGTATCGGTGTTGCCGTCGATCCGATCGACCAGGAAGTTGCCGTACCCGGCCACATAAATCCGGTTCTTGATCGGATCGACGGCGACCCGCTGCGGCTGGTTGCTTTGAACGAACTCGGTCTTCAGCACCGCGTTGGTGCCGAGATCGATGACGGAAACCGAGCTCCCGTTCATGTTGGTCACGTAGAGCTTGCGCGTCAGCGGATTGATCGCCATCCCCTGCGGCGCGGCGCCCACCCCGATTTCGCCGACCACTGTGTTCGTCGCAGGATCCACGATCGCGACGCTGTCGTTCGCCATTGCCACGTAGACAAGCCGGTTCCCGGCGTCGAACGCCACGCCACCGCCGTTCGCGGGCAACCGCACGGTGTCCTGCGGGATGATCGACCCGGTGCCGCCGTCGATCTTCAGCAGGTACGGACCGCCGATGGTGCACCCCGACTGCGGATCGCCGCACACCGCCGCGACATAGGCGAGATTCGATAAGGTATCCACCGCCACGAAGCTCGGGTTCGGGCCAACCGGAATCGTCGACAACACCTGCCCGTTACTTGCGGCGTCCAGCACTGACAGCGTTCCCGACGACACGTTCGACACATAGACATGCGCATTCCGGGAATCGACGGTCACGTGCTCCGGCTGTACGCCTACGCCCTGGAAGGTGATGATCCGGTTCCCTGTCACGTCGACCACGGCAATATTCGCATTGCCGCGATCCGCGACGTACGCGCGGTTCGTCCGCGGATCGATGTCGACCGCCCACGGCTGGCTGCCCAGGCCGGCAAGCTTCTGGATGATCGGATTGTAGATGACGCCCGCCGCGAATACGGTGTCGCCCGGGCCACGCTCCGTGAATACCGTGATCGCCGCCAGATCGCGCGGGAAGCTGGGATACGCACTGTCGATCCGAACGCGAATCGAGCTCGCCGTCGGATAGTCGATGATCGTCAGGTACTGTCCCGCGGGCGGAGACTGGCGCCAGCCGATCGCACTCGCCATGGGAGTGCCGCCCTGATCCGTCGCGGTCGCCGAGAACGTCACCGTATCGCCCAAGCCCGCACTCACGGTATCGGGCGTGACGGCAATATTGGCAACCACCTGGTTCACCGTGATCGCGAGCGTATCGCGGTCAGGCACGAGCAGGGCACCCGCGGTCTGCTGCACGATGAGTCTCGCCGATCCGTTGACGTGGGCCGTGATGTCGGCAAACTCGTTCATCGGCCCATAGGTCGAGTCCGAAATCGTTGGATCGCTGCCGACCGGGTTCGTCCAGCTGAACTGATAGGCCGGGTTTGACGCCAAGGGCGAGCCGGCCGAGTCCACGAGCAACGCGGCGAACGTTCGTTTGCAGAGGATGTTGTACGGCCCACCCACGGGGCACGCCGAGTTGTAGAGCGCGGTGTCCGCGGTCAGCCGCATCCCTGCGGGCAGGACGCCCATGTTGATCAGCACCGAGTCCTCGACCGCTCCGCTGGCGGTTACGAACCTGCCGTGCAGCTGGAACGCTGAGGGCGTCGAGACGGTCGGATGGAAGAAGACCGTGTCGTGCTTCACGGAGTCCACGAGTCCGTAATTCTGGGAACCCGTCCCGAGTGGGACATCGGTGAAGTAGAAGGGCGGCTGCGGCGCCGTGACGTTGCCGTACTGATCCCGTGCGTTCGTCACCAGGGCGGCTGGACGCAGTGTGCTGGTGAACGACACGTTCTTCGGACCGCCGACGACTCCCGCGGTGAGCGCCGGAATCAGCTGGAAGTTGACGGACACCGTCGGCCCGGGCTGCAGGAACGCCGGCCACGTTACGGGCGAACCCGCAAGGCCGGCCACCGTCGCCTGTACGAACTGCACGTTCGCCGCGGTGGCCGTGACCCACACGCCACCCGCTCGGCCCCCGGCGTCCGTCGGCAACCCGGGATGCTGGAACACGCCGCTCGACGTGCCCCACCCTATGACCGTGCCCCCAACCCCGCGACCCTCGGCGTCGAGCACGCGGGCGCGGATCGAGTCGGGATCGCCGACGATACTTTGCATCGCGGGCGTCCCGGCCAGGATCGTATCGGTGGCCGGGACGATGCGCGCAGCGGGACCCACCGGGAAATGCGGCCCCGGCACGACCCCGTCGAAGCGCACGGCATTGAACGCCAGCGACCCGCGACCCACCGAGTCACTGGACTCGAATCCCTTCTCCAATCCGCCGACGTCACCCCACCAGTTGCCGAGCGCATCGACGGAGTCGGTCCCGGCGTTCGCCGTCTGAATGATCTGCCCGTTGTAATGGTACAGATCCGAGCCGTGGATCGAGAGCAAGAGCGGCGCCGGGCTCTTGATCATCGGCGAGAACGGGTTCCCGTAGAACTGGCTGTTCTGGACCGTCAGCGGGCTCTGCGCGACATTCTTGACGTCCAGCGCGATGGTCCGCGACCGCCGGATCGTGACCGCGTCGAGCGTGAGCGCGTTCGCCGACACATTGGAATACCGCACGGCACCGACGACAACCGGGCCGCAATCGATGAGCCCGCACGGCACCGTGCCACCCGCGGACTCCACGATCAGATTGGTGACCGTCGACGGCAACAGATTCGCGAACTCGAGCCCCAGCCAGCCTTGGCCGCCCGGCGTCACAGTGAACAGAATCGGCGCCGCAGCGGTCCCGGCCGCATGCAGCGCGGCCGGAGCGGCGCCACCGATCGTCAGGCTGGCAGGATCATCGAACACCACGGTATCGCCCGCGAGCACCGTGAATTCGGCGCCGGCATCGACGACCAGCGGCTGCGTGACGCGCCAGCGGAATCCGAGCCGCGGCAGCGTGTCGGAAACGGCGAGCGTGCCGCCGTGCAGCAGCAGCGTATCGGTGACGTTGCCCGCGAGATTGTTGGCACCCGCGTCGAACTGGGGCAGCACGTCCGCCGGCAGATCGACGGCGTAATGGTTGCCGGTGATCGTGTTGCCGCTAATGACGTCCTGCGAGTTGTACCCGCTGCGCAGCACGAGCCCCGTGAATGTGGCGTTCCGGATCGTATTGTCCCGAACGCGGACACCCTGCGGTGGCGCGCGTTTCACCACGATGCCGTAGAAGTGGCTGGAATCGCTGACGACCGAGTCGATGTCGAACGGCGCGGTGCCGCTGGGCGCGTCAACCCACAACGTCGAATTCAGGATCTCGTGGAACCCGGTCGTCTTCACGATACAGTTTTGGCAGAACTGCCCCGTGGTGGGCTGATAACCTCCCTTCACGAACCGGATGTGCCGCACCACCGGCGTCCCGCTCTGCGAGCCAAGGAACACGCCTTCCCACCCCGGACGTCCCTGGCGATTGCGAAGGACAACAGATTGGGCGGCGGTGCCGAGCGACACGAGGTTGCCGGTGACGCCGCTGGACGCGCCCGTTGAATCGCTGAAATCGCCGACACTGAGCGCGGCCGCCGTGTCGAACGCCATCACGAGGCCGGTATCGAGCGAGACGGTGACCCCGGTAGGCGACCAGACGCTCAGGAATCCGGTGACGAGATAGGGCGCGGGCTGCCGGAAGATGGTGAACGACGGCACGCCGGTCCCCACTGTCCCGGAATCGACGACGATCGTATCACCGACGCCCCCCCCCCCGCCCCCGCCCCCGAAGCCGTTGCCGGCGATCGAATCCTGGCGGCCGAAGCCGGGGAGCTGATGGGCGAACATCTGCACACTGCCGGCGGCGTTGCCGACGAACTTGTTCGCGACCGCGCCGGTGAGGTCCACGGAACCGTTGCCGAAGATCAGGCCAACCTGGCCCGATCCACGGATCGCCGTCGAGTCGAGTCGCAGCGTGCCGGCGAACGACTGGATCCCGGCGCCCGTGACCGAATCGACCTCACTGCGGTGCACGCGCACGCTGCCGGCAAGATGCTGGATGCCGGCGTGGAGGCATTGGCGAATGTGTAGGCTGTCGAGGTCGACGTTGGCCGCCGGATCGACCAGCAGCACGCACGACTGGTCGGTCGGATTCGCGCGCGGCCCGCCCCCGTACTCGATGTCCACGTTCCGCCACGACAGCGCGGCGCCAGCCTTCTGGACCTCGAGACCCTTCCAGAATCCCGGCCCCGGCGACGCCGTGTTGGCCGTCAAATGAATGCTGCCCGGAGTTCCGATCATGACCAGAGCGCCGGGCTGGCCGCTCGCGACGTCGCCTATCTGGAGTCCCGCGCCCGCGTCGAACTTGACGGTCGCGCCATCCTCGATCGTCAACGTCGCCCCGTTCATGATCCTCAGATAGCCGCTGACGATGTGCGGGCTGGTCGCCGCGGTCCACGTTTCGTTCGTGAGGATGTCGGCTGCGTGCGTCGTGGTGATCACGCTGAGCAGGGCGATGCCGGTCACGCCGTTGGTCGTCGCTTTGACTGTGTCGGTTCCCAACCCGACGGCCGTCGCGAGGCCTGCCGCGCTCACCGTCGCGACGAGCGGATCGCTGCTGGTCCAGCTGAACGTCTTCCCCGCGACGAGGCTGTCGCTGGCATCGAACGCCTTGGCGGTGAACTGTGCCGTCAGCCCGACGCCGCCGAGGGTGTCTGCCGCCGGCGTGATCTGGACGCGCGTGACGACTTGTGCCACCACGATGCTCGCGCTGCCTGTCCTGCCATTCGAGACCGCTGTCGCCGTTATCGTCGCTGTTCCGTTCCCGGCGGCCGTGGCCTTGCCGGTGGCGTCGACTCTTGCGACTGCGAGCGCCGAGCTGGACCACGTGAACGTGTCGCTGGCGGGATTGCCGTTCGCGTCACGGGCCTGGGCGGTGAACTGCCGAGTGATGCCCAGCGCGGCAACCGTATCGGCGGCGGGCAACACAATAACGGACGCGGTGGCGTTCGCCGTCACGGTGAGCACAGGCAGCGCAGTGCTGACCGGCGTCCCGTTGACCGTGGCGCCGATCGTCGTCGCGCTGCCCGCCACCAGGCCGGTAAACGGCGCCGTGTACTTGCCATTCCCGCTGTCCGCGGTGGCCCCGATCGTCCCGGTGCTGGTGCCACCTGAGAAGCTGAAGACGACGGTGGCGCCGCCCTTTGTCAGGTTGTTCCCCGCCGCGTCTTTGGCCCGCAGGCCGAGGATAGCGACCGCTCCCGAAGCCACCGTTCCGCTCGACACGCTGACCACGGATGTCGCCGCCGAAATCGGGCCGGGCAGCACCTTCACAAAGGGCAGCGTCGACGTCACGGCCACGCCGTCGAGCGTCGCGCTGACGGTTGACTGCGTTCCGGCGATTACACCGGTCAGGACTGCAGTATAGGTGCCGTTCCCATGGTCGGTCGCCGGACTGGGTGCGATGGTTCCCGTGCTGATTCCGCCAGAGAAGCCGAAGACGACGGTCGAGCCACCCGTCGTGATGTTGTTCCCAGCCGAGTCGCGCACCTGCAGCGTGAGTGTCACCGTACCACCCGACGCGACGGAGTCGCTCGAAACGGTGACGATGGACTGCGCGGCAGTCGTGTTGCCGGGGACGACCGTGATCAGCGCGCTTGCGGTGACAAGTGTCGCACCGATCCGCGCTCTGATCGTCGTGCCGGTGCCGGCGGTGATTCCCGTGAACAGCGCGGTGTAGACGCCGTTGCCGTGATCCGTCGTCGCACTGACGGTGCCGGTGCTGGTACCGCCGGAATCGACGAACGTGACCGTCGCACCGCCGCTCGTGAGGTTGTTCCCGGCGGCGTCTTTCGCTTGCAGCGTGAGCGTCGCGCTCGCGCCCGAGGCGATCGTCCCACTCGAGACGCTCAGGACAGATTTGGAGGGAGAAATCGCACCTGGCGTCACCGTGATGGCCGGCAGGGCCGACGCGACAGACACGCCGTTGACGGTCGCTCCGATCGTGGCGCCGCTTCCCGCCAGAACCCCAGTGAATTTTGCCGAGTAGGTACCGTTCCCGTGATCGACGGTAGCGCCGATGATGCCCGTGCTCACCCCGCTGCCACCCGACGCGCTGAAGGCGACGGTGTCGCCACCCGTCGTGATGGTGTTGCCGGCTCCATCCTTCGCCTGCAGCGTCACCGTGGCCGAGTCACCGGAGAGCACGGTCGTCGCCGACACGCTCACGACAGACGTCACCGGGGAAATGACTCCCGGCGTGACGGTGATCGTGGGCAGCGCCGTCGTCACCGGAGTGCCGTCGATCGTCGCGCCAATGGTAGCGGCCGCGCCCGCTAACACGCCGGTGAACGAGGCGGTGTAGGTGCCATCCCCCTTATCCGTCGTGGTGCCGATCGTCCCGGTGCTCCCGCCACCCGAGGGCGTGAACACCACGATCGCACCGCCCTTCGTCACGTTATTCCCGGCGGCGTCCTTGCCTTGCAAGGTCAACGTGACGGCGGTCCCCGATCTCACGCTCCCGGCGGATGTGGTGATCAGGGATCGAGTCGCCGAGATCGAGCCAATCGCGGTCGCCGTGAAGGACAGTGGGGCCACACCAGAAAAGGCGGGAACGTTTACCTGGAAGCTTTGCGATCCGGCAGCGCTGCCCAACACCGCTGTCACGCGCGCCCGACCCAGAGAGTCCGTCGTAACCGTCGTATCAGACGGTGCACCGCCCGCGGGTGCGCGGAACCGCACACCGACACCGGCAACCGGCAGGTTGTCCGCCGCGCGCACCTCGACCTCGAGTGGCGTCGCGAGCGCCTGCCCGGTGTTGCCGCTCTGCCCGCCTCCAGTAACTGCGACCAGCTGCGCGGGAACCGGCTGGAACGTCGCCGTGATTGAATCGGCAACCCCGCCCGGCGTACGCGCCTTGACGCGCACGTTCGCGCGCGACGCGGGAGCGTGCAAAGAACCCAAGCTGTTGATGTGCGCGAGCGCGGTGTCGCTGGTGCTCCACGAGACATAGAACTGCGGCACCGGCGTCCCGCCCTGGAACGCCTGCACCTGGAAGCGCAGCGAGTCTCCCCAATAGATGAAAGGGGCGCGCGGCGAGATGGCGATGCTGTCCACACCTGACCCGGGCCCCACGTACGTCTGGACGGGAATATCCGTCGGCTGGGAAACGAATCCACTTTGGACTTCAACGGGAGCCGTGCCCTGGAACAGGGGCACGGCTCCCGCTTGTGCGACACCTGAGACCAGCACCGTCTCGGGCGACGAAACGATGGGAACGCGGAGCTTGAGATCGAGTGTCTGCGCGTCAGGCGGCAGGTCAACCGTTGTGTCGGCCAACGTGTCCGGACGTGTGATCGGCCGCACCACGACGAACCGAACGCGATCGATCGTAAGGCCGAACGCGGCGAGGCCGGCTTCCGATGGAAAGACTGGCGCGATCGCGACGCGCGCGAACCGCGTTTCGGGGGCCATGCCGTCGCGGCAGGTGACAAGCGTAAAAAGAAGGCCCAGCGCGAGCAGCGCGCGGGCCCACCGCAACCCGGCGGGGAACGACGCACGGCGGGACAACGGCACTAGTGGGCCAGGAAGCTACAGCTCATGAGTCGCGACGCGAGCCTCCGCACGGACTACCGGTCGAGACGGTATCTTTGGCGGTCATGCGTACCGCACGCCGCACGCACGGCTTTACTGAATCGGTGATTCGTGGGATGACCCGGCTCGCGAATGAGCACGGGGCCATCAATCTCGCTCAAGGCTTCCCGAACTTCCCCTGCCCCGACGTCCTAAAAGACGCCGCGGCCCGCGCGATCCGTGATGACGTCAACCAGTACGCCATCACGTGGGGTGCTGCCCGCCTCCGGAACGCGCTGGCCGCGAAGTACCAAAATTGGTACCGCCTGACCGTCGATCCAATGACGCAGGTCACAGTGACCTGCGGAGCGACCGAAGCAATGGCGGCATCGCTACTTGGGATCGTGAATCCGGGCGACGAAGTCGTCGTTTTCGAGCCGTTTTACGAGAACTACGGGCCGGATGCCATCCTCTGCGACGCGAAGCCGGTCTTCATTCCGCTGCCGGCTGAGGGGCCGATAGACCTCGACCGCCTCGGCAAGGCTTTCAGCCCCAAGACACGCGCCATCATCGTTTGCACACCGAACAATCCTACCGGCCGCGTGCTCTCACGCGCCGAGCTCGAGGTCATCGCGGAGCTGTGCCAGCGGCATGACGCCTTCGCGGTCACCGACGAGATCTATGAGCACATCTACTACGAGGGCGAGCACATCCCCATCGCCACGCTACCCGGGATGGCGGATCGTACCATCACGATCAGTGGCGCGTCGAAGACGTTCAGCATCACCGGTTGGCGCATCGGCACGATCGTCGCACCGCCCGACGTGACGGATGCGATCCGCAAGGTGCACGACTTCCTCACGGTCGGCGCGCCCGCGCCGCTCCAGGAAGCCGTGGCCGTAGCAATGGAGACCCTGGGCGCTGATTACTACGCAGGCTTGGCGCGCGATTACCGCCGCCGGCGTGACATCCTGTGCGCGGGTCTGCTGAAGGCTGGTTTCAGGTGCCGGGTGCCGGAAGGCGCATATTACGTCATGGCGGACTTTTCAGGGCTCTCCGACTTGCCTGATGACAAGTTCGCCGAGTGGCTGACTGCCGAGCACGGCATCGCGCCCGTGCCGGGCTCGAGCTTTTACTCGCGTGCCGAGTTAGGCAGGAAGTACGTGCGGTTCGCCTTCTGCAAGACGGACGACGTGCTGCAGCAGGCGGTCGAGCGGCTGCAGCGTGTGCGCGACTAACTCACCGGACCTCGCGCGACCCCGCGAGCAGCGCGTCCACCCGGTCACCGATCTGGCGCGCTGCACCGAGGTCCGCCGTCAGTCCCGCCAGGGTGACGGCGCCGCCCTGCAAGCGCAGCAGGTCGAAGCGAATTGTTTCGAGCGCCCCGAGTGCCTCCCGCAGCTCGCCCGCTTGACCGTTATTCCGCAGGCTCTGCACTTGCTCCTCGAGCGCGCGCACGACAGCCGGCAGATTACCCAGCTCCCGCCGTACGTCGTCGGGGAGAAGAGCGAACAGGTCGAGCGCCGCCAAACCGAGTGCGACCTCTGTGGGCCGGTCTGCGACGGGCAATAGACCGGCGGGTGCCCGGACGCTGAGGCTGGAGACTCTGAAGAGCCAGCGACCGATTCGGCCCTTCCAAAAACGGAGGCGACGCGCTTCGGCTTCGTCCAGCCGGCTCCGGCTCGCCGCGAGCGCACCCAACCCGGTGGCCACCGCTGTTGCGCAACCCAGGCCGAACAGGCCGAACGCAATAAGCACCCCTGGATATGGAAGGAGGAACGCGGCGGCGCCGCTCAGGGCCACCATCCCGAGCGACGCGTACATCTTTGTCCTCATCCACCGCTCCCACCATGTTGCGCCCTGCAGGCCGGCAGTGAATTCCTGTTCCTCCCGCCGGCGCGCGAGCTCGAGTCCAAGACCGTGCACCAGATCCTCGTGACGGTAGCCGGCTTTCAGAAGACGACGCACGCTGCGGACGGCGAGCGCCATCGGAGAGGCCGCGGCAACGGTAACGAGCACGGCGGCAATTGCCACGAGTCCACTCCGGAAAACCGTTGGCGGGGTGCCGGCAAAGACACCGTTGAGCAACAGGTTGAGACCCATAGGAACGAGCACGGCGGCGGCGACGAATGGAGCGATGTACTGCACGCGGGCTTGTGCGCGACCCTCTGACAGAAAGGCCCGGAGTGGGACCGGCAACTCGCGCTGACTCTCGACCATCTGAGCGAGCGCGGCGGCGAGCTCTTCGCCCGTCTGGAAGCGCTGCGCCGGGTCCTTCGCGAGGCAGCGCTCGATGGCCGCCACAAGTTGGGGCGGCGCGGCGGGAGCGTCGAGCGGCGGCGGCGGCTGGTTGACCTGTTGGCCGATGAGCGCGGTCGTGCTGCCGGTGAACGGCAGGCGGCCCGAGAGCGCATAGTAACCGACCACGCCGAGCGAGTAGAGATCGCTGCGTCCATCAACGGGTTCGCCTAACGCTTGCTCGGGGCTCATGTATTCGGGCGTGCCCACCAACCGGCCTTCGCCCGAGTCGCCTCCCCGTGGCGCCGCCACCAGGCGAGCGATCCCGAAATCGGCGACGAGCGCACGCCCACTGCCCTTTTCGATGAGGATGTTGTCCGGCTTGATGTCTCGGTGTACCACGGCCTGCCGGTGCGCATAGGCAAGCGCCCAGGCGACCTCGCGCAGAATCCGGGCCGCGTCAACGGGCTTCAGGCGGCCGTCCCGCCGCAGCCGGGCCCCCAGCGTTTCCCCATCGACGTACGACATGACGAAAAACACGAACGCGCCGACTTCTTCAACGGCGTGAATGGGAATGATGTGGGGATGGGAGAGTTGCGCCGCCATTCGTGCCTCGCGCACGAAGCGCTGGCGCCGTTCCGCGCCGTCGGCCAGCTGGGGCGGCAACAGCTTGATCGCCACGACGCGCTCGAGCCGCAAGTCGCGCGCGCAGTATACGATCCCCATGCCGCCGCGTGCGAGCTCCCGCTCCAACGAATACCGTCCTGCTAGCGCTGCTTGAAAATCGAGAAACAGTCGATCCGGCGCAGCGCCAGGGCTCACCGCTGCAGCTCCCGCTCCAGCTCGCGGTAGCCTTCCACCTGCGCATTGATATCGCGCGCCAGTTCGCGCGCGAGTCCCAAGTCGGTCGTCAAACTCCGCACGCTCCCGGTGCCCGCGTGCAGCCGCAGCAGATTCAACCGGATCGTCTCGAGCGCCGCCACCGCGTCCTTGAGCCGCTGCTGCACGAGGTCCCGCTCGGCGCTCAGGTCGGCGACGATGCGGTCATGCCGCGCCGCGATCGCGGGTTCGGGACTGCTGCGGTGCTCGACCCCCGATAGCGCTTCCTGCAGCTCCTCGAGCCGGGCCCGCATGCGCTGCGCATCGGCCTCGAGCCGATGCACCACGTCCGGCAGGTCGCGCAGCTGCTGACGCGTCGCCTTCGGCAGGGTCTCGTAGAGCTGTTCGGCGGCCATGCCGAGTGCCAGCTCGGTGGGGCGATGCGTCAGTGACGCGGGGAGCGCCTTCGCGCTCGTGAACATGCGCGCCACCCCGAACAGCCAACGCCCGAACCGACCCGTCCACGCCCGCCCCCAGAATTCTGCATCGACATCGCGCCGGCGTTGCAACATGATGAGCGCGCCGATACCTGACCCCACGCCGATCGTGAGTGTCCAGGCGAACGTCGTCATGAGCATGTACTCGCCCAAGGGGATCGAATTCATGATAGCAAGCGTCACCATCGCGGTCCCGGTACCGATGCCGCCGATCCATCGCAGCACCCGCTCGAACCATGATGGCCCGCCGCCGTGCCCCAACCCGTAGGCCCGCTCTTCCCGGCTGCGGTCGATTTCGGCCTTGAACGCCACGCCAATATCGCCGTGCCCGAATCCGGCATTGAGGAGCTTGCGCGCGCGATTGATCAGGACGCCCAGCGGGACGAGGGTGTAGCCGCTGATCAGCGTCATAAACCCGACGGCGACCGATTGCGTCAGCATCCCCGCAATGGGCGTGGCAACGAGCATGACGAACGGCCAGAGCAACACGCCGCTGCCGTCGAGCCGCGCGTCGTGTTTTACGAAGGCGCGCAGCGCCACCGGCAGCTCGCGGCGTTGCTCCAGGGCGTGGCTCAGCTGCTCCGCGAGCGCAGCCGGTCCGTCCGGCCGTTCGGCCGGTTCTTTCGCCAGGCAGCGGTCGATCGCCTGCGCGAGTCGCCGCGGCACCAGCGGCGCCGCATCAACCAGCGGCCGCGCCGGCTCGGTGACCTGCTTGGCAAGCACGTCGGTCGCCTTCTCGGCCTCGAACGGCAGCGTCCCCGAGCAGGCGAAATAGCCGACAATGCCGAGCGAATAGAGATCGCTGCGCGCGTCGACGACTTCACCGAGTGCCTGCTCCGGGCTCATGAACTCGGGCGTGCCCACAACCTCTCCGGTCGTGAGGGCGCCCGCTCCGTGGACGACACTGGCGATGCCGAAGTCCGCCACCAGCACGCGCCCGCCGTTTTCCAAGAGGATGTTGTCCGGCTTTACATCACGATGGATCACACCCTGCCCGTGGGCGTAGGCCAGCGCCCACGCCACGTCTCGCAGCACGCGCGAAGCCTCGGACGGCGCCAGCGGACCGCGCCGCCGCACGCGCTCGGTCAATGTCTCCCCCTCGATGTACGCCATCGCGAAGAACACAAATTCCCCGATCTCCTCGACGGCGTGAATCGGGATGACGTTCGGGTGGGACAGCTTGGCCGCGGTCCGCGCCTCGCGCAGAAACCGCTCGCGCAGTTTGGGGTCGGTTGCCTTCGACGGGGGCAGCAGTTTGATCGCGACGGGCCGGTCCAACCGGACTTCGCGCGCCAGATAGACGACGCCCATGCCACCACGGCCCAGCTCGCGCTCGAGCGAATAGCGGCCGGCCACCGCACTCTGGAAGTCCAGGAACAACCGATCAGGAGTGGGATGCGTCATCGCATCCGTAAGGTAATGCGCCGTGTAGGGGCGCAGGATGCTGCGCCCCCATTGTGATCATGAGCTAGTTGTCGCGTTTCGTCGTCAGGCAGGCGTTTCCAGGCGACCGAGCACCGACACGATTGAAGGACCCCCTGCCGGAGGGCGCCGCCCAGCGATCCGAAACAGCGCGCGGCCCAGCGGGCCGCGCCAGAATCGGAGCGCCCGCTCGCCGACGAGATCGGTGCGCTTTTCCGTTCGGGCACGGGCCAGGATGGCCGCGAGCAACGCGGTCGCTCCTCCAATCATGACGACCGATGGAAGCAGCGACACGATCACGGGGGGTACGCTGATGAGCTCAAGCATCGCGCTAACCGCGGCAACGGTCGTCAGCGATGCGAGGCGCGCGAGCCATCCCATGGATCGCTCGAAACTCGTCGGGCCCAGCCCGTACACGAACGCCAACTCCTCACGCCGCCGCGCTTGACGCGCGGCCAAGGCCGCGACCAGCTCCTCGCGCTGGTGACCGGCGGCGAGCAAGCGGCGCACGCGCGCGACCGACACCAGGATCGGCAGTAGCAATGCAACCCCAAGCGCGACGGTGGCGACCGCGCGGGCGGTTGCCGTCGCCGGTGACAGCCATGCGGCGACGGCTGCGGGTAACAACCCAACGCCGGTCACGAATGCGTGGATCAGCGCGGGCGCCTCGAGGTGCGTGCTCCGCACCATGAAGGCGCGGATCGCCAGGGGAGTGGCAGGAGGCGTGACGGCTTCCGCGATTGCCCTTACCAGCGCCGCCGCATCCGGGTAGCGCGCCCACGGCTCCTTCGAGAGACAGCGATCCACGATCTCCGCCAGGCGCGGCGGCACCCGTCGGACGACCGTCGCGATCTTGGGAGGCGGATCGGAGATGTGCTGGGCCAGAAACCCCTCGTCGGTCCTCGCCTCGAAGGGGAGCCGCCCCGACAGCGCGTAGAATGCGACCACGCCGAGTGAGTAAATATCGCTCCGGGCATCCACGAGATCGCCGCTCGCCTGTTCCGGACTCATGAACGCCGCGGTGCCGACGACGTGCCCGGGCGGCGCGGCGGGGCGTCCAAGCTGTCCCGGCACGCGTAACGGGGGGCTCGCATGAGCGATCCCGAAGTCGGAGAGCAGCGCCCGCCCCGTGGCCCCGTCGATCAGGATGTTGTCGGGCTTCACATCGCGATGCACCACGCCGCGCGCATGTGCGTAGTCCAGCGCCTCGCCGATATCGCACAATATCCGGCCCGCGGTGTGCGGATCGAGCGGGCCGCGCGTCGTTACACGCTGCGCCAGCGTCTCTCCCGTCACGAAAGCCATCGCGAAGAACACGAACCCGTCGATCTCGCCGACGGTGAAGATCGGCACGATGTTGGGATGCGTCAGCTGCGCCACGGTCCGCGCTTCGCGCACGAAGCGCATGCGATGCGTATCGTCACGGGCCAGCTCAGGATGTAACACTTTGATCGCCACCGGCCGGTCCAGCCGCCGCTCGCGCGCGAGATAGACGAGCGCCATGCCGCCGCGGGCGATCGGGGCCTCGACGTCGTAGAGCCCGTCGAGCGCCGCGCGCAGGTCTTCCAGCATGAAATCGGTTGATTCTGTCATCGGGGCCCCTGCATACCCGTGAGAGCCTGCGCAGGTTCGCTGCTGGACACCTGCGCCATGGTGAGGGCAAATTGGGGCCGCGTATGACCAGCATCCCGGCAGCCCATCCCGCAGCCGCGTCGGCGCAGCGTGCCGCAACGCACCAACCCTACATTCCCCCGTCCCAGGCCCCCGCAGAGCTGACACCGCGCGCGCTCGTCCTGGGTGTTTTGCTAGGGCTCATCTTCGGCGCGTCGAACGTGTACCTCGCGCTGAAGATCGGTCTCACAGTAAGCGCTTCGATTCCGATCGCTGTGCTGTCGATCACGATCTTCCGCTGGCTCGGGCGCTCGACGATTCTCGAAAACAACATCGTCCAAACGACTGGCTCAGCGGCGGACTCGGTGTCGGCGGGGGTCGTGTTCACGATCCCCGCGATTTTGTTGATGGGCTACGACCTCGACATTTCGCGCGTCACAGTCCTCGCAATCGCCGGTGGGCTGATGGGCGTGCTGATGATGATTCCCCTGCGCCGGGCACTCATCGTCAAAGAGCACGGCAACCTTCCGTACCCGGAGGGTACCGCCTGCGCAGAGGTATTGATCGCCGGCGAACGTGGCGGGATTCACGCCAAAACCGTCTTCCAGGCGTTCGGCATCGCGTTCGTCTACAAGTTTTTGATGACGGCGCTGAAAGTGTGGCAGGAGTATCCGGGGAAGGTGATTCGCTCCTTCCAGGGCGCCGAGGTGCGGGTGGAAGCCAGTCCCGAGCTGATCGGGGTCGGCTACATCATCGGACCGCGGATCGCCGGGTACCTGTTCGCCGGCGGGTGTCTCGCCTACGTCGTGCTGATGCCGGCGATCAAGCTGTTTGGCAGCGCGATGACCGAGCCGATGTTCGGGACGACGAAGCTGATCCGCGACATGAATGCGGGCGAGATCCGCGCGGCGTTCGTGTTCTACATCGGCGCCGGGGCCGTGGCGAGCGCCGGCATCATCGCGCTCGCGCGCTCGCTCCCGACCATCGTCGGCGCGTTCCGCGCGGGGTTTGCGGACATGCGAGCCAGCCGGCTGGGCCAGGCGATGGCCGCGAAGCTCCGCACCGATGACGATCTGCCGATCAGCGTGACCGTATTCGGCTCGATCGTGCTCGCCATCGCGATCGCGCTCCTCCCGCAAATCGGTGTGAACCTGCTCGGCGGCATCCTCATCATCATCTTCGGCTTCTTCTTTACTACCGTTTCATCGCGGATCTGCGGGCAGGTGGGAAGCTCCGCAAACCCGATCTCCGGTATGACGATCGCGGCGCTGATTGCGATCTCTTTCATCTTCTTACTGCTGGGCTGGAACCAGATCGACGATCGCGTGCGCGCCATCTCGATCGCCTGTGTGATCGCCGTGGCCGTCGCGAACGGCGGCAACACGTCTCAAGACCTGAAGACCGGCTTCCTGGTGGGCGCTACGCCTCGCCGCCAGCAGATCGCGATCCTGATCGGCGCCATCGGCTCGGCCCTGGCCGTGGGCTGGACGCTCACCTTCCTCAATAGCGCCTACAGCTACCAGGTGCCGGAAACACGACCCGGCTTTGTCGCGCCGGCGAGCGGGGCGACTCCGGACGGAAATGTCGTCGTCCACACCGAGACGATGGCGCACTTCGGCATCGGGGGCACGGACTCGATCGACAACAACGCCTATCAGGTCATTCGCGTGTATGTGGTGACGCAGGGCGTTCCCCCCGGGAAGTACCTCGTCGATCCCGCATCGCACGAGATTCGCTACGTCGTGGATCCGGGCATCGGTGGACGCATCCGAGAATACCGCGGCCACGAGCTGAAGCGCCTCGATTCCCCCAAGGCGACGCTGATGGCGTTGATCACCGACGGCATCCTGACACACCGGCTGCCCTGGGCCCTCGTGCTCATCGGCGTATTTCTCACCATCGCGATCGAGCTGATGGGTGTGTCGTCGCTGCCCGTTGCCGTCGGCGTGTATCTCCCGATCACCACGTCGGCGGGAATGTTTGCGGGCGGCATCGTGCGCTGGCTCGTCGAACGCCGCGTGCGGTCGGATAACCGCTCCCTCGCCGAGATCGAGTCGGGACCGGGCGTGCTGTTCGCGAGTGGCCTGATCGCCGGAGGTGCGATCTGCGGTATCGCCGTCGCGGCGATCGCCGGTTGGGGCTCGCGCAGCGGCAAGGCCGCCGATTGGCTTGCCGAGGCGGTGCCGCTGTATCACCACCTGGGATGGTTTGCGACGTCCGCTATCTTCGGCCTGATCATGTTCGCGATTCTCGGGTTCTTGCTGTATCGCACCGGCCTGCGCAAACAATAGACACCATAACGACAGCGTAACGACAGCGTGACGATCAAGACCGTCGGATTCCTCAAGAAGCTGCTCGATACGGCGGGGCCCTCGGGGTTCGAGCAGGCCCCGGGACGAGTGTGGCGTGACGAAGTCACGTCCTTCGCGGACGAGGTTCGCGCCGACGTTCACGGCAATTCCGTCGCGGTGCTCAACCCCAAGGGCAAACCGCGCGTGATGTTCGCCGGCCACATCGACGAGATCGGCCTGCAAATCACGCATATCGACGAAGAGGGCTTCCTGTATTTCAGCGGCATCGGCGGCTGGGATTCCCAGGTCCTCGTGGGGCAGCGCGTGTTGCTGCTGACGCGGAACGGGCCGGTGCACGGCGTGGTCGGTAAGAAGGCCGTTCACCAGCTGAAAAAGGAGGAGCTCGACCGGGTCACCAAGGTGATCGATCTGTGGATCGACATCGGCGCCGCCGGCCACGATGAAGCCGTGCACCGCGTGCGTGTCGGCGACGCGGGAGTGTTGGACACCCGGGTCGAAGAGTACCCCAACGGCCGTATCGTCTCACGGAGTCTGGACAACCGTATCGGGGCGTTCGTGGCGGCTGAGGCGCTGCGCCGCCTGGCGACGCAGCGGCCGAAACACGCGGCCGTGTTCTCGGTGGCTTCGACCCGCGAGGAAATCGCTTGGACGGGAAGTGGTGCGCGGACGAGCGCCGTCGGCATCGAGCCGGACGTCGCCCTCGTCATCGATGTCACACACGCCACCGACTATCCCGGTGCCGACAAGAAGCACTCCGGGGACCACAAGCTCGGCGGCGGAGTCGTGTTGAGCCGCGGGTCGTCGGTGAGCTCGGTGGTGTTTGACCTGCTTGTCGAGTGTGCAGAGCAGGCGAAGATCCCGTATACGATCCAGGCAGCGCCGCGCGACACCGGCACGGACGCGGATGCCATTTACAACGCGATGCGCGGCATTCCCACGGGGCTCGTGAGTGTACCGAACCGCTACATGCACAGCCCCAATGAAATGGCGGCGCTCGAGGACCTCGATCGCGCCGCGGAATTGCTGGCCGCGTTCGCCAGGCGGCTGGAACCGGGTATGGATTTCATTCCCAAATAGCGGTTCAAAAGACAGGGCCCCGGCGAACTGCCCGGGGCCCTGAGT
>JBKPDZ010000130.1:0-6026 GCA_046728135.1 Gemmatimonadota bacterium | reverse complement strand
GCGCTGGGATGGATCTGCGGGCGAGCGCATCGCGGCCGCGTTATGCGACGCCGCGCGATTCGATTGACCTCCGACGACATATTAAGGAAAGGCGATTACGCGGTAATCTGGAGCCAGTCGGCCCTCGAATCGGCTCGGGCGCGCCGCAACGCCGCGTCCGCCTCCAACATCAACGTCGCCACATCCACCGGCGCCGCATGCAGGTCAGCAACGGCATGACATCCCGCGCGTACCTGCAAGCGTGGCAGCCGCGGCACACTCGAACCGGGCGGCTCGGCGATGATCGCCGCGGCGAGTCGCTCCGCCAGGTGACGCGCCTGCTCCGCGTCTGTGTCGGTGGCGATCACCGCGAACGAATTCGGACTGACGCGGCCTATGGCATCGGAGCGACGGGCGGCGGAGCGCAAAGCGCTGGCGATGCGGCGCAGCAGCCAGAGCGGGAACTTGTCTGACGCGGTTGCGACGTCTCCCCCTCCCGCTCCCCCCCCCCCTCGGGCCGACTCGATCTCCGGAACCAGGAGGAGGCAGCACATCGCCGAATGCCGGCGCGCCGCGTGTGCCGCTAACTCCTCCGCCCGCCGGGTAAGGCCGCGCAGGTTGTACACGCCTGTCTCCTCGTCCATGAGGCTCTGCGCGCGGGCCTGATCGGTCTCGAGCTTGGCCGGTACGAAGACGGCGAGCATCGCGACGAGCTCTTCGGCATCCAGTGGCTCGCCCAGGCAGGCCCACGCCCGGGCCTGGAGGGCAGCCAGCCGGTCGCGGCGCGTCGGCGGCCGCGACACGGCGAGAAACACCGGGGTGCTCCAAGACACGAGGTTGTCCTCGGTCAGCTCGCGGCACAGTGCGTGGCCGTCGCCGTCTGGGAGCGCCTCGTCCACGATGATCGCGTCAGGCGGGTCGTTGCGGATGCGCGCGAGCGTCTGCGCGCGAGTGTACGTTCGGTGGACGACGTAGCCATAGGGCGCAAGGATGATCCCCAATGATCGGCTGGTCCACTCGTGCGTACTGGCGATGAGCACGTCGACAGGGCGCGCCGCCGGCGCTCTCGCTGTCATGCGACGGTCCTTTCAAAGGCTGTAGTGCGAGCGTATGACGACGGGGTCCCGGAAATCTGCTGCAGGATGCGTGCGCGCCCCCGTCACATTGTAACATGCCTCAACCCAAGGGATTCCGATAGACGAGTCGCTTGCCGTACGGTGGGTGCTGCTGCACTCCGGTCACAGGTGTGTCGCGCGGGCGCCCTGGCGGACTAGGGGGTAGCCTACCAGAGCCTAGCAAGTTCCCTAGGGGCATGTATTGTTATACCGCCCTACACCTACGGTCGGATGACAGCTCACAGCAGCAACTCGGAACGCGCAACTCCTCACCCGCTCGGCCCGCGCAGGGCCATAGTGGGTATTCCGTCCGCGATACAGGAAATCGCTGCGCGCCATGTGCTCTCCCGGCGTGCCGAATTTGGCAACCCCACGCCAACCGAGGTCACAGAAGTTTTGGTCATTGTTGTGGCCAGCGTGCTGGAGAACCAGATCACGCCCGGAGCGGCTGTCGACGCCCGCGCGCAGACGAGCATCGGCCGTCGCCTGATCGAGGTCATGCGGGAAGAGGTAATACGCTGCTGGAGAGTGCACGGGATCACCGAGACCGAGCTGCCGGTCCTGCTCGTTGCCATCGAGCGCGTCGGCGAGGCGATCGCGAACAGCGATACCGAGTCATTTGCGGCCAGCCTCGGCGGCAACGACGGCCTGAACCTGCTGGTCGAAGTGGCGCACGACATGCATTCGCCACTCGCCTCGATCCTATTTCTCGCGGAGACGCTCCAGCGCGGCGAGAGCGGCCCCCTGACCGAGGTGCAGCGCCGGCAACTCGGTTTGATTTGTACCGCGGCGCTGGGATTGAGCTCGGTCGGCAGCGACATCATCGATTTCACGCGCAGCGACAAGCTGCTGGAGCCGACACCGGTGCCATTCTCGGTGACGGCCGTGATGGAGGCGGTGTGCGATATCGTCCGCCCCATGGCGGAAGTGAAAAGCCTTGCCGTACGCGTTGAGCCGCCGGAAGTCGATCAACGCGTCGGCCACCCGGTCGCCTTGCGGCGCGTCCTGCTCAATCTCACGACGAACGCGCTGAAGTTCACCGAGCACGGGACCGTCGCAATCTCCACGCGCGATACGAGGCCGGGACGGCTGGAGTTTTCGGTGAGCGACAGCGGTCGCGGCATCGATCCGGTGGCGATGTCGACGCTGTTCCATCCGGTCCGCGTCGCCCCACCGCGCGGCGCGAACGATCGCGGCAGCAAGCTGTTTTCGAACACCGGCCTGGGACTCATGATCTGCCGCAAGCTCGCCGAGGCGATGGGGTCGCAGCTGCGCGTCGAGACTCAGCTCGGGCGCGGGACCCGGTTCTTCTTCGAGCTCGCGTTGCCGGAGTGCCCCTCGCGGCGCAACAGCGACCCCGAGCGCAAGAAGGCGACGTCCGCGGCCTAGGCTTCCGTACCTGCTGGGGCTGACTCCGCCGCGTCGGGGTTTACGGACAGGATGCGTTGCAGCCCGTGCCGCTCCATCAACCGATACAGCGTCGTCCGGTCGACGGCCGCGATGCGGGCCGCCTTGGAGATGTTGTTGCCGGCCTGTGCGACGAGCCACGTGAGGTAGCGTCGCTCGAACTCCGCCAGCAGCCGCTCGCGCGCGACGTGGTAGGTCTCCTCGAGTGGCATGGGGACCACCTGGGATTCCATGGCCGCGACCGCCGGTGATTGGTCGACCACCCCGCTCGCCGATCCCGCGCTGACCGTGCTGACCACGCCGCTTCCACCGCTCCCCGCGCCCCCGCCTTGCAGGAACGGCAGATCCTCCGCGCGCAGCTCGGCGCCGGGCTCGAGGAGCACGACCGCGTGCTCGATGACGTTCTGGAGCTCACGCACGTTGCCGGGCCAGCTGTGCGCGCGCAGCGCGCGAATCGCGGTCTCCGACAGCGTCGGCACGGCGCTCTTTTGATCCCGGTGCGCGCGCCAGTAGTAATTCAGGAAATGATTGGCGAGCAGCGGGATGTCTTCCGGGCGATTTTTGAGTCGCGGGACATAGATCGGGACAACGCGCAGGCGGTAGTAGAGATCTTCGCGCAGCTGGCCCGACTTGACCGCTTCTTCCGGGTCGCCATTGGTGGCCGCGATGAAGCGCACGTTGACGACCGCATCGGTCGTTTCGCTGCCGACGCGGCGGACGACGCCGTCCTGAATCACGCGCAGCAGCTTCGCCTGCGTCGGCTTGGACATCTCGAGCAGCTCATCCAGGAACAGCGTGCCGCCGTTGGCGGTCTCGAGCAGTCCGGCTTTGTCGCGCACCGCGCCGGTGAACGCACCCTTCACGTGCCCGAACATTTCCGATTCGAGCAGCGCTTCGGGCAGCGCGGCGCAGTTCACGGCGACGAGCGGCTTGCTGCTGCGCCGGCTGTGCGCGTGGATGAACTGGGCGATCAGCTCCTTGCCCGACCCGCTCGCGCCGGTGATGAACACGGAGGCATCGGTCGGTGCCACCCGCCGCGCGAGGTCGATCGCCCGCCGGAATATCGGCGAGACACCCAGCACCTGGACGCGATCGCTGTTGCCGTGTTCCTTCGCGAAATCGGCCTGCTGCTGCTTCGATTCCTGCGCGACGCTGACGGTGTGCACCGCGCGGCCGACCAGAATCTGGAAGTGTGTCGCGGAAAACGGCTTGGGGAGATAGTCCCAGGCGCCCAGGCGTAACGCCTCCACGCTCGTGGCGACACTGGGGTTGCCGGTCATCATGATGACGATCGTATCCGGGCTCGTCTCGAGCGCGGCGCGCAGCAGCTCGAACCCGGAGACGTCACTCATGTACAGGTCGAGCAGGACGATGTCGAACTTGCGATGGCGGAGCAGCTCCAGCGCTTCGGGACCGCGACCGGCGGCCGTGACCTGATAGCCGTCGAGCTGCAGCAGGTTCGAACAGCTCTCGCGCAGCGTGCGATCGTCGTCCACGACCAGGAATCGGATCCCCGCTTTCACCTGCGGATTGAGCGGCGGCAACCCGATGACGCCAGGCGCGGCCTGTGGGTTGGGATGGAAATGCGGAGCGCGATGTGGAGATGCAGGCGTAGGCATCGAGCGACCCTCGTTGTGTGATTCCCAACCGACGGCGTGAGCAGGGAACGAGCCTGATTGCCGGGCATCCCGAAACATCCGATATCACAATGACTTGCGAGATGCCGCTCCGCGCCATGTGGCGCCCTTGCGACATCCTGTACCCCGCGTAACGTGTCGTGTTGCATGCGCGCAACACGTGGGTTCTCGCTGCAGTGCCTGCGCCGCTCGTGGTGCGGGTCGGCCACAGAATTCGGGCGAGCGTGCGGGCGATCCTGTAGGGTTTCCGCACAGTCGGCGGGCCCGAAACTTGACCGTGGGGAGGGTTGGCAACCCGAGCGAGGGACGATCCCATGGAGTGCCGTGACTGCTCTCCCATACAGCGGCTTCGGGCGAAGGCTCCAGACGAGATGCGGAAGCGGATCGAGCAGAAACAGTCACTGCTCGACCGGTTTGGCCTCGGCGCAACGCGCCGGCCGTTGCTCGAACACAAGCCTCCCCCCAAACCATCCAAGCGCCGCAAGCGGCTCGGCTGAGCCCCTAAATCGCTCTGGCCGAAGAGGCTACGGTCGACCAAATTGAGACCGATGTCGCCGGGCCCCGCTTCTCGTTCGGTACCCCTTCGCCTCGTTCTGGCGGATGATCATCTCGTGCTGCGGCAGGCTCTGCGAGCATTGCTCGAACAGCGGGGGCTCGAGGTCGTCGCGGACGAGGCGGACGGCCGTGCAGCGGTCGATGCCGTCCAGCGCCTGTCGCCGGATGTCGCCGTCCTGGACGTGGCCATGCCCGTGCTCAACGGCGTAGACGCCGCCCGCGAAATCGCCCGCATCGCCCCCGAATGTCCCGTGATCCTCCTCTCCGGTGTGGACGACACCCGCTTTGTCCGCGAGGCGCTCAAGGTGGGTGTGAAGGGCTTCGTGCAGAAAAGTCAGGGCTGTGATGAGCTCGTGCACGCTATAGAGGAAGTGCGGGACGGCCGGCTGTATGTGAGCCCTGGAGCGTCCCAGGCGATCGTGGACGGGTTGGCGACCCCCGCGTCGGACGGATCCCGCCTGACGCCGCGGGAGCGTCAAGTCCTGCAACTGGTGGGGGAAGGGAAATCCACCAAGCAGATTGCGGAAGTCCTGCATATCAGCGTGAAAACCGCGGAATTTCATCGCGGTCGCTTGATGAAAAAGTTGAACGTCCACGACACCGCCAACCTGGTGCGCTATGCCATCCGTGAAGGCTGGATCGTGTTGTAGGGCATCCTGGGATGAAACCTGGTCAATCCACTAGGGTATGAGGCTTGATGTCCTCTCAGCGGGTCTCACCTCCAGCTATGCCTATTCCGTTACAACCGCGGAACACGCCTGCGCCGCCGCACCCGTTTGGCGCGGATGCCCGTTGCGTTCCGTGTAAGGTCCTCAACAACGCGATCCGCTCGGTCCTGACGGGATCGGGCAAGCGTCCCCGCTCGACCACGTCGGACGAAGTCTCCGAGCTGCTCGGCCTCGTGGCGTCGGCGATTCACGTGGCGTGGTTCGCCGCGTCGCCGGCCGTGCCGGTGCGGCCGAAAGTCGATCCCCGGATTCACTCGGCCCTAGGTCGCCGCTTCCTCGAGCTGCTGCGCAGTGTGGTGGTGGAAAGCTGGAGCGATTTCAGCGTCCCCGACTCGGAACTCCTGCCGCTGCTCGTGGCGATGGAGCGCGTGCGCGTCACGATTCAGCCGAACTGGGCGCAGACGTTTGCGCAACAGCTCTCGGGCAACGACGGCCTCGCGCTGCTCATGGACGTGGCGCACGACCTGCGCTCGCCGCTGACGTCCATCCTGGTGCTCGCCGAGACGCTGCAGCGCGGCCAGAGCGGCGAGGTGAACGAGGTGCAGCGCCGTCAGCTCGGGCTCATCTACACGGCGGCACTCGGTCTCTCGTCGGTCGCGAGCGAC
>JBKPDZ010000129.1:0-14098 GCA_046728135.1 Gemmatimonadota bacterium | reverse complement strand
CGCGCCAGCTGCGACTCGCGCCGCGCGACATGGAGCGCGCGCTGCACCGCCGCTATGCCTGGTTCGCGGGCCCGTTCACGACGCGGGAAGTACAACCGCTCCGCGCCCTCCGCGGCATCCATCTCGAGCCGGTGTTGCGTCGCTTCTATCCCGCGACCGAGTTTGCGCGGGCGGTGATCGGAAGGGTGGGCGAGGATGGTCGAGGTTCTGGAGGTGGTGGAGGTGGTCTCGAACGGCTGCTGGATACGCTGCTGGCGGGCACGCCGGGTGCGGCCGTCGTGTTGAAGGATCGCGCCGGTCGGGAGTACGAATCGCCGGCACGGGTGATTTCCGAGCCCGTGGCCGGCAATGACATCGTCCTCACGATCGATGCCGAGCTGCAGGAGATCGCGCAGCGGGCGCTCGACGACGCCATCGACAACATGGAAGCGGACGGCGGCGACGTCGTGATGCTGGATCCCGTGGGCGGGGAGATTCTGGCCGTCGCGTCGCGACGCGCCGACGGCAGCATGCGGCCCAGTGCCTTCACGGAGACCTTCGAGCCGGGATCGCTGGCGAAAATCTTCGCGGCGGCCGCCCTCATCATGTACGATCGCGTACGCCCGGGCGAGCGCGTGTCGGGGGAAGGGGGGCGCTACCGCCTGGCGGACCGCATCGTCACCGATGAGCACCCGTTGCCGTCGCTCACGCTGGCGGACGCCATCCGAGTCTCGAGCAACATTGCGCTCGTGAAATTCGCGGCGCGGCTCCACCCCGATGAACAGTACGGCGTGCTGCGGGCGTTCGGGTTCGGTGCGCCGACCGGCGTGGATTTCCCCGCGGAGTCACCGGGGCGGCTCCGGCCGCCCAGTGAGTGGTCCCGCCCGAGCTCGGCGAGTCTCGCCATCGGGTACGAGCTTGCGGTCACGCCGATCCAGCTCGCCGCGGCCTACGGCGCGATCGCCAACGACGGCGTGCTGCTCGAGCCGACCTTGATTCGCGAAATCCGCGGACCCAATGGTGAAGCGCTCTACCGCCATCGATCCGAGCCCGTGCGTCGCGTCGTGTCGCCACAGGTCGCGGCCAAGCTGCGCGACTTGCTGCGCGGCGTGGTCGACCCGGGAGGCACAGGGGAGCGTGCGGCCCTCGCCAACTTCCAGCTCGCCGCGAAGACCGGCACGGCGCGGCGCGTCGTCGGCGGCCGCTATGCGGCCGGCCAGTACACCGCGTCCTTCGCGGCGTTGTTCCCCGCCGACGCGCCACAGCTCGTCGTCGTGATGAAGATCGACAATCCGCAGCGGGGCAGCTACTTCGCGGCGCAGACCGCGGCGCCGGTCACCCGCTCGATGCTCGAGCAGGCGCTCGCGGCGCGCACCGTCGCGCTCGATCGCGCACGCTTGTCCAACGTCGCCTCCACGGACGCGCATGCGCCCCTCGACGCGCCCGACGGCGTGGTGCCGTACGTCGTGCAGTGGCCGTATGTCCCCGACAGCGCGCCCCCACCCGCCGCGGAGCCGGACCGGCTCGTTCCCAACGTGACCGGCCGTCCCTTGCGCGAGGCTGCCCGTACGC
Source organism: Gemmatimonadota bacterium (assembly GCA_046728135.1). Lineage (GTDB taxonomy): Bacteria > Gemmatimonadota > Gemmatimonadetes > Gemmatimonadales > GWC2-71-9 > 20CM-2-65-7. The sequence continues at coordinate 12,547 of JBKPDZ010000129.1, read as the reverse complement.
TGCACCAGCGCGGCTTCAAGGTCGTCGTCAAAGGCTGGGGTGTGGTCCATCATACTTGGCCCGCCGCCGGCGCCGGTGCCGCCGCGGGCACGACCGTCACGGTGTTTGGGGAACTGCCGCCGACCGCGATTACCCGTCCGTGAGTCGCTCGCTGCAGGAAGTCGTGGACGCGCTGGCGCGTGCCGGCGTTCTGGTCGAGGCGCCGGAGACTCCGTTGCCCGACATCACCGGGCTTACAGCCGACGCGCGCCGGCTCGAGCCCGGCATGCTGTTCTGTGCGGTGCACGGCGCTGTGCTCGATGGTCACAAGTTCCTGGCCGATGCGGTCGCACGCGGCGCCGCCGCTGCGCTGGTGGAGGAGCGCCAGCCCCCCCCGGTCGCGGGTGCGATTCCGCAGATCGTCGTGCGGAACGGCCGGCGCGCCGCCGCGATCGCCGCCGAGACCTGGTACCGACGACCGGCGGCACGACTGCAGCTGATCGGCGTGACCGGCACGAACGGCAAGACGACGTCCGTCATTCTGTCGCGGCATGTGTTGAGCACGCTCTGGCCGATGGGCGCGATCGGCACGCTCGGCGCGTTTGATCCAGCGGGCGCGCCGGTCGAGAGCGAGGCGGGCAATCTCACGACGCCCGGTCCGATCGATCTGCAGGCGACCCTCGCGGCGCTGGTCGAGCGCGGCGCCCGCGGTGTCGCGATGGAAGTGTCTTCGCACAGTCTCGATCAAGGGCGCGTCGACGGGTTGCTGTTCCGCGCGGCCATCTTCACGAATTTGACGCGCGACCATCTCGACTACCACGAGACGTTCGACGCGTATTTCGCGGCCAAGGCCAAGCTCGCCGGGTACCTGGCCGACTCCGGGCTCGCGGTCATCAATGTCGACGACGCCGCCTGGGCGCGTCTGCCGCGGACGCCCCGCCGCATCACCTTCTCGGCCATCGCGCAGACCGCCGACGTGACGGCGCGCGACGTGCGTGTAGACGCGAAGGGCGCGCGGTTCACGCTCGTCACGCCACAGGGGAGTCAACCAGTGACGCTGCCGTTGCTCGGCCGGTTCAACGTCGCCAACGCCCTGGGTGTGGCGGCCTGTGCCGTCGGCCTCGAGGTATCGCCGCGCGTGGTTGCGGAGCGCCTGGCGACGGCGCCGCAGGTCCCTGGGCGCATGGAGCGCATCGCCGTCGATCCCTGCGTCATTCTGCGCGATTACGCGCACACCCCCGACGCGCTGGAACGGGCGCTGGAAACCGTGCGCGAGGTGACCGCGCCGGAGCGCGGAGGGGGAGGACGCGTGATCGTCGTGTTCGGCGCCGGTGGGGACCGCGATCGCGGCAAACGGGCGCCGATGGGGGAGATCGCCGTCCGCCTGGCCGATGTCGCGATCGCGACGTCGGACAATCCGCGCACGGAGGATCCCGAGCGGATTCTGGATGATGTCGAAATGGGAATGTCGCGCCGCTCGCACTATCGGATCGCCGATCGACGCGCGGCGATCGCCCAGGCGTTAGAGCTGGCGCGGCAAGGCGACACGATCCTGCTCGCCGGCAAAGGGCACGAGACCTACCAGGTCGTCGGGACGACCAAAGAGCCGTTCGACGAGCGGGAAGTGGTGCGCAGTTTGGGAGCGAATTGATGGTCGGACGGGCTTGGACCAGCGACGAGGTTGCCGCGGCGCTGGGTGTGCCCGCGCCCGCGAAGCTCAGCTTTCACGCCGTCTCCACCGACACCAGACACCTGACACCCGGCACCCTCTTTGTTGCTCTCAAGGGTCACAAGTTCGACGCCCACACCTTCCTGGCCAAAGCGCAAGAGCAGGGTGCGATTGCCGCCGTGGTCAGACGCGGCACGCCGCCGGTCGATGGCCTGCCGTTCTTCGAAGTCGACGACACGCTCACGGCGCTGGGTCTCTTGGCGCGCGCGCGGCGCCGCATGCTGCCCGCGGGGACGCCGGTCGTCGCCATCACCGGCTCGAGCGGCAAGACGAGCACCAAGGAGATGATTCGCGCCGCACTCGGCGCGCGCTACCGCGTGCACGCGACCGCCGGCAACCTCAACAATCTCGTGGGTGTGCCGCTCACCATCCTGGCCGCGCCCGAGGACACCGAGGCGTTGGTCGTCGAAGCGGGCGCGAGCGTCCCGGGAGAGATCGCGCGCCTCCGGGACATCATCGAGCCCACGATCGCGGTCATCACGAACATCGGCTATGCGCACGTCGAAGGATTCGGCTCGCTGGAGGGTGTGATGGCCGAGAAATTGGCGCTGCTGGATGGCGCCCCGGTGGCCATCATCGGCACGGGGCCGGAAGCGATGTGGCCCGAGGCGCGACGGCGCACCCAGGTGATCCCGGCGGCGCTGCCGGGGAAGAGCACCGACGACGGCCTGCTCGACCGCTATCTCGACCGGGCCGGCCGACCCCGCTTGTCGCTCGATTCCGGCGAGAAGATCACGCTCCCGGCGCTGGGGATTCATCAGCTCGAGAATGCCCGGATCGCCCTCGCGGTCGCCCAGCGCGCGGGCGTGGATCACGATGCCGCGGTTCGCGCCCTGGCCGGTGTCCTGCTCCCCGAGGGACGTGGCGATGTGCGGGAGATCGGCAACCTCCTGGTCATCGACGACACCTATAACGCCAATCCAGCGTCGCTGCGGCGGGCGGTGCAGACGGCGGCCTGGCTGGCGCGCCGGCAGCGGCGGCCGTTGGTGGTCGTGGTGGGCACGATGTTGGAGTTAGGACCGGAAAGTGCAAGATTGCACGCCGAAGCGGCGCGCGAAATCGCCCAGCGCAAGCCGGCCCTGGTGGCCGCGGTCGGCACCTTCGCGCGTGTGTTCGAATCGCTGCGCGAAGCGCTGGGTGGCCGGCTCATCACCGCTGGCGACCCGGACGCGCTCGGGCCGAAGCTGAAATCGGCGCTGCGCGGCAATGAGCTGGTGCTGCTCAAAGCGTCACGGGGAGTGGCCTTGGAACGTGTCCTCAACTATCTGACCTGATGCTCTATCATTTACTCGCGCCGCTCGCCCGCAAGCACATCTTCTTCAATCTTTTCAACTATATCACGTTCCGCGCGGCCGGCGCGACCGTCACGGCGCTGCTGCTCGCCTTCATCGTCGGGCCCTGGATCATCGGGAAGCTGCGCGAGCATCGCATCGGGCAAATCGTCCGCGCCGAGGGGCCGACGAGTCACCACGGCAAGCGCGGCACGCCGACGATGGGCGGCCTCATCATCATCCTGGCGACGGTCGTGCCCACCGTGCTCTGGGCGCGGCTCGACAGCCGGTACGTCATCGTCGCCGTTGCGGCGACGTTGTGGATGGGATTGATCGGCTTTCTCGACGACTACCTGAAGATCGTCCGAGGCCAGTCCCAGGGGCTCGTGGCGCGCTGGAAGCTCGTCGGCCAGGTCTCGTTCGGCGTCGGATTGGGTGTGTACCTCCTGCTCTTTCCGCTGACCAACAGTGTCGACCCCAACGCGACGCAGTTGCCGTTCTTCAAGTACATCGTCTGGATACTGCCGTGGCCGATCTATCTCGCGTTTGTGACGTTCGTGACGACCGCGAGCTCGAACGCGGTGAACCTGACGGACGGCCTCGATGGCCTCGCGGCGGGGCTCACGGTCATCGCCGTCGGCGCCTTCGCGATCTTCTGCTACCTGTTCGGACGCGTGGACGCGGCGCGCTACCTCGGTGTCTTGCATCTCCCCGGCGCCGGTGAGCTGACGATCTTCTGCGGTGCGCTGATGGGGGGCGCGCTCGGATTCTTGTGGTTCAACGCGCATCCGGCGCAAGTCTTTATGGGGGATACCGGCGCGCTGGCGATCGGCGGGGCGCTCGGGACGGTCGCGATCCTGTTGAAGACCGAGTTCCTCCTGCTCATTGCCGGCGGCGTGTTCGCGGCGGAGACGCTGTCGGTCCTGATTCAGACCACCACCTACAAATGGCGCAAGCGGCGCTACGGCAAGGAATACGCGGACGCCCACAGAGTCTTCCGGATGGCGCCGCTGCATCATCACTTCGAAAAACTCGGCTGGGCCGAGCCGCAGGTCGTGATGCGGTTCTACATCCTGGGGGTGCTGTGCGCGATGATCGCGCTGGCCACGCTAAAAGTCCGGTGATGGAACGGATCGCTCCGGACGCCTGGCGCAAGCCGGGCAGCGTCGTCGCGATCATCGGGCTCGGCAAAAGCGGAGTGGCCGCGGCGCGGTTGCTCGCACGCGACGGCGTGCGGGTCTACGCGAGCGACGCATCCGATCATCCGTACGCCGGCGCCGCCGCCGAGGCGCTGCGGGGCGTCCCGTGGGTCGACGTGGACATTGGCCGCCACGATCTCACCAAAATTCGGCACGCTGCCGGCGTCATCGTCTCCCCGGGCGTCCCGCCCGATGCGCCCGTCTTGGCGGCGGCGCGCCACGCGGGCGTGGAGATTGTCTCGGAGCTCGACCTCGGCTTCCGCGCGCTCGCCATATTGCAGCCGGGCACGCGCAGCATTGCCATCACGGGGACGAACGGGAAGACCACGACGACCGCGCTCGTCGCCCATTTGCTCAGCGCGGCCGGCCTGCCGTCGACCACCGCGGGAAACATCGGGCGGCCGGTGACCGACCTCGCGATGGCGAACGAGCGCTATCAATGGATCAGTCTCGAAGTCTCGTCGTTCCAGCTCCACGACAGCCCGAATTTCGCCCCCGATGTGGGTGTGCTGACGAACCTCGCGCCCGATCATCTGGATCGGTATCCATCGCCGGAGGCGTATTACGCCGACAAGCGGCTGCTCTTTCGGAACGCGCGCGCGGACGACGTCTGGGTGCTCAATGCCGATGACCAGCTCGTGCTGGACCTGGCGCACGGCGTGCCCGGCCGGCGCGTGTCGTTCTCGCTCGCGAAACCCGCGGATGCGTGGTACGACGCTCCGCAGCGCGCGCTGCGGCTGGACGGGGAACCCCTGATCACGCGCGACGAGCTCCATCTCCTGGGTGACCACAACGTCGCGAATGCGCTGGCGGCGGCGTTGGCGGTGCACGAGGCCGGCGTTCCGGCGCCGTTGCTCGGGGGAGGGCTGCGCTCGTTTCGTGCGTTGCCGCACCGGCTCGAGCCGGTGCGCGACGTGCGCGGCGTCCTGTGGATCAATGATTCGAAGGCCACGAACATCGCGGCAACGACAGTCGCCGTGCTCGCGATGCAGCGCCCCTTCGTGCTGCTGCTCGGCGGGCGGCATAAGGGCGAGCCGTACACGAGCCTGGCGCGACTGCTGGCCGATCGCTGCCGGCTCGTGATTGCGTACGGTGAAGCAGGCCCACTGGTCGAACAGGATCTCGGCGGGAAGGTGCCGCTCGAGCGTGGCACGACGTTCGAAGACGTGGTGGGCCGCGCCCGGCGGGCGGCCCAGCCGGGTGATGCGGTGCTGCTGTCTCCGGCCTGCTCGAGCTACGACATGTTCAAGAACTACGAGGAGCGGGGGGCCACATTCCGGCGACTAGTCGAAGCGCTGTGACCTGGGAAGGACGGCTGCTCGCCGTCGTCACCGCGGTGCTCGTGGTCTTCGGCCTGGCGGCGGTGTATGGGGCGTCGAGTCTCGTCACGACAGCCGGCGGCCAGGTGGGCGCGAGCTTCGCGCTGCGGCAGGCGGTCGGCGCCGTGGTCGGTGGCTTGCTCGCGATCGTGTTCGCGCGTATCGACTACCATCGCTGGCGCGAGTGGGCGTGGCCGCTCCTCGCAGTGACGGCGCTCTTGCTGATCATTCCGCTGCTGCCGTTCACGCATCCCATCACGCCGACGATCAACGGGGCGCGCCGCTGGGTCAACCTCGGCGTGTTGACGCTCCAGCCCTCCGAGCTCGCGAAGTTCGCGGTCGTGGTGTGGTGCGCCATGCTCGCCGCCAAAAAGGGCGAGCAGGTCCGCGACTTCAAGAACGGCGTGTTGCCGTTCGTCGTCATCCTCGTGCCGGTGACCGGTCTGATTTTTCTCGAGCCCCATCTCTCGATGGCGTTGCTCGTGGCGCTGCTTGCCGGCAGCGTGATGTTCACGGCGGGGGCGAGGATCGGTCACTTCCTCGCGCTTGCCGTCGCGGCAGGTCCGCTCCTCTTCGGCGCGGTGGCTACGGCGCAATATCGGCTCGCGCGCGTGCTGACGTTCTTGAATCCGGGCGCCGCTCCGGCGGAAGCGACATGGCAGGTCCAGCAGTCGCTCACCGGCATCGGGGCGGGGCAGCTGCTCGGCGCGGGGTTCGGGCAGGGCCAGCAGAAACTCGGCTACCTGCCGTATGCGTACTCCGATTTCATTTTCTCGACGATCGGTGAGGAATGGGGTTTTGTCGGTGTGGTCGCGATCGCGCTGCTGTTTGGCACGTTCGTGTGGCTGGGGTTCCGCATCGCGCGTCATGCGCCGGATTCTTTCGGCCAGCTGCTCGCGACCGGGATCAGCGTGATGATCGGGCTCAGCGTCGTGTTGCACATTGGCGTGAGTCTCGCGGTGATTCCCGCGACTGGTGTAACCTTACCCTTCATGTCGTATGGACGGTCCTCGCTGATCGTTGCGCTGGCGGCGACTGGTGTGTTGGCGAGCGTGGGGAGAGCTAGGAAAGCAACGCAATGAGAAATGCGAAATGCGGAGTGCGAAATGTTAGGGTGAGCTTCGACCCTCGAGCCTACTGTTCGAACCTCACCGATAGATTTCGCAGTCCGCATTTCGCATTCCGCATTTGAAGATTCTCATCGCCGGCGGCGGCACCGGCGGCCACCTCATGCCCGCGCTCGCCCTCGCTCGGGTCGCAGCTGAGCGGGGCCACGACGTCGTACTCGTCGGCGCGTCGCGGGGCATCGAAGCGCAGATTCTTCCAAACCATCCGTTTCGGTTTCATTTGCTGCCGATGGAGCCGATCTACCGCCGCGCCTGGTGGCGCAACGCGCGCTGGCCGCTGATCGCGGTGCGGGCGTGGCGCGCGGCAGGGCAGGTGTTGCGCGACGAACGGCCCGCGATTGTGATCGGCACGGGTGGCTACGCGGCCGGTCCCGTCGTGTGGCGCGCGCAACGCGCGCGCATTCCCACGGCGCTGCAGGAGCAGAATGCATTTCCGGGGCTCACGCAGCGATTGCTCGCGCGCGGCGCGCGGCAGGTCCATCTCGGATTTCCGGAAGCCCGGCTCCGTCTCTCGCCAGGCCGGCACACGCAGGTCTTCGTGTTCGGCAATCCCATTACGCCGCCGCCGCAGACGCCGATCGATCCGGATGCGGCACGCACGGCGTTTGGTCTGTCGGCTGAGCGTCGCACCGTGTTGGTGTTTGGCGGAAGCCAGGGCGCGGGCGCGCTCAACGCGACGATCGCGCGCGTGCTGCAGCTTGGCCTGCTCGGTGACGTGAACCTGTTGTGGGGCACAGGCACCATGCACTTGGGCCGCTACGCGTCGCTCGCGGTGCCGGGGCGAGTTGCCGTGCGCGGCTTCTTCGATCCCATCGGCGTGGCGTACGCCGCCGCGCATCTGGTCATCGCGCGCGCCGGCGCGATGACGGTCTCAGAGCTGTGCGCGTGGGCGAAGCCCAGCGTCCTCGTGCCGCTTCCGACCGCGGCCGCTGATCACCAAACCTTCAACGCGCGCGCGCTCGCCAGCGCCGGCGCGAGCGTGCTGCTCCTCGAGCGGGAGTTCACGCCGGACGCGTTCTCAAAAACGGTCCTGCCGCTCGTCCACGACGACAAACGACTCGGCGCCCTGGCCAAAAGTGCCCGCGGACGGGGTCACCCGAATGCCGCCCGAACCATCATCGGGAAGGTATTGGAGCTTTCGCAAGTCGCGTAGATTTCCTATATTAGCTGCCCACAGATGACCTTGTTTCGAACCGGGGATCCCCGTCCCATTCACCTCATGGGCATAGCCGGGGCGGGGATGAGCGCCCTGGCGCTGATTGCCAGGCACCGGGGAGTAACCATAACTGGTTGTGATTCAGACACTTCTGGGGCCGGCGTCGCTGATCTGACCGCCCTGGGAATTCGTGTTTGGCAGGGCCACGACCCCAGCCATGTCGATGGGGCGCGGGCAGTTGTGGTTACGGCGGCAGTCCCGCGGGAGCATCCCGAGCTGCAACGGGCCCGGGCGTTGGACCTCCCCGTGGTGCGTCGCGCCGACGCGCTGGGGGACCTGGTAAATGGAGGAGGGGGAGGCGGCAAATCGACCCTCGTGGCGGTCGCCGGGACGCACGGCAAGACGACCACCACGGTGATGGTCACGGAAGCACTCACGGCCGCCGGACAGAACCCCACAGGACTCGCCGGCGGCCGCGTCGCGGCATGGGGTGGCAACGCGCGGATTGGCGGTGACCAGTTGTTCATCGTCGAGGCCGACGAGTACGACAAGGCGTTTTTGTCGCTCCGGCCGACGGTCGCCGTGGTCAACAACGTCGAAGCCGATCACCTCGAGTGTTACGGCAGCATCGCAGCGCTGGAGGATGCGTTCGCGGACTTCGCCGGAGGCGCGGCGCGTGTGATCGTCGGCGGCGACGACCCCGGCGCGGATCGCGTCGCGCTGAAACTCGAGGCGCCGGTCTGGCGCGTCGGTCAGGGTGCGACGGCGGATGTGCGCATTCGCGCGGTGCGGCTCGAGCCGGGCGGCTCGCGCGCGATGATTGCGCTGCCGGGTGGACAAACGGTCGAGCTCGCGCTGGCGGTGCCCGGCTTGCACAACGTCCGGAATGCGGCCACCGCGCTCGCGGTGTTACAGGCGCTCGGCGCCGACGTGCGGGCGGGCGCGCGCGCGTTGGGAGAGTTCCGCGGCGTGGGACGGCGGTTCGAGCGGCTGGGGGAAGCGGGTGGCGTGACCGTGGTGGATGACTACGCGCACCATCCGACGGAAGTGGCGGCGACGCTGGCCGCGGCGCGACAGGCATTCCCCGGCCAGCGGCTGATCGCGGTGTTTCAGCCGCACCTGTTTTCGCGCACGGCGCTGCACGGCGAAGCGTTGGGAAGGGCACTCGCCGCCGCGGACATGGTCGTCGTCGCACCGATCTACGCCGCGCGCGAGCAGCCGCAGCCGGGCGTGACGCATCATCTCGTGGTGCGCGGCGCGACACGGGCGGGCGCGGCGACAGTCGGCGTGCGCGATCGGGCGGGATTGACGAACCACGTCGCGCGCGCGGTGCGCAAAGGCGACGTCGTCTTCACGCTGGGTGCCGGCGACGTCACGCGGGTGGGGCCCGAGCTGCTGGACATATTGCGAGCCGGGAGCAGGGAGCGGGGAGCGCTCGCGTGAAATGGAAGCTCCGCGTGCCGCGCATGCCACGGGTCTCTTGGCGTGTGCTGATCTGGGCCGGTGCGGCGATGGCGCTCCTGGTGGTCTGGACGACGGCGCCACTGCTGCTCCGCCGCATCGCGTTCTTCCACGTGCGGCAGGTGGAGCTGGTCGGCATCCGGTATCTCGATGCCGACCAGGTGCTGGCCGCGTTGCGACTGTCGCCGCACGCGAGTGTCTTCGACGACACGGACGCGCTCGCCGAGCGGCTGCGGCGGTTGGATGGCGTCGCCGACGCCACGATCAGCCGCCGGCCGCCGGGGTCGCTGAAGGTGGTCGTGCGGGAGATCGAGCCCGTGGCGCTGGCCATGAACGGCCGCGGCGCGCTCGAGCCCGTGGACGCGGACGGGCGCGTGCTGCCGTACGATTTGACCGGTCTCGATCTGCCGATCGTGCCGGCAGGGGATAGTGGTGTCGTCGGCGTGCTCGCGCGGGTGCAGGCGTTCGATCCCGCGCTGTTTCAAACGATCAACGCCGCGCGGCGCACTGCATCGCCGCGCAGCGGCGGTGCGGTGCTTCTCGAAATCGGCGGCGGCGCGCATCGCGTGCTGCTGGGCTGCGACGCGGGGCCGGAGGTGATCGAGGCGGTGATTCTGGTGGCGAGAGATCTGGCGGCTAAACGGCGCTCCTACGCCGAGCTCGACGCCCGCTTCGACGGGCAGATCGTGGTGCGGCGCAAGAGCCGCTCCGCGGGGGCCGGTAGCGTCTGATGCCCGAGCGTCGCCTCGTCGCCGGACTCGATCTCGGCAGCACCAAGACGTGCGCCGTCATCGCGGAGGTTGCGGGTGACCTGCCGCGTTCCCCCTTGGCCAAGATTCTCGGGGTCGGGCTCGCGAAAAACAGCGGCGTGCGGCGGGGCATGGTGCGCGACATCGACGAGACGACGCGGTCCGTCGCCGCGGCGCTCAAGGACGCCGAGCGGATGGCGGGCGCGCGCGTCAACGACGTCACGTGTGGGATCGCGGGAGAGCACGTGTCGGCGCGCAGCTCGACCGGCGTCGTGGCGGTCAGCGGCGAAGAGATCAGCGCGCAGGACGTCGGGCGCGTGAACGAGGTTGCGCGCGCCGTATCGCTGGGGCGCGACCACGAGCTGCTGCATGACATCCCGCAGGAATACGTTGTGGATCAGCAGCACGGCATTTCGGATCCCATCGGCATGACCGGCACGCGGCTCGAAGTGGAGATGTATCTCGTCACCGCGCAGTCGACGGCGGCCCAGAATCTCCGCAAGAGCGTGCAGCGCGCGGGCTACCGCGTGGCGGACGTGGTCCTCGAGCCGCTCGCGGCATCGTACGCGGTGCTGACCGATGACGAGAAAGAGCTCGGCGTCGCGCTCGTGGAAGTAGGCGGCAGCTCGACGGGCGTCGCGATCTTTCACGAAGGCAAGATTCGGCACCTCGCGTCGCTCAAGTACGCCGGCTCGATCGTCACGAGCGATCTCGTCCAGGGGCTGGGCGTGACGCAGGCGGATGCGGAGCGCTTGAAGGAGCGCCACGGGGCGGCGTACTCGCCCCTCGTCAGCGCGGATGAAGTCGTGAGCCTGCCGTCGACGCCGGGGCAGGGTGCGCGCAGCGCGCCCCGCGAGCTGTTGGCGCACATCATCCACCAACGGGTGGACGAAATCTTCCAGCTGGTGGGCCGCGAATTCGAGCGTGCGGGGTACGGTGCCGGCCGCTTGCCGGCGGGCGTGGTGCTCTCGGGCGGCACGGCGCACCTGCCCGGGATGGTCGAGCTGGCGCGCGAAGTCTTCGCGGTTCCGGTGCGCTCCGGGCACCCCGAGCTGGGCATCTCCGGCCTCGTCGACAGCGTGCAGGCGCCGCGCTACGCTGTGCCGGTCGGTCTCGTGCTGTATGCGGCGCGCAAACACGCGCATGGTGGCTCCACGCCGAGCGTGTTGTTCGGTGCACGTCCAGAGAAGCTGTTCGCACCGCTCAAGCGATGGTTGCAGGACTTCTTCTGAGCCCTAGGGGAGAACCATGATCTTCGAACTCGAAGAAACCGTTACGCAGAACGCGCGCATGAAAGTCGTCGGCGTCGGCGGCGGCGGCGGCAACGCCCTGAACCGAATGATCGACGAGCACGTGAGCGGAGTCGAGTTCATATCGGTGAATACCGATGCTCAGGCGCTCCTCAACAACAAGGCCGATGTCAAAGTCCAGATCGGCAAGAAGCTGACGCGCGGGCTCGGCGCCGGCGCGCGGCCGGAAATCGGCCGCCAGGCGATCGAAGAGAATCGCGACGAAGTGCTGCACGCGCTGCAGGGGGCGGACCTCGTGTTCGTCACCTGCGGCATGGGAGGCGGCACGGGGACGGGCGCGGCGCCCATCATTTCGCAGGTCGCGCGCGACCTCGGCGCCCTCACGATCGGGATCTGCACCAAGCCGTTCCTGTTCGAGGGCCGCAAGCGCATGCGTCAGGCGGAAATGGGCATCGCCGAAATGCGCAAGCACGTGGACACGATGATCGTGGTCCCCAACGAGCGGCTGCTCGCGGTGGTCGGGAAGGGGATTCCGTTCCAGGATGCGCTCAAGAAGGCCGACGAGGTCTTGCTGCACGCCACGCAGGGCATCTCGGCGCTGATCTGCGTCACCGGTCTGGTGAATGTAGATTTCGCCGACGTCCGCACCGTCATGCAGAACGGGGGCGCGGCGCTGATGGGGACGGGCCAGGGGCGCGGCGAGAACCGCGCGATGGAAGCGGCGCAGCAGGCGATCTCGAGCCCGCTGCTCGACAACATCTCGATCGCCGGCGCGACGGGCGTGCTCATCAATATCACGGGCGGCGAAGACCTCACCCTCGGCGAAGTGACGCAGATCAGCGAAGCCATCCACGATGCGGCGGGCGATGAGGCCGAGATCATCTTCGGCGCGGTGAACGATCCGGCCATGCACGGTGAGGTTCGGATCACGGTGATCGCGACGGGCTTTGACAAGACTGGAGCAGTGGCCGACGCGCTCGCCGGCATGCCGCAACGGGCCGCCGCGGGCGTGCTGCCGTTCCGCGGGCCCGGCGCTCGGCCGACACCGACTCCACCTCCGGGCTTTGTGAAGCCGGACGTCGCGGCGAAGCGCGGGAACCCGGGCGGGGCGGGGGGGGCGCAAGCGCCCCTGAATCCTGAGCTGAACGAAATGGAAATTCCGACCTTTATTCGGAGACAGATGGACTGATGTTTTGGCGGGGGGGCGGGCGAGCGAGTCACTACGTGATCGCCGGCGCGCTCGCCGCCGGAATGTTGGGATGGGCTGCACACACAGCGTGGCCGTCGCACGAGCTTCCGGTCGCGCT
>JBKPDZ010000128.1:0-4212 GCA_046728135.1 Gemmatimonadota bacterium | reverse complement strand
TACGCGAGGGCGCGCGCCATGCGACGCGCATCGCTCTCATCGATCACATGCCGCGCCACCAGGCCGCCGAGGTAATTGGCATCCATGCGCCGCGCGAGGTCGTGCCGAGCGGGGATCGAGCAAAACGCGCGCGTGTCGTCGTTGAACCCGGCGGTCTTGTAGATCGACGCGGTCTCGGTGGTCCGCTCGCGGAAGCGCCGCATCCCTTCCATGGAATCGTGGAACCACCACGGGGGGCCGAGGCGCACGGCGGGGTAGTGGCCCGCGAGCGGCGCGAGCTCGCGGCTGTAGGTGGATTCGTCGAGCGTGAACAGCACCAGCGTGAGTCTCGCGTCGTTCCCGTAGGTGTTGAGGAGCGGGCGCAGGTTGCGCGTGAACTCGGTCGCGACCGGAATGTCGCCGCCCATGTCGGGACCGAAGCGCTCAAAGACTTGGGTGTTGTGATTGCGCAGCGCGCCGGCGTGGATCTGCATCACCAGCCCGTCGGCCAGCGACAACTTCGCCATTTCCATCAGTAGGTGAGCCGTGAAGCGGCGCTCGTCGTCCGGCGTCGCCTCGCCTTGGCGCGCGCGCTGAAACAGACGCGCGGCCTCTTCCTCGGGCAGCACGGCGGTGTACGGCTCGAGTACCGCATGATCGGTCGCCGTCGCGCCCAGCTGCTTGAAGTTTTTGCGACGCTCAGTCAGCGCCTCGACGAACCCAGTGTAGCCGCGCATATCGCCGAGCTTCTCGAGCGCCGCCGGCCACTCAGGTGAGGAGATCTTGAACAAGGCATCCGGCCGGAATGTCGGGATAACGCGTCCCTTCCATCCCGATGCGCGGATCGCGCAATGATGCTCGAGCGTGTCGGTGGCCGCGTCGGTCGTCGCCAACACCTCGATGTTGAAGCGCTCGAACAGCGCGCGCGGCCGGAACTCTGCAGCGGCGAGCTGCTCGGCAATCTGGTCGTAAATCCGCGTCGCAGTCTCACCGGATAGCTGATCCCGAATACCGAATACCTCGTACAGCTCGTAGTCGAGCCACGCCCCCGTCGGCGTGCCGCGAAACAGGTAATAGTGGTCGGCGAACAACTGCCACACTCGGCGCGGTTCGCCCTTCACTAAGGTCTCGAGCGGAACGCCGTTGGCGTACAGCAGGCGCAGGATGTAGTGGTCGGGCTGAACGATCAGCGACGCCGGCTCGGGGAACGGCGCATCCTCGGCGAGGATGCGCGGATCCACGTGGCCGTGAGGGGACACGATTGGGAGATCACGAGTCTCTTCGTACAGCGCACGTGCCACACGCCGTACTGCGGGATCGGAATCGAAGAAACGATCTGGATTGAGAGTGATGTACCCTTCCCCCGTCCCTCTTCCCCCTTCCCTCAAACCGTGGGCGCCCACCCCGGCGCATACTCGCGCTGCCAGTGAGTCATCGCCTGCTCGTCACCCTGAATGCGGCCCGTCGCGGCATCGACGCGCAGCGCGCGACCCGTCCATTGGGCGATGTTGCCCAGATGGCACAGCAGCACGCTCTTCGCGCCCTCATCGATCGGCTGGCTGACGGGAGCGCCGGTGCGGACGCCTTCGATGAAGTTCGCGATGTGCAGCGCCGTGAGCTGATCGTCGCCGCTCACCGCGAGCGAATCGGTGCCCGACGGCGGGGGTGCGACGTTCTGCTTCACGACCTTGTTGTCCATGTCGTACACGACGTACCCATCCTGGTCGAGGACCATCGAGCCAGTCGTGCCGTGCACCATCGTCCCGCGGCCGCGACCCTCAACCGGATAGGGATTGCAGCTCAACCCCTGCCAGGCGATCGCGCGGCCGCCCTCGAACTCGAACGCCGCTTCCTGCGTGTCGGTGAACTCCCAGTTGTCGTCGAAGTGGTAGCGGCCGCCCGCGGACGTCACGCGAACGGGATGATCGACGCCGAGGGCCCAACGGGCGACGTCGAGCTCATGCGTGCCGTTGTTGCAGATCTCGCCCGTGCCCCAGCGGCGGAACCAGTGCCAGTTGTAGTGAATCACGTTGTCCCGGTACGGCGTGCGCGGCGCCGGCCCCTGCCACAGCTCGTAGTCGAGATTCGTGGGCACCGGCGCGGGATTGCCGCGCCCAATGGACGTGCGGCGGTTCGCGTACCACGCGCGCGCGAAGTACGGGCGGCCGATGATCCCGTCTCGAATCGCCTGGATCGCCTCGATGGCGCGCGGCGACGAGCGGCGCTGCGTACCCATCTGGACCACGCGCTTCGTCCTGCGCTGCACGTCCACTAGCAGCTCGCCTTCCCGCGCGTTGTGGCCGCAGGGCTTCTCGAGGTACACGTGCTTGCCGGCCGACATGGCGAGGATGGCGGCGGGCGCGTGCCAGTGATCGGGCGCCGCGATCACGAGCGCGTCGACGTACTTGTCGTCGAGCGCGTGACGGAAGTCGCCGAGCCCATGGGGGCCGTTGCGCTGCGGTTGCGCATCGCTCGTGGCGGAAATCCCCTTGGCGAGCACCACAGAGTCCACGTCACAGACGTAAGCGACGCTGGCGTTGGCCGCCCGGGCGAAGGTCCGGGCGAGCACGGTACCGCGACCGTTTAGGCCCATGACGCACACGACGACCTTTTCGCTGGGAGAGCCCTTGGCGAACAGCGGCGCGCGTGCACCGAGGAGTCCGAGCCCGGCGCTGGAAACGGTTTTTACGAAGCGACGGCGTTTCATAGTGGCCTCACTTTGATGCTCCGGAAATAGACTTCGTCTCCATGGTCTTGCAAGACGATGTGCCCTCGACGCCGATCCCCGAATCCCGGGATTGTCTTGTACTTGCTGGCGGCGAGCAGCGAATCCATGCGCGCGGTGCCGAGCTCGAACTCGACGACCTTCTCCCCGTTGAGCCAGTGCTCGCCATGGCTACCGCGGAACACGATGCGCGAGCGGTTCCATTCACCCACGGGATGTAGCAGGGGCGCAGCATGCTGCGCCCCTACCATTTGCGCGTTGGGCGCGATCAGGTCATACAAGGCCGCCGAGCGGTGGGTCGGGAGCTTGCCGTCCTCGTGGCGGTCGTCATCGAGAATCTGATACTCGAAGCCCAGGGCGGAGTGGGTGGGGCCTCCCTGGGTGCCCGCGCCTCCCTGGGCCATCGACATCGCTTCGGACACGTTGTATTTGACACCGCTGTTCGCGCCTGGCGTGACTTTCCACTCGAAGCTCAGTTCGAAATCGGCGAACGAATCCACGGTCATGAGATCGCCGCCGACCAGCGGCCGCCCGTCGGCCACGCGCGGTACGTTGCCCGACGCGATCTTCTTGATCGTGCCGTCCACCACGACCCAGTGCGCCGTCGGGACGGTGTCGTAGCCGAGGCCGCGCCAACCGGTGAGCGTGCGGCCGTCGAAGAGGAGGCGCCAGCCGGCGGCACGCTCGGCGGGGGTGAGCGTGTTGGGGCTTGGGGCGGGCCTAGCGCTTGGGGACTGCAGCAAGGAGAGAAGCAGGATCTGTGTAATCATGGGTGCTCCCATAAAAGTAGATCCCTCGCTTCGCTCGGGATGACAAGCGCGCTTCGCTTCTTCTATAAAACAAGAAGGACTGGCATGTCATCCCGAGCGCCGTAGGCGCGAGGGATCTGCTGGTTCAAGCCTCGGCGCCAGCAAATGAATAATCGTCCACGCCGTCACGTACGCAAATCCGCAGACCGCAAAGATCGACGCGTAATTGCCTCCGGTGGCATCGAGAATGCGGCCGGTGAGCCACTGGAACAGAACGCCGCCCATCGCGCCGGCGAAGCCGCCGATGCCGGAGACCGACGCCACGGCACTCGGCGGGAACATGTCGCTCGCGAGCGTATAGACGTTCGCCGACCAGCCCTGATGCGCGGCGGCGGCCAGCGCGACGATGCATACCGCCGTCCACATGCTGCCGGCGCGCGGCGCCAGCGCCGTTGGCACGATCGCGAGCGCCATCAGGAGCATCGCGGTCTTTCGCGCGCGGTTCACGGTCCAGTTGCGCTTGAGCAGAGCGCTCGACAACCATCCACCGCCGATCGATCCCACGTCGGCGATTACATACACCGTAATAAGAGGAAGGGCGATCTGCGCGAGCTTGATGCCGTAGGTCTTGTCTAGAAATTTCGGCAGCCAATACAGATAGAACCACCAGACGGGGTCGGCGAGGAATTTGCCGGTGACGATGGCCCAGGTTTGGCGGTGGGTGAGGAGGCGGAGCCATGGAATCTGGAGTCTGGAGTC
>JBKPDZ010000127.1:0-9801 GCA_046728135.1 Gemmatimonadota bacterium | reverse complement strand
GCGCCCTTCTTGATGCCCTCGTAGATGCGGGCATTAATTTTGGCCATGAGTTTCTCGAAATTCGCCTGCGCCGCGACCATCTGCTGATACACCGAATTTCCCTGGACGCTTTGGAGCGCCCGGTCGTATTGCTCGACCTGCTCTTTGGTCGGCTCGTTGCCCTGCTGCGCGACGCGCTCGATTTCCTGCGCGAGCCGTTCTGCCTCGGCGAGCACCTTCTGCACCGCCTGATCGTCCCGGAGGGCCTCGGTCGCGCGCCGTAACGCCTTGTATTCCTCCGTCTGGCCGAGTACGCGCCCTAAGTCCTCCGCCTTCTCCTCGAGCACTAGTCCTCCTTGGTAGAGAGCGCGTACCGCGGACAGCCGAACAGATCAGCGCGAACGTCGACATGCCACCCGTGCTCGTTCCCCACCGCGCGCACGGCATCGGCTCGCCGTTCGTCGATCTCGAGCGCCAGTACGCCACCGGCCTCGAGCAGCGCGCGAGCGCCGGCGAACAGCGCGCGCGTGGCATCGAGGCCATCTACGCCGCCGACCAGCGCCGCGCGCGGCTCGAAGGCGCGGACTGACGGATCTAGCTCGTCATACTCGAGCGCGGTCAGATAGGGCGGATTCGACACGATCGCGTGAAAGCGTTCCCCTTTGTCCACCAGCGGCGTGAGCAGGTTCCCTTCGCGAATCTCCACGGGAGTCTGGGGCGCGATCCGTTCGACGTTCTCACGCGCGAGCGCCGCCGCCGCAGGCGACCGCTCGACCGCAACGACCCGCTCAAAGTGGCCTTCGACCGCGAGCGACAGCGCAATGCAGCCGGACCCCGTGCCAATGTCCGCGACGAGACCGTGCGAGCACCGCGCCAGTACCAAGTCCACCAAGCCTTCGGTCTCAGGCCTCGGAATGAGCGCACGCGGATCGATCGCGAGATCCAGCGTACGGAACGCGACGGAGCCGGTGGCATAGGCGAACGGCACACCGCGTTGACGCTGCGCCACGGCATGCCAAAAGCGATTCACGATATCGGGCTCGGGTGGCGCATCACGTCGCAGCCAGACCTCCGCCGGGGTCAGGCCCGCGACGGCCGCCCAGAGCGCGGTGGCTTCGCCATCAGCCACCGACGCTGACGCACGGGCGAGCTCGTCCGCGACGCGTCGCAGCACCCACACCTCAGGCACTCATCCGCTCCTTCTCTTGCGCGGACTTCAGGGCCGCGATCAGCTCGTCCAGTCTGCCGTCCATCACTTGGTCGATGTTGTGGGTCGTGAAGTGGATGCGATGATCGGTGACGCGGTTCTGCGGAAAATTGTAGGTGCGCACCTTCTGCGAGCGATCGCCCGTGCCGACCTGCGCGCGCCGGTCGCGCGCGCGCGCCGCCTCTTGCTCGGCCACCATGCGGTCGAGCAACCGCGACCGCAGGATCTCGAGCGCTTTGATTTTGTTTTGCAGCTGCGACTTCTGATCCTGGCACTTCACCTCCAGCCCGGTGGGGATGTGCGTCACCCGCACCGCGCTGTCGGTCGTGTTCACGCTCTGACCGCCGGGGCCGCCCGAACGGAACACGTCGATGCGCAAGTCCTTGTCTTCGATCTTCACGTCGACTTCTTCAGCCTCCGGTAAGACGGCGACCGTCGCCGCGGAGGTATGAATGCGGCCTTGCTGTTCGGTGACCGGCACACGCTGCACGCGATGGACGCCGGACTCATAGCGGAGTGTCCCGTAGGCGTTGGGACCCCGTGCGGCGAACACGGCTTCTTTCAGGCCGCCCAGCGTGCCTTCGGAGAGACTCAGGATCTCTACTTTCCAACCGCGTCGCTCGCAGAACCGCGTATACATCCGAAACAAATCGGCCGCGAACAGCGCCGCTTCGTCGCCGCCCGTCCCGGCGCGAATCTCGACAATCGCGTCGCGATCATCGAACGGATCGCGCGGGGTGAGGAGCTCGTTGAGCTCCGCTGCGAGGCGCTCGATCTCAGGTCGCAGCCGCTCGACGTCCGCGCGGGCCAGCTGCGACATCTCAGGGTCTTTGTCGGCGAGGACTTCGCGTGCCTGCGCCAGCTCCGCCTCCAGGCGCTCGAGGCGCTGGTGGGTCTGCCGGATGGCGTCGAGCTGGGAGTGTTCGCGGCCGAGGGACTTGAGTTTGGCTGGATTCCGCGCCGTGGCGGGGTCGGCCAGCTGCCGGGCGACCTCCTCCGCCCGCGCGAGCGCCTGGCGGAGTCGGGTCTCCACGGGATTAGCTCGCTCCGGCCTTGGTTCCGTATTTCTGGCGGAAGCGCTCCACGCGGCCGGCGGTGTCGACCAGCTTCTGCTTGCCCGTGAAGAAGGGATGGCAGTTGGCGCAGACTTCAACGTGGATCATGGGCGTGGTGGAGCGCGTCACGAAGGTGTTGCCGCACGCGCATTGCACCGTCGCCCGCTGGTATTTCGGGTGAATTCCGGGTTTCACTGCACACATCCTTGCCTAATTGTCGGACTGAACGAAGTGCGGAAATATAGCTGGCACACGAACTTGGGGGCAAGACTTGGCCTCCGGCTTCAATTGACACCGCTTCCGACAGGCCGTAAGCTGTGTTCCCGTGTCTGCTGCCGACGTGCTGCAAAAGGTCCCGCTGTTCAGCCAGCTCTCCGCCGTCGACCTGCAGCGGGTGGTGGACGTCGCCCGCGATCGTGCCTATCCCAAGAACTCCGTCATCCTGTTCGAGGACGATCCCGGCGACGCGCTCTATGTCGTTGCGAAAGGACAGGTCAAAGTCGTCCTCATCGGCGAAGACGGGCGCGAAGTCATTCTCTCCGTGCTGGGCGAAGGCGAGTTCTTCGGCGAGATGGCCTTGATCGATGACGAGCCTCGCTCGGCGCACGTCATCGCGATGGAAGACTCAACGTTGTACGTGCTGCGGCGCGAAGACTTCCAGGGCATCCTGGAGCATTCGCCGGGCATCGCCCTCTCGCTGCTGCGCGAGTTGTCGCGGCGGCTGCGCCGCGTCGACGAAAAAGTCGGCAGCCTGGTCTTGCTCGACGTCCACGGCCGCGTCGCGCAACTGCTGCTCGATCTTGCCGACGAAACCGACGGCCAGCGCATCACGCGCCGGCTGACCCATCACACCATCGCCCAGATGATCGGATCCTCCCGCGAGACCGTGTCGCGGACGATGCGAGAGCTCGTTGACAAGGGAATGATCGACGTGAGCCGCAAAGACATCGTCATCCGCGATCGCGGCGCCCTCGAGCAGGCTGCCGGACGCGGTGCGTGAGACGCATCACGACGTGCGGGTGAGGCGGCGACTTGTTCTACGTCACTAATTACCAGTAACTTAGCCCGAGTTTCATCGTGCCGACACGCATGACGTACACGGTGACCTTCTGGGGCACCCGGGGGAGTATTCCCACTCCCGGGCGTATGACGGCGCGCTACGGTGGCAACACACCGTGTGTCGCAGTCGAAAGCGCCGGCGGCCAGTTGGTCGTGCTCGATGCCGGTACGGGTATCCGCGCGCTGGGACAAGAGCTGGTCGAAAAACAGAATGGCGCGGTGAAAGTGGAAATCCTGTTGTCTCACGCGCATTGGGATCACATCCAGGGGCTGCCGCACTTCAAGCCGTTTTTCGCCCCGGGCAACACGGTGCGCATCTGGGGATCGCGACAGGGCACGACGTCGCTTGAAGCGATCCTGCGTCAGCAGATGGACCCGGCGGTGTTTCCCGTGCCGCTCGATGCCCTCTCCGCGTCGTTGACGGTGCAGCAGGTAGACCGGGACGAGTTCGCGATCGGAGAGTTCCGGGTTCGCACGATCAAGTTGCGGCATCCGGGGACGACATTGGGATTTCGGCTCACGCCCGCCACCGGCGGGCCGAGCATGGCATACGTGACCGATAACGAACTGGGCACCGGCGGGCAATACGACGTCTCCAAGAGCTGGCGGCGCGACTTCGTAGCGTTCTTGAAGGGCGTCGATCTGCTGATTCACGACGCCATGTACACACCGCAAGAGCTCGAGCAACACCGTGGCTGGGGCCACTCGACATACGAAGAAGCCGTCACGCTGGCGCGGGAGGCCGGCGCGAGGAAGCTCGTGCTCTTTCATCATGAGCCCGAACACGCTGATAAAGAGATGGATGGAGTGCTGGCGGCGGCGCGGAAGTTCGCGAAAACGCGTGGCGGGCGGGGTTCGCTCGAAGTCGTCGCCGCTCAGGAAGGCATGAAGGTGACCCTGTGACCGAAGGAGCAGCTATGCGCGCGCGTGCCGTAATGACCGTCTTGAGCCTGGTACCGGTGCTCCTGGGGGCGCAGCATCGCGACCAGGACACGCGACCGGGAATCGCCGTGCTCCCGTTCAACAACGGCGGCTCCTACGGTCAGGGCAAAGAGGACTTCGACGCCCTCGAGCGCGGCATCGCCGGAATGATGATCTCCGAGCTGTCGCAGAATCCCGCGGCGCGCGTCGTCGAGCGCCAGGAAGTCCAGCACCTGATCGATGAGCAGAACCTCGGCGCGCAGGGGCGCGTCGATCCCCAGACGGCGTCCAAGGTCGGCAAGCTCGTCGGCGCCCGCTACGTCATACTGGGAACGTTCATCGATTTCTACGGCGATTTCCGCGTGGACGTCCGGCTCGTCAACACCGAGACGGGCGAGATCGTGAAGACCGAGTCGGAGCGGATGCAGCGCGATCACATGTTCGACATCATCCGCAACATCGCGAGCCGGCTCATGAAAGATGCGAATCTGCCCGCGCTGCAGCGGCAGGCATCGGATGAGCACATGAGTCGCCAGATTCCGACCGAAGCGCTGACCTACTATTCGCGCGGCTTGCTCTATTCGGATCGCGGCCAGAAAGACAAGGCCATAGAAATGTTCCAGCACGCGATCGATATCTTCCCGCAATACGCTGAGGCGCAGCAAGGCCTGCAGCGGGTGAAGTCGTCCTAGGAGCGCTGGCGCGCTTCGGTTTTGGCGCCCGGCCGTGAGATACCTCCTCCTCCATCCGCCGATGTGGCGTCCGGACGCCGTGGCCCCGGCGCTCGAGACGTCGCAGGTGGAAGCGCGCGTCGTGCGACAGCCCAAGGACCTCGCCGTTACGGACGATCGCCCGACCGTGTTCCTGCTGGATGCCGAAAGCCGCTCGGTGTTTCCCGTCGACGTCATGCGCGCCTTCGTCGACGCCGGGGGCGCGATCGTCGCGCTGGGTCGCAATGGCGAGACCGATGTTCCGGAAGGGTTGCCCACCGAGTTTCTGTCCGGCTTCCTGACGCAGCCGACCAGCCCGCGCCGCTTGCTGGTCGCGATTCGGGCCGGCTTCCGCGAAGCAGCCGCGCGCGCCGAGACGGCGCGCGCGCGCGGGGAGGCGGCACAGCGCGCGCGCGAGATCGGCGAGCTGACGCGCATCGGCGTGGCGCTCGGCACCGAGCGCGACATCAAGACGCTGCTCGATTTGATCCTCACGCAGGCGCGCCGCATCACGCAGTCGGACGCGGGCAGCCTGTACCTGGTCGAGATCAATGAGCATGGCGACAAGCGGCTGCGGTTTCGGCTCGCGCAAACCCTCTCGAAGCCCGAAGCGCCGTTCGTCGAGCACACCATTGGGGTGGATCGCGGGAGTCTGGCCGGCTACTGCGCCGTCACGGGCGACCCGCTGGTGATTGACGACGCGTACTTCCTGCCGCCCGACGTCGAGTACACGATCAACCGCTCGTTCGACGAGCGCTACGGGTACCGCACGAAGTCGATGCTGGTCATTCCGATGAAGGATCACAAGGACGAGATCATCGGCGTGCTGCAGCTCATCAACCGCAAACGCAACTTCGATGCGATTCTCACGACCCCGGCGGACGTCGAGCGACAAGTCGTCCCCTACTCGAAGCGCACGGTCGAGCTGGTGACCGCGCTCGCCGGCCAGGCGGCCGTCGCGATCGAAAACGGGCGGCTGTACGAAGACATCGAGAAACTGTTCGAAGGCTTCGTGCTCGCCGCGGTGCACGCGATCGAGCAGCGCGATCCGACGACCTACGGTCACTCGGGGCGAGTCGCCGGCATGACGGTCGGGTTGGCGGAGGTCGTCGACCGCGCGGGCGATGGTCCGTATCGAGGCATCATGTTCTCGCGCGAGCAGCTCAAGGAAATTCGCTACGCCGCCCTGCTGCACGACTTCGGCAAGGTCGGCGTGCGCGAACAGGTGCTCGTCAAGGCGAAGAAGCTCTATCCTTCGGACTTGAGCCTGGTGCGACATCGTCATGCCTTCATCCGCCGCACGACGGAGCGCGAGTTCTGGCGCAAACGGGCCGAGTATCTCGAGGCGAATGGGAAAAAAGGGTATGACAGCTTCGTCAAGGAGCTCGAAGCGGCGCACGCAAGGGAGCTCAAGGAGCTCGATCGCTTCCTGGAGATCGTCCTCCAGGCGAACGAGCCGAGCATCCTGCCCGACGGCAGCTTTGACGAGCTGAAAGGGTGGGCGAGCCGCTCCTACCTGGGCCTCGACGGCACCACCGAGCCGTTCCTCTCGCCGGATGAGGTGCGCTATCTCACGATCCGCAAAGGCAGCCTCGACGACGCCGAGCGGCACGAGATCGAGAGTCATGTGAGCCACACCTATCAGTTCCTGCAGCGAATTCCGTGGACACGCGAGCTGCAGCAGATTCCGCTGATTGCGTACGGCCATCACGAAAAGATGGACGGCCGAGGGTATCCGCGCCGCGTGACCGGAGAAGCGATCCCGATCCAGACGCGTATGATGACGATCAGCGACATCTACGATGCGCTCACAGCCCAGGATCGGCCCTACAAGCGAGCCGTGTCGACCGACCGCGCGCTCGACATTCTCACCACGGAAGTGCAAGAGGGACAGCTCGACGCCGACCTGTTCAAGCTCTTCATAGAGGGCAAGGTCTTCCAGCGCCAGATTGCGGACGACAGCGCAACCTAGAAGAACAGCAGCTTGACCGATATCAGTAGCAGAAACCCGCCGAACAGTTTTCGCAGCGTCACATCGGGAATGGATCCCGCGAGTCGCGCGCCGAAATAGGCGCCGATGAGCAGCCCCACGGCCACCACCGCAGCATAGCCCCAATTCACCTGCTGGCGCTTGGCATACTGGAGCACCCCCAGCAATCCGACGGGCAACAACAGCGCGGCGAGCGACGTCCCGTGCGCCGCGTGTTGCGGCATGCGGGTGATGAGCACGAGCCCGGGGATGATCACGACCGCGCCGCCTACCCCAAACAACCCCGAGATGACGCCGGCCAACAGGCCGAGCAGCGAAACCAGCACCCACGTCATGGCTCTTGTCCTTTCCCCCAGCCCCCACCGCCTGGGGTTTCGATGCGGAGAACGTCCCCTGTCGCCAATCGCAGCGCCGTCTTGGATGGAAGCGATTCGCCGTTCAACAGATTCCTGCCTGCCTGTCCCGCGGATCCTCCAGCTGCTCCAGCCGGGCCGTGGCGCCGCCGCTCGGACAGCAGTGTGGCCTCCATCGGCGCGAGTGCCTCGAATTCGCGTACGACGCCAGCGCCCCCGTCCCACGTCCCCCGTCCCCCACTTCCCGCACGGAGCGCGTAGGTACGAACGCGAATGGGGTGCTCCATCTCCAGTACCTCGATCGGTGTGTTGCGGGTGTTTGACATCCCGACGTGGACACCGGACGGTCCGTTGGCTCCGCGACTCGCGCCCTGACCACCACCGATCGTCTCATAGTACGTCCAGCCCCCAGTTCCCGACTCCTGGCTCCCGACTCCTCCGAATGTGACGTTATTCATGGTTCCCTGCCCCTGGGCGGGCACGACACAGCCGCTTGCGGCCAGCGCGCGGAACACCGTGTCGGCGATCCGTTGTGACGTCTCGACATTGCCCGCGGCAACCGCACTCGGGGGACGCGCATTCACGAGACAGCCCGGCGGCGCCGTGACCGCGATCGCGCGCGCCACACCGCCATTCATCGGAACGTCATCGGGCAACAGCGTGCGGACCACGAACAGCACCGCCGAGCGCGTGACCGCGATTGGACAGTTTACGTTGCCGGGCACGGCAGCACGCGTTCCCGTGAAATCGGCGTGAAACATGCCGCCCGCGATCGAGACCGTCACGCGAATCTCGAGATCGTCATCAATGACGCCGTCGCCCTCCAGCCAGTCTGTGGCAGTCGTGGGCGCTGACGACAGATGACCGAGGACTGATCTTGTGCGCCGCTCGGCATAGTCGAGCAGCTCACGCGCAGCATCCCGCAAGGCACCCCAACCGTGCCGCCGGGCGAGCGCCCGGAGGCCCTGTGCCCCCCGCTCCACCGCGGCGCGCTGCGCCGCGAGATCGCCGCGACGCATCGCCGGCGTCCGCACGTTGGCAAGGAGGAGTCGCTCGACATCCGGCGTCAGGCGCGTCGGCGGAATGATGATTCCTTCCTGGTACAACTCGCGCGCGCTCGCCGGCATGCTGCCCGGCGTCATGCCGCCCACGTCGGAATGATGCGCGCGCATGACGCTGTACCCGCCCACCTGCCCGTCGATGTCGATCGCGCCGATAAGGGTGAGATCGGGAAGATGACTGCCGCCACTATAGGGATCGTTGAGAATGAACACCTCACCAGGCTGTGGCTCGAGGTTGCGTACGGCCGCAACGGCATCAGCAAGCGCGCCGAGGTGCACGGGAATGTGCGCGGCCTGCGCGATCATCTCGCCATCGGCATCGAACAGCGCGGCCGACGCGTCGCGGCGTTCGCGGATATTCGGTGAGAGCGCGCTGTGCACGAGCACCAACCCCATCTCCTCCGCGATCGACGCGAACGCGTGGGCCATCACTTCGAGACCGACGGCGTCGAGTCTCATGCGCGCTCCACCATCACCACGCCCGACTCGTGCACGACGCCACGCCAGCCTGGCTCGATGAGGCCGGTCGCATCGGGACCCGCCAGCACGGCCGGCGCGTTGAGCTTCTTGCCGGCCGGCAGCTCGCCGAGTGGCCACACGTCCGCCCGCACGCGCTTGCCGTCCCGCGTGACGATCGCCCGTCGGCCCGCGCTCGGCATCCCGAGTCCTCTGCGCCCGCCGCTGGGAGCCGCGGCAGCCGGGCGCTCCGCCACGACTCGGAGGTTTACGAGCTCGACATCCTTGGTTCCGTCTCCGCCGACGCCCTCGTGCCCGTATCCGTGGCGCGCGTGGTGCGCCGCGCGGAACGCCGCGGCGAGCGCCGGCGGTTCGTCACGCACCACCGGGACCGTGACTTCGTATCCCTGTCCCGCGAACCGGCAGTCCACATAGCGGCTCAAGGCGGCACCGGGCAGCGCCGCGCTTGCCGCAGCCATGAGCGGTTGAAACGCCGCGATGAGCTCGCCACTGGACAGGTCGGCCAGCGGCCGATGGATCGACGCCAGGACGTCGAACCGCTCCGGCGCGATGGCGAGACCCAACGCGCTGAGGACGCCGGGGTGCGGCGGCACGATGACGCGCGACATGCCGAGCGCATCGGCAAGCGCGCACCCGAAGAGCGCTCCCGCGCCACCGAACGGCAGCAACGCCATCCCGCGCGGATCGATACCGCGCGCCACACTCACGCGCTTCAGCGCGCGCGCCATGACGGCAGTCGCCACTTGCACGATGCCGGCAGAGACCTCGCAGACATCACGCGGCAGTTTCAGCCCGGCCACCGCCCGTTCCGCGGCGGCCCGGTCGAGGTGCACGGAGTCGGCCAGCGGGTACGCGGGATCGAGCCAGCCCAGTACGAGGCAGGCGTCGGTGACCGTCGGCTCCGTGCCGCCGCGCCCATAGCACGCGGGCCCCGGCTCTGCACCGGCGCTCCGCGGTCCGACTCGCAACGCGCCCCCCTCGTCGACCGC
>JBKPDZ010000126.1:0-15500 GCA_046728135.1 Gemmatimonadota bacterium | reverse complement strand
GCTCGGGATCAACCCCCACACGTCGTTCTACTTCCGGTCCGAGCTGCAGATGGTGAGCGAGGAAGGGCTGAATGCCTACGGGGCGGTGACGTGGGGACAGTTCTTCATCTACCAGGGATTCAACGCGACCGCCGGCTGGATGCACACGTCGAGCGGCGTGGACAACATCGACGAATTCTTCGAACATCCTCCGCTGCGCACTCGCACCATCACCGTCCAGTACAAAACTGATAGTGGCATGGCACGGAAGACGTTCACGGTCTCCTACTCGCCGCGCGGGCCGGTCGTGCGCAAGGAGGGCGATCGCCTGGTGAGCGTCAGCCTCATGAACAGTCACGTCAACGCGCTGATCCAATCCTACACCCGCACCAAAGCACGTGACCTGGCCGGCTTTCGCCAGATAATGGAGCTGCACACCAATTCCTCCAACAACACCGTGTTTGCCGATGCCGCCGGCAACATCGCGTACTTCCACTCCAACTACATCCCGCGTCGCGATACGTCGTTCGACTGGACGAAACCGGTCGACGGCACCAATCCCGCCACGGCATACCGGGGCGTGTTGTCGTTCGACGAGACGCCCAACGTCGTGAATCCGGCGAGCGGCTTTGTCTACAATTCGAACAACTGGCCCTGGTCGGCGGCGGGCGCAGGATCCAGTCCCAGGCGCGAGGACTATCCGCGCTACGTCGAGACCGGCACGGAAGAAACCCCGCGGGGCTACCATGCACTGCGCGTGCTGTCGGGCAAGAGTGATTGGACTATGAGCTCGCTCATGGCGGCGGCGTTCGACAGCTATCTCCCCGCGTTCGAGCGCATGATCCCACCGCTGATCGCAGCGTACGATCAGACACCGGCGACCGACACGCTGAAAGCAAAGCTCGCCGAGCCGATCGCCGCGCTCCGGGGGTGGGACTATCGCTGGGGCGCCGAATCGGTGCCCACGGCGCTGGCGGTCTTCTGGGGCGAGCGCGTCGCGCGCCGCGTGGGGCGCGACGCGCGCGCGGCAGGCATCTCGGTCATGCAATACGTCGCGACGTCTAGGGGCTCTGCGAACGACCTGCTCGAACCACTCGCGGCTGCCAGCGACGCACTCACCACCGACTTCGGCACCTGGAAGACCGCCTGGGGTGAGATCAACCGCTTCCAGCGGATCAACGACGACATCGCGCCGCGTTTCGACGATGCGGGCCCAAGCATCCCCGTGCCCTTCACATCGGGCGTGTGGGGATCGCTCGCGGCGTTCAGCGCGCGCGCCTACCCCAACACCAAGAAGTGGTACGGCACGAGTGGCAACAGCTTCGTCGCCGTCGTCGAGTTCGGCGACAGCGTCCGCGCGCAGGCCGTGACGGCGGGAGGCGAGAGCGGGGATCCCAAGTCGCCACATTTCAACGATGAGGCCATGCGCTATGCGGCTGGCAGGCTGCGCGACGTGTATTTCTACCGCACACAACTCACCGGGCACACCGAGCGCGAATACCATCCGTAAGGCGCGGCTGACGACACTCTTCATTGCGCTCGCGACACTGTGCGCGCCGGCGGCGCACGCGCAACGCGAGCTCGTCTATCTCGACAAACAGAGGGTCATCCGGTGGCGCGACAGCCAACAGGAGGTCGCGCTGTTTGGGGCGAACTACGTGCTCACGACCGCGTCGGACTACCGCGCAGCCGGCTACGTCCACGGCGACCGCAAGCGGATGATCGATGAAGACATGGCGCAGTTCGCCCGCATGGGCTGGGACGGGTTGCGGCTCACGTTTTGGGGCGATTGGGAAGCGTCGGACAGCGCCGGCAATCTCATCGCCAACGATCACCTGGATCTCCTGGACTACTTGATCGCCGGGGCGAAAGCGCGCGGCATCTACATGCTGTTCAGCCCGATCCAGCTCTACGACTCCAACTGGCCCGATGCGCTCGCCGACACGACTGCTCCAGGATTTGGCAGGCACTTTGGCAAGGCCCGCATGGGCAGGGACGCGGCGGCTCTCGCGGCGCAAGTGAACTACCTCCACCAAATCCTCAATCACGTAAACCCCTACACGCACATCGCCCTCAAGGACGAGCCCGCGATCGTCTTCATCGAATTGGTGAACGAGCCGTGGCACCATCCAGAGGACCTGCAGGGCTCGATCCATTACATCGACGCGCTGACCGACGCGGTGCGGAGCACAGGGTGTCAGAAGCTCATTTTCTACAACGTGAGTCAGGACTTCCGCATCGCCGAGGCCATCCGGCGGTCCAAGGCGCAAGGCGTCACGTTCGGCTGGTATCCGACGGGTCTCAACGCCGGGTATGAGCTGGAGGGCAACTACCTGCGGGGCACGGACGCGTATCCAGACATGCTGCGCCCCGAGCTCGCTCGTCTCCCGCGCATCATCTACGAGTTCGACAGCCCGGATCTGCGCACCGGCACGATGTATCCCGCAATGGCCCGGACGTTTCGCACCGTGGGCGCGCAGTTCGCCGCGATGTTCGCCTACGACATGCTCGCGACCGCGTCACGCAACCTCGGCTGGCAGACGCATTACCTGAACCTGGTATACACACCGCGCAAGGCGCTGAGTGCGATCATCGCCGCCGAGGTCATGCGGCGGTTGCCGCGCCTCAAGTCGTACGGATCGTATCCGCAGAATACTCGTTTCGGGGACTTCCACGTTTCGTACGACGGCGATTTGGGCGAGCTTGTCGCACGCGACGCGTTTCTCTACACGAGCTCGACGAGTGCCGCACCACCCGATCCCGCGGCGCTGCAACGCATCGCCGGCCACGGTTCCTCCTCGACGGTGGCCTACGGCGGAGAGGGCATCTACTTCCTTGACAAAGTGCGGCCCGGAGTCTGGCGCCTCGAGGTGTACCCTGACGCCGTGCCGATTCGCGATCCGTTCGAGCCGCCGCAAGCGGACAAGATCGTGACGCGAGCGATCAGCCACGCGTGGTCGATGACGATTACCCTGCCCGATCTCGGCCCGTCTTTCAGGGCGCAGCCGATCACGGCAGGCAATCAACAAACAGTTGAGGCGAATGGTGGGTCATTCACGGTCACACCCGGCGTGTACGTGTTGAGTGCCGGCGGTCCGGTAGACGTCGCAACACTTCCGCCCTACCTGGGGCGCCTGGGCTTCAAGGAATACCACGCGCCACCTGCCGATACGGTGCCGCTGACCGTCGTCTCCTTGGCAGCACCACAGTACCTCTCCGGGCAGGATGCCGAGCTGAGAGCGCGCGTCGTCGATACGACGGATCCGGACTCGGTGATGCTGTTCATGCGCGCGACTCCGGGTGGCTTCTATCGTGGCTTCGCGATGCGCCCGGTCGAGGCCTACACCTACAGAACCTCGATACCCTCGACCGCCCTCCAGAGCGGCCTTTATGAATTCGTGATCACGGCGTTCCGCAGGAGCTCGGCAATCACGTTTCCAGCGGGCACCGCCGGAAAACCCACAGACTGGAACTACAATCGCGCGGCGTCCTGGCGATTCGATGTGGTCAATGCGGAGACCGCGCTGCGGCTATTCGATCCTGGCACCGACGCGGCGCGACTGGCGTTCACGCGGATCGGCGACGCGGGACGTCGGGGATTGTTTCGCGTCGCGATCTCACCCACAACCGGCCAGCCGATTTTGCACCTTGAGCTTCCGGTGGATTCGAGCGGCTGGAGTCCCCCCGACTACACGGCATCGCTCGTCGTCGCCCGTCGCGTGCTCCCGAGGCAGGAGACGATCAACCACGCGACCGCACTACGCCTGCGGCTGCGTGGCTTGAGCGGCCAGCAGACGCTCCACCTCACGTTGATGGAGGATGACGGCACGAGTTGGACGGCCGCGCTCACGGTTGACAGCAGTTGGAGCGAACAAGTCGTGCCGCTCGCCAAGCTCACGATGGGCCAGGGCAGCCTGTTGCCTGAAGGCTTCCCGGGTGAGTGGAACTACTGGGTCGGGCCGGCGGCGGAACGCGGCGGCAGCGGAGATCATCTGCGGCTGGAGTATCTAGAACGAGTACAACTCTCATTGCGGCCCCACGAGGGCCGTGGCGTGGAGGTCGAATGGATCGCGCTCGGATTCTAGCCCTGGCCCTGGTGCTCGTAACAGGCGTTGGTGCCTCGACCCCAATGAGCGCCCTTGCAACGGATTGACACCAGCCGCGTGGATAGGGTACTACTCGGCAAGCACCCAGGAGGCATGATGGGCGACGACATGGGGTCTCTCCGCGTAGATATCGAGGTTGAGAACCCCGCTCGGCCGGGTCACCGGCGAGAGGTCAGATCAGTGCTCGTGGATACCGGCGCCGAGCTGTCCTGGTTTCCCGCCAACGTCCTCGAATCGTTGAATATCGAGCGTCACCGAAAGGCGCGTTTCCGACAAGCGACTGGCAGCATCGTGGAGCGGTGGATCGGTACCGCTTGGATCCATGTTGCCGGCGTCCGCACCGCCGATGATGTCGTGTTCGGAGAACCGAGCGATCTTCTCATTCTGGGGTCACGCACACTCGAGGGACTCAACTTCCGAATCGACCCGGTGACTAAACAGCTGGTGGACGCGGGCCCGGCCCCGGCGGCCGCGGCCGCATCGCCCGGACGGCCAACGCGAGCATTACCAGGCCGAAGACCAGCAGCGCGAGTCCCCACCACAAGTTCACGTTGATCCCTAGCGAACGCTCGTAGATCGCCGGGTTAGAGAGCACGCCGTAGAGCGCGAGCATCGCGCCAACGATCGTGAACATCCCGCCGATCGGGAATCGCACGTCGAGCCTCATGGCGGCATCACCAGAAAATCACGTTGAGCAACGTCGACACGACAAGAATTCCGACCGCGAGCGTGACGGGCCGCTTGTACCACCGCATAGATCCTTCCTGTATTCGGGGCGTCAGCGAGTAGACCAAGCCGCGCAGCTCGTCGTCGGTCTTGGTGCGCTTGGTGAACAGTGAAATCAGCAGCGTGGCGACGAAGCAGCCGGTCCACGCGAACAGCGCGGTCCAGAAGTTCAGCGCCATCTCGCTCGGGTAAGTGTGCAAGACCGCGCCGAGGAAGCCCCCCTTGATGCCAGGGACCGCGCCGCGAGAGATCGTCAACCCGTAGTGCAACGCCGCGGTGATCGTGCCGGTCAACAAGCCATAGAACGCGCCGTGGCCCGTCGTCCGTCGCCAGAACATCCCGAGCAAGAACGTCGCGAACAACGGCCCGTTCACGAACGAGAAGACCAGCTGCAGCATGTCGAGGATGTTGTTGAACCGCGTCGCCGAGTACGCGGCCAGGACGCTCGCGAGGATACCGAAGACCGTGGCCGCGTGGCCGATGCGGAGATAGTGCGCGTCCGTCTGGCCCGGACGGATGTAGGACTGATAGATATCGTACGTCCACACGCTGTTGAATGCCGTGACGTTCCCCGCCATGCCGGACATGAACGATGCCATCAACGCCGTCAGCCCGAGCCCCAAGAGGCCCGAAGGCAGGTAATGCCCCAGCATCATCGGGATCGCGAGGTTGTAGTTGGGCTGTCCATCGTCCCCGATCGGGAGAAACCCTCCTCGGCTCGCGTGCAGGCCGATGGCCAGCATCCCCGGCAGGATGACGAGCGCCGGCATCAGCATCTTGGGGATCGCGGCGATCAACGGCGTGCGGCGCGCGGCCGTCATCGAGCCGGCGGCCATCGCGCGCTGCACCACCAGAAAGTCCGTGCACCAATAGCCGAACGACAGCGCACAACCCAACCCCATCACCAGGCCGAACCACTCCATCCCCATCGGATTGTGACTGGGCGAATCCATGTACTTCCAGGAGTGGGTCCATGCGCCCGGCTCGAAGCCGGCGTTGGTCGCGACCGTGGCGAGCTTGGCGGTCAGGCCGCTCCACCCCCCCACGTCTTTGAGGCCCAGCAGCACCAGCGGCAGGAACCCCAAGACGATGAGAAAGAACTGCAGCACCTCGTTGTAGATCGCGGACGTCAATCCGCCGAGGAAGATGTACACGAGGACGATCACGGCCGAGAGGATGATGCTGCCGTGAAAGCTCCAGCCGAGCACGAGCTCGAAGAGCTTGGCGAGCGCGTACATCGAGATGCCGGACGAGAAGATCGTCATGATGGCGAACGTGATCGCGTTCAGGCCCCGAGTCTTCTCGTCGAAGCGGAGCTTCAAATACTCGGGGACCGAGCGCGCGCGCGAGCCGTAGTAGAACGGCATCATGAACAGCCCGACGAAGACCATTGCCGGCATGGCGCCGACCCAGTAGAAATGGCTCGTCATGATGCCGTACTTGGCGCCGGACGCCGCCATGCCGATCACTTCCTGCGCGCCGAGGTTTGCCGAGATAAACGCGAGGCCGGCGATCCACGCTGGAATCGACCGGCCCGAGAGGAAAAAATCCTCGCTGCTCCGAATGACTCGTCGCAGTGCCCAGCCGATGCCGAGCACGAAGACGAAGTAGATGATCAGGATCGCATAGTCGATCCCGCCGAGCTTGATTTGTTGCAGTTAGTGCGAACCCTTCGTCTTGATAAGGATCACGCCGTTCGCTCCCCGCACGCCGTACATAGCCGTCGTGGACGGATCCTTGAGCGCCTGGATCGACTCGATGTCGTGCGGGTCGAGCCAGCTCAACGTGCCGCCGTTCACGTCCACGGGGACGCCATCGATGACGAACAGCGGATCCTGGCTCCCATAGAAGGAGGTGGGGCCTCCCATGCGCACCACCAAGCCACCGCCGGGCGCGGGGCTGACGATGACACCGGAGATCCGGCCCGCGAGCAGCAGATCCAGGGAGTTGGCGCGTTGCCGCGCTACGTCCGCTCGCACCGACGATGGGGGCGGCGGAGCCGGCCTCGGGATCACGTCTTCACTGTTGCCCGCAGGACGGGTACACGCGAGCACGATTCCGGCAACAATCATGGAGAACGGCAGGGCGCGCGCTGGGTGGAACGTCATGGGGACCCCCTTGTTAGGGGCAATATGCCAAAAGTGAACGCCGTGCGCGAATGGTAGGCTGCGCCCGGCCGCAGGATCGTAGAGGGGAAAGCGGGTCGGTTGGGAGCATCGGGATAGTGTTGGGTTTCGAGACAGAAGCCCCGGTCATATCCGGTGTACAGTTGCAGGGCGGGTTCCGTCGTTTGGATCGCGAGGCTACGGCCCGATTTCGGGTCGACCACCAGTGCCCCTTCCTCACGCCGCAGCACGTAATTGTGATCGTACTGTCCGCCTCGACGCGCCCCGATGGCCGTGAGGGTCCGGAAGTCGAAGTCGCTCCCGGCGACCGGCAACAGCTCGCCGGTGGGAATCAGGTTTTCGTCGACCGGCGTGATGGCATCGGCGTCGATCCGTAGAAGATGATCGAAGACGGCACCTGTGCCTGCCAGGTTGAAGTAGCTGTGTTGTGTGAGGTTCACCGGCGTGGCCTTGTCGGTGGTCGCGAAGTACTCGACGATCAACTCATTGCGCTCAGTCACTGTGTAGGTCACGCGAACGTCCAACGTCCCGGGGTAACCTTCCTCACCATCGGGACTCGTGTAACGCAGCTCGAGGTCTGATACGCCGCACACCCCACGCCACACGCGCTGGTCGAAGCCCGTGATGCCACCGTGGAGATGATTCGGGCCGATGTTCGCGGCGAGCTGGTAGGTCTTGCCATCGAGCGTGAAGCGGGCGTTGGCGATCCGGTTCGCGCAGCGTCCCACGATCGCGCCCAGGTACCGCGGATTAGGCCGATATTCCTCGACGGTGTCGAAGCCGATCACGACGTTGGCCCGGCGCCCCTGTCGGTCGGGAGCCAGCAGCGACATGATGATGCCGCCGTAATTGGTCGCGCGCAGCTCGAGGCTCGCGCGCTTGAGCACAAAGACGTCGGCTACGGGCGTCGGGTGATCTCGAAGATGTAGGCCTGACGGGGCGCGAGCGTCGGCAACGACGATCGGTTCGCACCGGGGTGCAGCAAGTTTCGCAGTGTGTAGCGACCCGGCAGCGCCGGCGGCGCCGTCGGCTTGGTTCCGAGATTCGCGACGACCAGTACCTCGCCCGCAGCAGCCTTCCGCAAGTACGCGAGCACCGATTCGTTTCCCGTTTCAACCGGCGTCAGGTCACCGTCTCGGATTGCGTCGTCGCCGGCGCGCAGACGGATCAGCCATCGATACAGCTTGAGCAGTGATCCCGGAGCGCGGTCTTCGTCTCCGACGTTGTGAACGAGAGAGTCGGGCTGCGGCGCTTCCCACGGCTTCCCGCTCGTGAATCCTGCTGAGGTCCTCGTCCACTGCATCGGCGTACGCAGCCGCTCGTCCGGCTTGTCGCCCGTCATCCCGATCTCTTCACCGTAATAAATGAAGGGCACACCGGGGAGCGTGAGCAGGATCGTCGCGGCCAACCGCGCCCCCGCGGTGTCATTGCCGAGCG
Source organism: Gemmatimonadota bacterium (assembly GCA_046728135.1). Lineage (GTDB taxonomy): Bacteria > Gemmatimonadota > Gemmatimonadetes > Gemmatimonadales > GWC2-71-9 > 20CM-2-65-7. The sequence goes on along the minus strand of JBKPDZ010000126.1, from coordinate 7,126 downwards.
CGGTGAGCGTGCGCGTCTGATCGTGATTGCGCTGGAACGGTGCCCACCGCCACGGGGGCTCGGCGCGCTCGAATTGCTCCACCGTTGGCAGCAGCGCACCGGTCTTGCCGGTCCGCACGGCCTCCATCAGCGCTTCTGAAATCGGGAACGCGAAATAGGCGTCGAGCTGATCGGGATAGTACGTGAGAATCACGTCCGTGTTGTCCCACACCTCGCCGATTGTGTACGACTGTGGCGCGACGCTGCGCACGTACTGGCCGAAGTCGCGCAGCACGGCGTGCGTCCCGGGGGTGTTTGAGACCTCGTTGCCCACCTCGACCAAGTGGCGCACGGCATCGAGCCGGAATCCGTCCACGTGCATCGAATCGAGCCAGAAGCGCGCCACCCGCTTCATTTCTTCAAGGACGGCGGGATTCTCGAAATTGAGGTCCGGCATCCCGCTCCAGAACAGGCCGAAGTAGTACTCGTCGCGCACCGGTGACTTGTGCCAGTTGTTGGCGGGCGGCGTCTGCGACCAGCGATACCAGGTCCGATGCGGCGCGGTCGTGTCGCGCAGCGCCTCCTGGAACCAGGGATGCTGGCTCGAGGTGTGGTTCAGCACGAGATCCACGAGCACGCGGATCTTGTGCTGGTGCGCGGCGGCGACGAAAGCCTTGAAATCGTCGTTGGTGCCGTAATCGGGCTCGACTTTGTAGTAGTCCGTGACGTCGTAGCCGTGATAGCTCGGCGACTCCGCGACCGGCATCAGCCAGACGCAATCGGCGCCGAGGCCGGAGATGTAGTCGAGCTTCTGGGTGAGGCCCCGGAGGTCGCCGATCCCATCGCCGTTGCTGTCGTAAAACGACCGCACGAAGATTTCATAGCAGGTGGTGGGGTGTAGGGGCGCAGCATGCTGCGCCCCTACATTTCCGACCTGCAACAGAACCAGAACAATCAGCGAATGCATTCGAACCGAGCCTCGAGACCCTCGGCCGAATTGGGACCGACGTAGACGCGGAATGTGCCAGGTTCGACGACCCGCTTCATGTCGAGACCGTAGAACCACAGGTCTCGCACCGCGATGCGGAGGTCGACGGCGCGCGATTCACCAGGCTTCAAGGTCACGCGCTTGAACGCTTTCAGCTCCCGCACCCGCGGCGACACGCTCGCGACCTCATCACGCACATAGAGCTGCACGACTTCCGTACCCTCGCGGCTTCCGGTGTTCGTGACGGTGACGGTCGCGGTGACGGTATCGCTCACGCGCGCGCGCGCCCTGCTGAGGCCGAGATTGGTGTAGCCGAACGTGGTGTACGACAGCCCGAAGCCGAAGGGATAGCGCGGGGTGACGGGCACATCGATGTATTTCGACGTGAACTTGTTGTTCACGTCGGGCGGCCGGCCGGTGTTGCGGTGGTTGTAATAGAGCGGCACCTGGCCGAGCACGCGCGGGAACGTGACAGGCAGCCGGCCGCTCGGGTTTACGTCGCCGACCAGCACGTCCGCGATCGCGTTCCCCGCCTCGACGCCGAGGAACCACGTCTCGACGATGGCGGGTACGTGCTCCGAGGCCCACGGCAGGATCAGCGGCCGGCCATTCATAAGGACGAGCACGACCGGTGTTCCCGTTGCCGCGACGGCCTCCAGCAACTGCTCCTGGACGCCGGGAAGGTCGAGCGAGGACCGGCTGGCCGCTTCGCCACTCATGTCGCCGCGCTCGCCGAGCACGAGGATCGCGACCTTGGCTTGACGGGCTGCCGCAACCGCGTCCGCGAAACCCGCCGTCGAGCTGTCCTCGATCCCTGCTCCCTGGGCGTACAGCACCTGCGTTCCCGCAGGCAGCTTCGCCTTGATGCCCTGCAGCACGGTGACGACGTCGGCCGCCTGTCCTTGCGTGTGCCAAGGGCCGAGCGGCTCTTCCTTATTGTCGGCGAGGGGGCCGATGACGGCGATCGTGCCGGCCTTGGGGTCGAGCGGCAGCAGTGAGGGTTCGTTCTTCAGGAGCACGATCGACTCACCGGCGACGCGCCTGGCGAGCGCCCGGAGTTCGGCATTGGGCGGCGCGGTGCGCGCGCGATACGGATCGCGGAACAGGCCGAGCCGCTGCTTCGCGCGCAGGATGCGCATGACCGCGGCATCGACGACGCGCATCGGGATGCGATTGCTCCGCACCAGTGCCGCGAGCGAGTCCTCGTAGATGCCGCTTTGCATGTCCATGTCCACGCCGGCCGTCAGCGCGCGCCGTCCCGCTTCCGCCTGCGAGCCCGCGACGCCGTGATTGATCAACTCGGCGATAGACGTCCAATCGCTGACGACGAAGCCTTTGAATCCCCACTCGCGGCGCAGCACGGTGTCGGTGAGCCAGGCGTTGCCGGAGGCGGGCACGCCCGCGATGTCGTTGAACGCCGACATCAGACTCGCGACGCCGGCGTCCACGGCCGCCTTGAACGGCGGCAGGTAGATCTCGCGCATCGTGCGCTCGGAGATCTCGGTCTCGTTGTACTCGCGCCCTGCCTCGGCGGCGCCGTAGCCGGCGAAGTGTTTGGCGGTGGCGAAGATGGTTTGCTGGAAGCCGCGCACGCGCGCGGCTGCCATCAGCGAACCCAGATACGGATCCTCGCCCGCGCCCTCGGCGATGCGGCCCCAGCGCGGGTCGCGCGCGATGTCCACCATGGGCGCGTAGGTCCAGTTGATCCCGAAGGCAGCAGCCTCTTGTCCGGCCGCGCGGGAGGTTGCCTCGGCGGCATCGGGGTCGAACGAGCTGGCTTCGCCGAGCGGAATCGGGAAGATCGTGCGATAGCCATGGATCACGTCGAGCCCAAAGAGCAGCGGGATCTTGAGCCGTGATTCCGTCACTGCGATGCGTTGCACCGGCGTCGTGTTCTCGGCGCCGATGACGTTGAACAGCCCGCCCAACTTGCCCGCGCGCGCGAGCTGCATTTGCTCTGGCGATGCCCGCCCGTTGGCGGACAACAGGTTCAGTTGCCCGAGTTTTTCTTCGAGCGTCATGCGGGCGAGGAGCGAGTCGAGATTCTGAGCATTCAGCCTGATGGCAAGACCGATACTCAGGCACAGCACGCAAGCAAACCTCGACATGGGCGCGTCTCCGGGCAGAGAGCCTTGAAGTTACGGCTCAAAACGCGACAACGTGAAGGGCTAGCGCCCCCGGGGGGAACGGGGTCAAGTTACGGCAACTGACTCGACCTCACGGGAGATGATCTATGTTGCGTCATCGTTCTCTGTGGTTCGTCTGCATCGGTCTGCTGTTCCTCCCTCTTTCACTCGCTGCACAAACCACTACCGGAACGGTGCGCGGCTACGTCAAGGATCAGAATGGCGCGGTCGTACCAGATGCCGAGATCCAGGTCACGAACACGTCGACCGGCGTAGCCCGGTCGACATCGAGTCGCACCGATGGATCCTATGTGCTGCCCGGTCTCGTGCCCGCGAGCTATGACCTTGCGGTTCGCAAGATCGGATTCGCGCCCCAGCGGCGGCAGATCATCGTCCAAATCGGCGCCATTCAGCAGATCGACGTTTCGCTCCAAGCCGGGGCCGTCGAGTTGCAAGCGGTGACCGTACAGGCCGCCGCTGCGCCTCCGGCAATTGAAATGCGGACGCCCGAAGTCGCGACAAACGTTAGCCAACAGCAAATCGAAGCATTGCCGAGCCCGGGACGCAACTTTCTCGATCTGGCCTCCCTGGCACCCGGCGTCAGCGTTTCCGAGGATCGTGTCAACGGAAGTTTGACCAAGGGTGTGACCACGAAGGCCATCTCAGCAGGTGGCGCCAGCCCGAACCAGGTCAACGTGTTCGTCGATGGTGCAAGCTTGAAGAACGATCTCACCGCGGGCGGCATCGCCGGTCAGGACGCGAGCCGAGGCAACCCCTTCCCGCGCAACGCTGTTCAGGAATACCGCGTCATTTCACAAAACTTCAAAGCGGAATACCAGAAATCGTCAAGCGCGATCATCACGGCCACAACCAGAACCGGCGGGAATACGTGGACGGGTGGTGCCCTCTTTACATACCAGAACAAGAGCTTCGTCGCGTCGGACACCTTCGACCGAGCGGCGAACTTGTCCAAGCCCGACTACACCCGCTCGCTGACGGGCTTCAACATCGGTGGACCGATCCACCGGGATCGTCTGTTCTTTTTTGGCTCGTACGAAGGCAATTATCAGAACCGGGGACAGAAGGTCCTGTTCACGCCAACTCCTGCGGTCGGCGTGGTGCCGGCGCTTGACTCCGTCAACCTCACCAAATACAACGGCGTATTTCAATCACCGTTCCGGGAAACCCTGGTATTTGGCAAGTTGACTTACGCAGCGAGCAACAACTCATCCGCCGAGCTCAGTTTCAGCGACCGCCTCGAGACTGACCTGCGTGACTTCAATCTCAACACGTCGTTCCAGGCGGCGCTGAATTACGCCAATTCGGTGGGCATCGGCTCCTTCAAGTACAAGTACTTTAGCGGCCCGTGGCTCAACGAGGCCGCGATTACGTGGGACCGGTATCGTCGCCACCCGCGGCCCGAAACGCCCGGCATAGCTGCACGACTGTTCCACTATCCGGGCCAGGATGCGCTGATCGGAAGCAGTTTAAGCACGCAGGATTTCACCCAGCGGCGAATCGGGCTGCGCAATGATCTGACGTACAGCGGGCTGCACGGCGCCGGCGACCACGTGCTGAAAACGGGCGTGAGTCTCGATTTCGTGCATTACGACATTCTGAAACGCAACGACGAGACGCCGAAATTCGAGTACGCCCGGTTCGTGGATCCAGGCAACTATGGTTGGACGCAGGACTCCTCGGCGGCGTCGCTGCATTTCAATTTCCGAGCCCCGTATCAGCTCACCTACGGAACAGGCGTACCGGGTCTCACAACGACGAACACACAATTCGGTGCATATCTGCAAGACGACTGGAGCCCGTCTCAACGGCTCACGCTCAATCTCGGCATGCGTTGGGATTTCGAGTCGCGCATGCTGAACACCGACTACGTGACGCCTAAGATGGTTGTCGATACCCTGACGCGGTACAACGACTCCCTACCCACACCGCTTGACTTCAGTCGCTATATCAGCACCGGCAACAATCGCAAACCGTTCTACGGTGCGATCCAGCCTCGAGTGGGATTCTCATACTCACTGGATCAAGACAATAAAACGACCGTGTTCGGCGGATGGGGCATCTATTACGATCGATCGATCTTCGACTTCTCCGTGGACGAGATCCAGAAGATCGCGCACCCGACCTACATCATCCAGTTCGCGCATCCTGACTCCGCGCCGAAGCCTGGGCAGGTCGCATTCAACCCGAGTTACCTAACATCGGACACCACTGTCTTGAATGCCCTCGTGCACTCGGTGGGCGAGCCGGAAGCGTTCCTGCTGGACAACAAGATGAAGCCGCCAAAGTCGACCCAATGGAGCTTGGGCGTCCGTCATGCATTCGGTCCCCTGGTTACGGCGCTCACGTACCAGGGGCAACGAGGCACTGACCTCTTCACCTACAACTGGGCCAACTTTGGGTTGAATCCCAATGGGAGCTGCTGCGCGAGCTTCAACATCGGCGCGCACGGCTTCCGCAACATCATTTACTCGACCGAGCAAGGGAAAACGTGGTACGATGCGGTCTCGGTGCAGCTCGATCGTCCATACCACCGCACAAGTGCAAATTTCGGTTGGGGCGCCGGCCTGACGTACACCTATGCCAAACGCTCCCTCGCCGGTGTCGACAATCTCAACGACATCACGTCGTCATTCCCGGGTGCCTTCCCCAACACCCTCGGCATCCCCAAGCACTCCGACAATGGCGGCAACGACGAGCGGAATCACGTCGTCGGCAACTGGGTTATGGATATGCCGTATCTCTTTGGAATCCAGTTTGCCGGCCTGCTTACCCTCGGCAGTGGTGCAACGCTTGATATCGGATGTCCAGCGCGCTTCTGCGGACCGTCGACATACATCAACGGCGGTTTTTCGCCGAAGCAATACAGCTTCATTATTCCCAACGCCTGGGCGTATCGCCGGATCGACTTCAAGCTCCTCAAGGATTTCCCGCAGATCTCCGGGACGAAGCTTGGCGTGACGTTGGACGTCTTCAACGTATTCAATTACAACAACTACGGGTGCTTCAATACCGACTACAATTCGGCCAATCAAGGCAAGTCGACCTGCCTCGCCTCGGACCCGCGCCGTCTGCAGCTTGGCGCCGAGTACACATTCTGATCGGATGTAGTCGCTTCACCGCGGTTTGTTTCGCCCTGGCCCTCGGAGGTTGTTCGCACAACTCCGGGGGCCCAGGCACCCCGCCCGACACGGTCGCATTCCTCGACACGCTGCAACACCGCACCTTCAACTTCTTCTGGGACCTGACGCCGCCGGCGAACGGCCTCACTCCGGACCGCTGGCCCACGCCGTCGTTCTCGAGCATCGCCGCCGTCGGCTTCGCGCTTACCGCGTACCCGATTGGCGTCGAGCACGGCTGGATCACGCGCAGCCAGGCCGCCGATCGCACGCTCACAACGCTGCGCTTCTTCTGGACCGCGCCGCAGGACTCCGCCGGCCCGAATACCACCGGCTACCGCGGCTTCTTTTATCACTTCCTCGACATGTCGACCGGGTACCGCTACCAGACGGTCGAGCTGTCGACAATCGATACATCCCTGCTGCTCGCGGGGATTCTGTTCGCGCAAGGCTATTACGACCGGAGCGACTCGACCGAGCAGCAGATCCGCGCACTCGCCGACTCGATCTACTTCCGCGTAGACTGGAAATGGGCTGAAGCTCGCCCGCCCGCCGTCAGCATGGGCTGGCACCCCGAAAGCGGCTTCATCAACTCCGATTGGATCGGCTACAACGAGGGCATGATTCTCAACATCCTCGCCCTCGCCTCACCGACCCACGCCGCCGACTCGACAGCTTGGAGCGCGTGGGTGAGCGGCTACCAGTGGGGCACCTACTACGGCCAGGACTTCGTCCAGTTCGCGCCGCTGTTCGGACACGAGTACTCGCACGTCTGGATCGATTTCCGCAATATCGCCGACGACTTCATGCGCAGCCACGGCATCGACTATTTCGCGAACTCGCGCCGCGCGGCACTCGCGCAGCGGGCTTATGCCATCGCCAACCCCGGCGGCTGG
>JBKPDZ010000125.1:0-10244 GCA_046728135.1 Gemmatimonadota bacterium | reverse complement strand
GTCGGAATCATGAGCGGGCTCCGGGTCGACTTGTACATCGTCCTGGCGGGGTTGGTCAATGGCTCCGAGCAAGCGGTGTTTCGTTTCACGATCAATCCGCTCGTCTGGTGGGTGTGGTTTGGCGGATTTGTGTTGGTGATCGGTGGGCTGATCGTGTTGTGGCCAGGTGGTGCGCCGGTAGCCGTAAAAGGATCCCGGACGCCATCCACGCAAGCCGGCTATACCGTAAAACTGGAGGCTGCGCGGTGAGGGACGGTCGGACGGTCGGACGGTCGGACGGTACTCGCCGCGAATTCCTGATCGCGGTGGGCATAGCCTTCCTATCATCCCGTCAGACGGTCCAACAGTCCGACAGTCAGACGGCGGGTCGAGTCTACGATCCCGATCGTGCCGGTCGCGCGCAGGCGCCGATCACGGCCGCCGATAACGACGCCCACATTCAAGCCATCGAGAAAAAGCTGCGGTGTAGTTGTGGGTGCGGGCTCGACATCTACACATGTCGCACGACCGACTTCCAGTGCACCTACAGCCCCGGCTTGCACAAAGAGGTCCTGCGGCTGACGGGGCAGGGCAAGACGGCGCAGCAGGTGATCGACGAATTTGTCGCGCAATACGGGCAGGCGGCGTTGATGGCGCCGCCCAAGCGCGGCTTCAACCTCGCCGGCTATTTCGTGCCCTCCATCGCGATCCTCGTCGCGGCTGCTGGTCTAGTGCGCGTGTTGCGTCGCTGGACGCGTGAAGCCGCGGCCGTGGCGCCTCGCCCGGCCGTTCTCCCCCCCTCAGCCCCACCCGCCACACCCGAAGAGCTCGAGCGTCTGCGTCGCGAACTAGACCGGCTCGATGCTTGAGCTGATTCTCGGCATCGCGCTGGCGAGCGGGGCGGCGTACTTCGTCCTGCTGCCGATCCTGAGGCCGACCGCGGAGACTGCGGATGCGCTGAACGCCGATGAGGGCGCGGACCCGGCTGACGACATGAGCCCGCAGGCCGTTGCGCTGCGCGCGCTCAAGGAGATCGAGTTCGATCGCGCGACCGGGAAACTGTCCGACACGGATTACGAGCAGCTGAAAGAGAAGTACACGGCCGAAGCACTGGCGGCGATGCGTGTGGAGTCTGGAATCAGGAGCCAGGAGCCTGGAGTCAAGCCAGCTCCTGAATCCAGACTCCTGACTCCGAGATGTCCCGAACACGGAGCTCGCCCGGAGATGGGAGCCATCTTCTGTTCGGATTGTGGCAGGCGGTTAGGGAGCGCACCGGGGTATTGCGGTCGTTGCGGTACCGTGTTGGAGAGCGACGCCCGCTACTGCAACCGCTGCGGAGCCCGCGTCGCCGCCTGACTATTGCATTTTCCAGTCCCGTTTCCTATCAGTCTCCATCCCCGAACTCTGGAGCGCGTCGTGAACCGATGGGTCTCGCGGCTGTTGATGGTGGTGCTGCTGGTGGCATTGGCGGCCCCTCCGGCGGATGCGCAGCGGCGCTCGCGGCGCCGCGCCATCGTGGGCACCTCCGTCCCCACCTACGGCGCACACGTCGGGTACAACTTCGATGGGGACGACGTGCTCGTCGGAGCCCAGCTCACGTGGCCCCTTACGCCCGATCTCGCCCTCTATCCAACCTTCGACTACTACTTCGAGAGCGTCGGATCGTTGTGGGCCCTGAATTTTGACCTGAAGTACCGGCCTCCAACTCGTTACGGAGCGTGGTACGTCGGTGGGGGGCTCAACTGGTCGCACGCCAGCGCGGGCGGGGTCAGCAGTAGCAACACCGGCCTCAATCTGCTGACCGGACTCGAGGGACGTCGCGGACGCACGCGCCCCTACGTCGAGGGCAAGTTCATCCTCAGCGATAACAGCTCGTTCCAGATTGTCGGTGGCATCAGCTGGCGGTAGCTAGAACTCGAACGTCTCCATCTTCTTCAACGCCAGCCTGAGCGGGACGATCGTGGCCGCCGTGCACAACGCGGCGGCCACGGCAAACCAGAGAAACATCCACGCATCGATGACGACGGGGCGTCCTTCGTAGACGGCCCGCACGTACTGGTAGACCGCTTGCCACAGCGAGACGATCACGGCCGCGAGTAACGCGATCGTCGCCATCATGAACACCAGCCCGCCGAACGACGTCGGGATCTGGGCCGCGTTCTCGGTCTCGAACTGCGGATAGATGGTCCCGAACGCGAGCGCCATCGCGGCGATCGCCAGGGTCAAGGCCGCCATCGTCGCAAGGCTCATCAGCATCATGAAGGTCGAGACCTCGAGCAGCGCGTTGGTCATGCCCGTGAGCAATAGGCCCAGCGCGAGCAGCGGCATCGTGCCGACCCAATACTTCGACCACAGCAGCGCGCGCAGGTCGAGCGGCGAGGATCGCAGCAGCCACATCTGCCGACCTTCCAGGGAAACGGCGGGGAAAATGAACCGGGCGGCGATCGACGCGAGGACGAAACCGGCGAGCCCGAGGTTGAGGAACGACACCAGGTTCACGTAGAAGAAGCCCACCGGTTCGCCGCGATGCAGCGGCAGGGCTTGGATATTGAAGAGGTAGACCACGACCAGCACCGCCAGCAGGATCAGCTGGCTCCACTGCGTGGTGTCGCGGAAGAAGAGCTTGATGTCCTTCAGGACGAACTCGCGCTTGGCGACGGGCAGCCAAGCGAGCAGCGAGCCGACCGTCCAGCGCCAGAACACACCGCGAATGAAGCGCTCGGCCCCTTCCTGCGCCTTGGTAAACCCCTGGGCGTACAGGGCGCGGTGGAGCACCGCGCCGAGCGTGACGAATGCGGCGGCCGTCGTCCACAGCAGCATCAGGGGCAGGGGGTCGAGCCGATGCTGCAGGTATCCCATCACCGCCTGCGACGCCCACTCACTCGGCAGGAACGGCGATGTCGGACCGCGCAGCAGAATGACGAAGTCGAGCAGATTGCGAAAGCCTTCGGGCCGGGCGAGTTGTTCGGGTCGAATGACGCGGAAGAGCAGAATCACGCCGCCTGCGGCGCCCAGCGCGATGATCGACAGCAGATCGCGCGTGCGACGCGCCGGGAAAATGTTCACGAGCACCAAGGTGACCGCGCAGCCCAGCACGGCCGGGAGAATCAGCATCGGGACGATCGCGAGGACGGCGTACAGCGCGAACAGCACGCCACTCTTGTACACGACGCCGTAGGCGGCCAGGATCGGCACGACCATCAGCGCCACCATCCACGACGAATGGAGCAGTGTCTCGCCGAGCTTGGCGAGATACAGCCGCAGCCAGTCCACCGGCGCCGAGACGAGCAGGTCGAGGTCCTTGGCGAGGAAGAAGCTCGAGAGCGCCGTGATGACGTTCGACAGCACCAGGATGGAAATGAAGGACAGCAGAATCAGCCCGAGGATCTTGCCCGGGATGAGCGGTCCCAGCTCCTCGACTTTGCGGAGATTGCGCAGGATGAGATACAGCACGCCGAAGACGCCGGCCCAGAACGCGCCACCGACAATGACCAGAATGACGAGCTTGCCGCTGCCGCCCTTGGCGCGCTCTTCGCGCAGCCGCTGCAACGCGGTGCGCCACTTGGGTTGCAGCACGTGGGCCAGCGACGGTTGCTTGATCACGTGCCTCCCAATACCTCGACCAGATCGCGCACCTGTGCGCCGCCCGTGAGCTTGAGGAACAGCTCCTCGAGACTTGCATCGCCGGCCTGGTGCTGGCGCCGCACATCACTCACGGTCCCCGCGGCGACGATCTTGCCGTGCTGGATGATCGCGATCTGATCGCACATCGCCTCGGCCACTTCGAGCGTGTGCGTGCTCATGAACACGGTGCCGCCGCGGTCGACGAACTGCCGGAAAATGTCCTTGAGCAGCCGCGCGGCCTTGGGATCGAGGCCGACCATCGGTTCGTCCACTACGATGCACTCGGGGCGGTGAATCAACGCGCTCGAAATGATGAGCTTCTGGCGCATGCCGTGGCTGTATGCCTCGACCAGCTCGTCTTTCCAGCTCGTCAGCTCGAAGACTTCGAGCAGCTCTGCGATCCGTCGCTCGACGGCGTCCCCTTGCTGGCCGTACAGCCCGGCAACAAATCGCAGAAACTCCGCGCCGGTGAGCTTGTCGTAGACGAACGGCCGGTCGGGGATGAAGCCGAGCCGCATCTTGGCGGCGATCGGATTCACGTGGACGTCGTCGCCGCCGAGCAGGACGCGGCCCTGCGACGGCCGCAGAATCCCGGCAATCATGCGGAGCGTCGTGGTCTTGCCGGCGCCATTGGGGCCGAGGCAGCCGTAGAGCACGCCGCGTGGGACATGAAGCGTGATGTCGTCGACCGCGACGAAGCTGCCGTAGAGCTTGGTGAGGTTCTCCAGACGGATCATAAGACCTCGAGCTTCAGCCGGCCGATCAGCGGCACGAGCTCCGCTTGGCGGGCGAGTCCTCCAGTCGCGATGGGCAGTCGCGACGCGTCGGCTGGGAATTGATCGAATGTGGGATCCACCGCGATCCAATCGTTCAGGTACACTTCGGCCCAGGCGTGATAGTAGAAACGGCCGTTGAGGTAGATCAGTCCGGCCACGGTTCGCGCCGGCAGTCCCATCGAGCGTGCGAGCGCGACAAAGAGCGTCGCTGCATCATTGCAATCGCCGCTGCGCGTCTCCAGCACTTTGACGGCGCTCGGTGCGCTCGACCCGGTGGGGGGGACGGGGGCGCGTCGTATCGAGCGCGACACCCAGTGCGTGAGCAGCTCGGCGGCCGGTGCGGGGCTGCGCTCGCGCGCGATGATCTGGCGCCCTTGGGCGACGATGCGCGAATCGTGGCTCTGGATCAGCGGCTCCGGTGCGAGCCAACGGGCCAGCGCCGTGTCCTGCGACGGAAGTCGATAGGGAACCGCCTGCGCCGGGGTCGTGCTCGTCTGGACGATCTCCAGTGTGTCGCGTTCGTTCAAACGCACGCGCATGCGCGAGCGCGGCGTTGGGCGTGCCTGCACGCCCGCCGCCAGGGCGGTCAGCGGCACGATCGCATCGGCGCCGGGAGCGGCGCTGCTGCGCGCCACGCGCGCGGTGTCGCGGTGCTTGAAGTTCTCGTACACGATCTCGAATGCCGCCCGCTCCATCGCGAACCCGGGAGGGCCCCCGCCCCCGCCCCCGCCCCCGCCCCCACCCCCGCTGGCGGTGAGCACGATCCTTCCTTGAGCATCGATCCAGCTCTGCGTCGTGACGCCGTTCGCTTCCTGATCGATGCGGAAGGCCCGCACGGTATCGAAGTGCTCGGGCACCCAGGTCATGGTCGTCGAATCGATGTCGGCGCTGTCGGACACGACCAGCGTCGTTTCGGCGGACACGCGTGCCGTCACGTCGCGTCCGGTCACCAGCACTGGATCGAACAGGTGAGCCGTGTACGATCGTCCCGACTGTATCTCTCCACCGAACGCCAGGCGGAGCGGCAGCAGCGCCGGGAGCGTCACCGGTCCCCGTAACGGAATGCGGGTCATCTGGGAATCTTGGCCGGACACAATGGCCACTGAGAGGATCGAATCGCCGAGCACGCGCCCGTGCGTCTCGAATCGTCCGATATCGCCGTCGAATGAGGCGACCACGCTCTGGAGCCGCAGCGCGCGCGAGAGCATCGCCGTGCTGCGCGCGGTCGTGCGATGGAGTTTGCCCAGGGCGGGGACGTCGAGGACGAACACGGTCTCCACCCGCAGGGCGCTGGGGAGCGTGTCGATCGTCGTCGACGAATAGCCCAGCTGCTGCCCGGCGACGCCGAGCCGGTAGAACAGCGCGCCCGGCGGCACGGCGAGCGCGGCTTCCGCGAGCCGCGCTCCCGTGGGACGAAAGACTTCCCGCTTCACCAGCCACCCGAGCGAAAGCACCCAGGCCGCGAGAATGGCGATCACCCAGCCGCGGCGGCTCACGCCACCGCCCGCTGTAATGCTGCCTCGAACACCTGCTGATCTTCCGGCCGCTCAACGATGAACGACACATCCTCCGGGAACTGCGCGCCGCCTTTATGTGCGTGCAACACCGTCGCCATGATCTCGGCGGCGTCCTCGAGCGTCAGATTGCCGGCGCCGGTGCCCAGCGGTGGGGCGCTGACATGCGCGAACTGCCACTCCTGCGCCTGATGCAGGGTCGACAGCCAGGCGCGTGCAACGTTGCCGCGTGTTACCGGCTCGGTCTCGCTGCGAATCACGGCGTGGATCACGAATTCGGCGGGCAGATCTCCGCCGGCCGCGGTGACGACCGCCGCGCCGACGGCCAGCTCGCGGGTCAACCGAATGCGATTCTGGAATTCCTGCCCGCCGAGGACTTCCAGACGGCGCAGCGCGGCTGCCGTGGGGTCGAGACGAGTCGTGGCGGGGCGGACGAGGGCATCTGCGGCATACGACGCGAGATCGTCGACGACTACGCGAATCACCTCCCGGTCATTTCCCGGGAGCGGCGGTACATCGCCGTCGCTTCGTCGGGCCGGTTCAACCGGTCCAGCACTTTGCCGATACCGTACAGCGCCTTCGGATTGGCGGGTTGCAGCTCGACGGCTCTCTCGTACGCCGCGAGCGCGCCGGTGAGGTCGTCCATGTGGTTGAGCGCTTCACCGAGATAGTACCAGGCGGCGGCCCGTCCCGGCTCGATCTCCACGGCGTGCTTGAGCTGGTCGATGCCCTCGCGCCACATGCCGCGCCGCGTGAGCACGATGCCGAGGTTGAATAACGCTTCGACGTTATTCGGCTCGGCGCGCAGCACGCGCTGTAGGTCACGCTGGGCGGCGGCGTAGCGGACCGTCGCACCGAGAACGGCCGCGCGGTTCAGGAGCAAGGCGGGGTTGTCGGGATCGGTCTCGAGCGCGCGATCGAGCTCCGTGAGCGCGCCTTCGCGATCGCCGCGCGCGTCGAGAATGAGCGCCAGGTTGTTGCGCGCCTTCACATGCTTGGGATCACGCGCCAGGAGCTCACGATACGACGCCGCCGCGCGCTCAACCTCCCCCCGGTCGGAGGCCTCTCGGGCGGCAACGTAGAGCGGGTCGTCCGGCATCGGAGCCGGTGGCTCCGAGGTAACTGAGGATGGCGGAGGAGGTGGAAGTTGTGGAGGCGGCGCCGGAGGCTCCGAGGGTTCCTCGTCATCAAGCCTGTCCGTTGGTCGATCGGGCGCTGGCGTGGCCAGCGGGTGCACGCGTAAGGGGGGCGGCTGCTCGTCCCGCGCGACATCGCCCGGAGATGCGATCGCCCCGGTCTGCGTGAGAGACTCGGCCTCCTCGATCAGGTCGGCCGCGACCCGGGCGCGCTCCTGCGAGGTCTGCCAGCGGCGCTCCCGCTTGGGACTCCGGTCCTTGGGATTGTTCATCATGGGGCAGCTAACCTAGGAAACGGCACAAGGCGGCACAAGGCGGCACAGGCGCCTCTGCCGTCTTGTGCCGCCCTCCGCCGCCCTGTGCCGCCGGTTGACCTAAGAGCCATATCCCGGCTACCCTCCGAGTCTATGCCCGGTGATGCGTTGATCGTTCGCGGCGCCCGCGAGCACAATCTCAAGAACATCGACGTCGAGCTCCCCCGGAACGCGCTGGTCGTGATTACCGGACTCTCCGGCTCAGGCAAATCGTCACTGGCGTTCGACACGATCTACGCTGAGGGCCAGCGCCGCTACGTCGAATCGCTCTCCGCCTATGCGCGCCAGTTCCTCGGGCTCATGGACAAGCCCGATGTCGATGCGATCGAAGGGCTGTCGCCCGCCATTTCCATCGAGCAAAAGACTGCCGGCGCCAATCCGCGATCGACGGTCGGCACGATCACCGAGATCTACGACTATCTCCGCCTGCTCTGGGCCCGCACCGGAACGCCGCATTGCCCCAACGATGGATCGCCGGTCGAGCGGCAGTCCGCGTCACAGATCACCGACCTCGTGCTCGAGTGGCCGGAAGGCACCAAGATCGAAGTGCTCGCGCCGCTGGTGCGCGGTCGCAAAGGCGAGTTCCGGGACGAGTTCGAAGCCATGCGCAAGCAAGGGTTCGTGCGCGTGCGCGTCGACGGCGAGACGTATGATCTCGCCGACGTGCCGAAACTCAATCGCCGCCAGAATCACGAGATCGCCATCGTGGTGGACCGGCTGGTGGTGCGAGCGACTGATCGTGCGAGACTTGCCGACTCGATCGAAACGGCATTGAAGACCGCCGATGGCGTGGTTGAAGTGGTCCGTCAGAGCGGCAGCCCGCGCTCGCGTCTGTTCTCGGAGCGCTATGCGTGCCCGAAATGCGGATTGTCGCTCCCCGAGCTCGAGCCGCGGCAGTTCTCCTTCAACTCGCCGTATGGTGCGTGCCCTGCGTGCTCGGGGCTCGGCACTCGCCGCGAGGTCAACGCTGACCTCGTCTTGGGCGACCAGAGTCTCTCGATTCTCGAAGGTGTGGTGCTGCCCTGGGGCGAGCCCAGTGGCTATTTAAGGAAAGTGGTGCTGCCGGCACTCGCGCGGACGTACAAGTTCGACCTGAATTCCCCGTGGCGCGACCTGCCCCCGGCGGTGCAGAAGATCCTGCTCAAAGGCGCTCCCGGGAAAACCATCACCTATCAGTATGACAGCGAGCGCTGGCACGGCTCGTATGAGTCCGGCTGGAAAGGCATCCTGGATCACGTCGAAAAGCGCTACCGCGAAACGGCGTCCGATGCGGTACGCGAGCAGCTCGAGCAGTACATGGTCGAGCAACCGTGCCCGGCGTGTGGCGGTCGGCGCCTCAAGCCGGAGAGCCTGTCGGTCCTGGTGGCGGGGAAGAGCATCGGCGAGGTCGTCGCGCTTCCGGTTCGTGAATCACTCGAGTTTTTCTCGAAGATCCCGTTGCGCGGGAACGGGCGCCCCGGTGTCGATCCGGAAATTTCCCGGCCAATTCTGAAGGAGGTCGCCGATCGGCTGCGCTTCCTCGTCGACGTCGGCCTCGACTATCTGACGCTCGATCGCTCCGCCGCCACGCTGTCGGGCGGCGAAGCGCAGCGCATCCGGCTGGCAACGCAGATCGGCAGTCGCCTGGTGGGGGTGCTCTACATCCTGGACGAGCCGTCGATCGGTTTGCATCAACGCGACAACGCCCGCCTGCTCGCGACCCTGCGAGAGCTGCGCGATCTCGGGAACACTGTTCTGGTCGTCGAGCACGACGAGGAAACCATCCGCTCGGCCGATTATGTGGTCGACCTGGGGCCGCGCGCCGGCCGGCACGGCGGCGAGGTCGTGGCAGCTGGTCCGCTCAATGAAGTGCTCCAGCACCGTGATTCGCTCACGGCGCGGTATCTCCGTGGCGAGCTGCGCATTCCCGTGCCCCCACGCCGGCGCGTCGCCGATGCCGATCGCGTGCTGCGCGTGGTCGGCGCGAAGCATCACAATCTCAAGGATCTGACCGTCGAATTCCCGCTCGGCCTGTTCGTCGCGGTGACGGGAGTGTCGGGATCGGGGAAATCGACCCTGGTCACCGACATCCTGTATCAGTCACTCGCCCGGCACTTTTATCGGGCGAAGGTCGTCCCCGGCGCGCACGACCGGTTGGAGGGACTCGACCACGTCGATAAGGTCATCGACATCGATCAGAGCCCGATCGGTCGCACGCCGCGCTCGAATCCCGCGACGTATACCGGTCTCTTCACGCCGATCCGGGAGTTGTTCACATATCTCCCGGAGTCCAAGCTGCGCGGCTATGGGCCCGGCCGGTTCTCGTTCAACGTGAAGGGCGGCCGCTGCGAAGCGTGTCAGGGCGACGGGCTGGTCAAAGTCGAGATGCACTTCCTGCCCGACGTCTACGTGCCGTGCGAAGTCTGTAAGGGCCGGCGTTACAATCGGGAAACGTTGGAGGTCAGGTATAAAGGAAAGTCGATTGCCGACGTGCTGGACCTGACCGTGGCCGACGCCCTCGACTTCTTCGAGCATCAACCTCGTATCAGGACGAAACTCGAGTTGCTCAACGACGTAGGTCTGGGATACATCCACCTTGGACAGTCGGCGACGACCCTCTCGGGCGGCGAAGCCCAGCGCGTGAAGCTCGCGACTGAGCTCGCCAAACGGGACACGGGCCGTACGCTGTATATCCTGGACGAGCCGACGACCGGATTGCACTTCGAGGATGTCCGGTTGCTGCTGGAGGTGCTGCACCGGCTGGTGGACAAGGGCAACACGGTCGTCGTCATCGAGCACAACCTCGACGTCGTGAAGACCGCCGACTGGGTCATCGACGTCGGCCCCGAAGGCGGATCGCGCGGCGGCGAGATCGTCGCCGCCGGCACGCCGGAAGACGTCGCACGCGTCACGCGCTCGTAC
>JBKPDZ010000124.1:0-14113 GCA_046728135.1 Gemmatimonadota bacterium | reverse complement strand
CATGGTGAGCGAGCGCCTCGAGCGGCCGCCCAGCCTTGGCGAGCTGGCAGACGCGCTCGACTGCTCACCGTACCACCTGTCTCACACCTTCCACGACGTGGCCGGTCTCAGCTTGCGCGGTTACGTGGGGCGGCTGCGGGCGCGCGTCGCCGCCGAGCGCCTGGCCGCGGGCGCGAGGCGCCTGACCCGGTTGGCGCTGGACCTCGGCTACGCCGATCACAGCCATTTCACGAATTCGTTTCGGCGGGAATGGGGGGTATCACCCTCGGCGTTCCGGTCGAAGTGGGGCTCGGCATGCGATCCTTCATGATCAGGCTGATTCTAGCTGGCGCCGTTCTCGGCGCCGCCGCTCGCGCCGCTCACGGACAGGCGCCGGTGGCGGTGGTCGAGAGCTCGTTCGACTCACAGGGTGTGCGGATTCATTATGTGATCAGCGGCCCTGCCTCAGGAGCGCCGGTCGTCCTGATTCACGGCTTCGCGGCGAGCAACTCGATGTGGGACGGCGTACGGGCGGCACTCGCGAGCATGTATCGCGTCATCGCGATGGATTGCCGCGGGCACGGCGCCAGCGGCAAGCCGCATGAGCCCAGCGCCTACGGCATCGAGATGGTGAACGACGTCACGCGCTTGCTGGACCATCTCAAGATCGCGCGGGCTCATGTCTCGGGTATTCAATGGGCGGCTCGATTGCGCTGAAGCTCTTGGAGACGCATCCGGAGCGGCTATTGTTGGTGACGTCGGGAGGGAGTGCAGGGTTCCGCGTGAGCGACACGACAGAGCAATGGGACTCCGCGTTCGTGAAGAAGCTCGTGGCGGGGGAGCCGCTCTCGCAGGCGATGCTCGAAACCGCACCGCCGGGAATGCCGGCCCCCTCGCCGGAGCAGCGGGCGATGATGGCGCGGATGGATGCGACGCAGGATTCGCGCGCGCTCGGCGCGCAGCGCCTGGGAAATCCGGGGTTATACGTCGACTACGCGAAGCTCGGCGGCCGGCACGTCCCCACCCTGTTGATCGTTGGAGAGCAGGACAATCCCGCTCGGTTTGCGGAGCTGCGTGCGTCGATGCCGGCGGCGGAGTTCGTCGTCGTCCCGGGAGCGCGGCACGGGAGCGTGCCGATGACTCCAGAGTTTCTCGCGACGCTGCGATCGTTTCTCCAGCGACACGATCAACCGTAGCTGCCGCGCGTTTGCTCTTTCCGGTTAATGTTCAGAACTATGGCCGTTCCCTACGCGACGATCGCCGACGGAACCAGACCCCTCTCTCCGCAAGAGCCCGGGGCCATCCTCCTCATCTCCTGCTACGAACTCGGCCACCAACCCCTCGGCATCGCCTGGCCCAAAGCCTTCCTCGAACGCGCCGGGTTCGCGCCCGAC
This sequence comes from Gemmatimonadota bacterium, assembly GCA_046728135.1. Classification (GTDB taxonomy): domain Bacteria; phylum Gemmatimonadota; class Gemmatimonadetes; order Gemmatimonadales; family GWC2-71-9; genus 20CM-2-65-7. The sequence continues at coordinate 12,740 of JBKPDZ010000124.1, read as the reverse complement.
TCTCTCGACCTCACCGTGGAGCCGTGGGACGACGCCAAGATCCGCCGCGCCAAGCTGGTCGCCATCGCGGTCCCGATGCACACCGCGCTGCGCCTCGGCGTCCGCACGGCCGGGGGCATCCGCCGCACAAACCCGCACTGCCGCATCGTCTTTCACGGCCTCTACGCCCTGCTCAACGCCGAATATCTCCTCGCCGGAATCGCCGACTTTGTCTTTGGCGGCGAATTCGAAGAAGAGTTCGTGGAGCTGGTCGAGCGCCTCGAGCTCGGTGAGTCGCCACGCCGCGCGCCGCACGCGACACGCACAAGGCTCAGGTTTCCACTCCCAAGCCGTGAGTCGCTTCCGCCTCTCACCAGGTACGTCAAACTCCGGCGCAACGGAAGGGAGATCCCGACGGGGTATGTCGAAGCCAGCCGCGGTTGCCTGCACCACTGCCTCCACTGCCCCATTCCACCCGTCTACAACGGGCGCTTCTTCGTCGTGCCGCAGGACGTGGTGCTCCGCGACATCCGCCGCCTCGTCGCCGCCGGCGCGGGACACATCACATTCGGCGACCCAGACTTCCTCAACGGCCCCGGCCACGCGCTGAAGCTCGTCCGCGCGCTGCATGCCGAGTTTCCGAGCGTGACCTACGACTTCACAGCCAAGATCGAACACCTGCTCCGCCACCGCGCGCTGCTCGCCGAGTTCGCGCGGACCGGCTGCGCGTTCGTGGTCTCCGCGGTCGAATCGCTCAGCGACGTGGTGCTCACGAATCTCGAGAAAGGCCACACGCGCGCCGACGCGTTAGCCGCATTCGACACCATGCGAGCGGCTGGGATCACGCTGCGACCATCACTCATGCCGTTCACACCGTGGGAAACGCTCGACAGTTATCTCGAGCTACTCGATTTCGTGGATTCGGCAGACCTCGTCGACCAAGTGGACCCGGTGCAGCTCACGATCCGCCTGCTCATCCCGCCAGGCTCAGAGCTGCTCACCCGCTCCGCAATTCAACCGTTCCTGGGCGCGCTCGATCCGGCAGCGTTCAGCTATCGCTGGACGCACCCCGATCCGCGCATGGACCCGCTGCATGCCGAAGTCACGGCGCTCGTGGCAGCCGCGGCCAGCGAAGATCCCGCCGCGACGATTGCGCGCCTGCACACGCGCCCGGCACAGCGCGCGCGCCGGCCGTATGCCGGCGGCCTGCGACTTCCGCCACCCGAGCGGCCGATCCCCGCGCGGCTCACCGAGCCGTGGTTCTGCTGAGCGGAGCCCACCGAGAGCCAGTTGGGCTCTGTCATGTAAGGAAAGATCGAGCTCGTTTTATCCGTGCGCTAAAGCGCCGGTCCTTCAGGACAGTTAACCACCGAGCCGGTTGGTGCTCCATCAGCTTCGGGACGGCCGTAGCAAGCGCCCTGTCGATTTCGGCGCCACTCGTTCGACGCTTTGGTGAACTCAACAACAGGACATCCTCAGATGGCGCGCAAACTGAAGCTGCAAATGCAAATGACGATCGATGGCTTCGCGGCGGGACCGGAAGGCCAGCTCGACTGGATGACGTGGGACATGGACGACCGGCTGCTGGCGTTCATCAATCACCTCACCGATACGAGCGACACGATCCTGCTCGGCCGCAAGATGACGGCGGATTTCGTGAAGTACTGGGAAGGGGTGGCGCCAGAGAGTGCCGAGTTCGCCTTTGCGCGCAAGATGGTGGATACGCCCAAAATCGTGTTTAGCAAGACGCTCAAGCGCGTCGAGGGCAAGAATATCCGCGTCGAAAACGGGGACCTGGTCCAGGCCGTGAACCGGCTCAAGCAGGTTCCCGGCAAGGACATCGTCGTGTACGGCGGCACGACGTTCGTGAGCTCGCTGCTGGAGCACAACCTCATCGACGAGTTGAACATCTTCGTGATTCCGGTCGCGATCGGACGCGGCATGAGCATCTGCCACGAGCGGAAGAAGCTGCGACTCACCTCGTCGACGGCGTATGACTGCGGCATTGTCGTGAACACCTACAGCTGAACGCGAGGGGACAGCACACCTCGCGCAAACATTCGGCGAGTCATACGCGCGGTATCGCGGGCGCGTACGTCGTTGGGTTGGCCCCTTTCACCAGCAGCCATAACATGATCGCCAGCTCGCCGAAGAGCGCGGGCTGCGCGTACATGAAGAGCTGCCCCGAGGATTCCGGGATCATCAGGCGCGACACACTGAGCAGCACGTAGGCGGCGCCGTTGATGAGGAGCCACACACCAATGAAGCGCGGCAGGAAGCCCGATTTGTACGTCAGCAGTCCCATCGGGAAGAGCCAGACCCCCCAGAGGATCTCCGCCGCCGTGATTTGATGCTCGTGCAGGCGCACGAAGAGCATCACCAGCGCATCGCGCTGCGGCTTGTCGAACGCCGACAGAAAGCCCGGGCTTTGCGCGACCGTGAGGGCGCCGGCGCTGTTCACGAAGTTCACCAGCATGAGCGTCGCGGGCATGATGCCGCCCGTGATCACGAGCCAGACGGCGAGCTGTCGGTCCACGTCCTTGAACAGCCGGTAGAACGCGAGCACCAGGAAGATCAGGAGCACGCTGCCGAGCAGATCGGCGAGCATCCCGACTTTGAAAAGCCCCTGGTAGGCGGCGATGTTGGCGGCCGTTGCGGTCGCGTCGCCGTGAACGTACAGCTTGTTGGGGATGTAGAGCAGCGTGAGAGGTCCGAACAACACGAGACTGAGGTACCACAGTCCCACGACTCTTCCCGGGTTCCGCGTCAAGCTCATGTGCCCTCCCTGGCAATAGCGGGAGATACGGGCGGGGTGACCGAGAAAGATTCAAACCACGACTGCCTCTCGCTCCAATCGCACGCCGAACTTTTCGAACACGGCGCGTTCGATCTCTTCGGCCAGAGCGAGCAGCTGCGCCGTGGTGCCACCGCGGTTCACAAGCGCCAGGGCGTGATTTGTGGAGAGCCCGACACCCTCACGCGTGTATCCCTTGCGATACCCGGCCTGCTCCACGAGCCACGCCGCCGGCACCTTGACGCCGCGCCCGGCGGGAAACGACGGCGGATGCCAGCGGCGCTCCAGCTCGGCGAAGGCCGCTGCGCTGAGGACCGGATTCGTAAAGAACGATCCCACCGAGCGCGTGTTGGGATCGGCGGGATCCAGCACCATCGATTTCCCGCGCCGCAGCTCGAGCACCGCCTCCCGCACCAGCGCCACCGCCGCCCGCGGCTCAACCCGATCGATGCCGCCGCGCCGTGTGACCGCGGCCGCCAGCTCGGCGTAGCGCAGCACCGGACGCGTGTCGCGCCGCAGGCGCAACCGCGCGGCGAGCACGACGTACCGATCCCGATCGGCCGCTTTGAACCGGCTCATCCGGTAGGCGAACGCGCAGTCCGCGCGCGCGAACGTGACGCGCTCGAGCCGCTCGCGGTCGAGGCACGCCACGTCCACCAGCGTGTCGGCGATCTCCTGGCCGTACGCACCCACGTTCTGAATCGGCGCCCCGCCCACGGTGCCCGGGATGCCGGCGAGACATTCGATACCGCTCAGGCCGCGCGCGACGGACTCGGCGACGAGCGCGTCCCACGACTCCCCCGCCGCCGCGTGGACGATGACGGTGTCGTCGCCGGATGTCTCGAAGGACACGCCGCCAGTCGCGATGCGCGCCACGAGTCCCGGAAAGCCGGCATCGACGAAGACCACGTTGCTGCCGCCACCCAGGATGTGCAGCGGCAAGGCGCGACGGCGGGCGAACTCCACGGCGTCCCGCACGTCCTGCTCCGTGGCGCAATCACCGAAGCAGCGTGCAGGACCGCCGAGGCCGATCGTCGTGTATGGCGCGAGGCTAACAGACTCTCGTATCAGCACTACTTTCGGAGGTAGGCGTCGGTCTTCTTGAGCCAGTCTTCGCGCGGCGGATAGAACACGTCCACGTCGAGCGTGTCCTCGAGCGCGTGGGCTTCGTGCGGCACGTTACCCGGCAAGTGGAGCACTTCGCCCGCGTGCACATCGATCTGCTGGGCGCCGTCATCACCCACGTAGAAGCGCAGCGCACCCTCCAGGATATAGGTGAGCTGCTCGTTCATGTGTGAGTGCTTCGGGACGACGCAGCCCTTCTTCAGGTAGACGTGTGCGAGCATCAGCTGGTCGCCCGTGATCAGGCGACGCGAGAGCTTCTCGTGCAGCTCCTCGCGCTGCATGTCGTCCCAGCGATACCACGTCGCTCCACCCACGCGTTTGGCGCTCACGCGAAATGCTCCGTCACGGGAATGAGGCGACAACGCTACCGTCCACGCGAAGCCGCGTCAAAAGGTTAGAGCGTCTTAGTCCGTCGGAAGTACCGTAGCGAGCCTCAGAAGAAATCCCGGAAGGACGTCTTCGCCGTCCAACGAGTCGTCGGCGCCGAGCATCGACTCCGAGCCGTCCTGGCGATAGATGCGCGCGAGTCGCCGCTCGGGGTCGACCACCCACACGAGTCGCGTCCCCGCGGAGAGCCAATCCGCGATCTTGGCGAGCGTCTCGCCGGGTCGATCGCCGGGTGAGAGGACCTCGACCACGAGGTCGGGGCCGAGCGGCGGGAAACCCACGGGCGACTCCTGCGGCATTCGTTCCCAACCGACGAACGCGATGTCAGCCCCACGTACCGTGTCGGGGTCCGATTGCAACTTGAATCCCGCATCCCCGGCCACTACGCGACCGAGATGGCGGCCGTCGACATAGGTGCCGAGTGCAATTGTGAGCCGCACTGTGATCTCGCCGTATCGAAAACCGGGCGGTTCGTGCACCACCAGGACACCCCGCACGAGGTCTGCGCGTTCGGGCACACCTGGCTTCAGCAGGTCCTCCGCGGTCATGAGCGGCGGCATGGTCGGAACGTAGACATGCTCGGCGGGCATCGCAAGGAAACTGTTGATGCACATCAACTACCAGTCAATGCGACGCAAAAGCCGGCGCCGGAGCGGCCTCGCGGGAACCGCCGAGAACCGTGTCGCATTGGAAAACGAGGCGGGACCTGTTACGTATAGCAAGTACCTACATGTCAACAACGAAATCTTCCATCGCCCCCACCCCGCTCGGTAGCGACGCGCGGGACCGGCTGCTTGCCCGGGTCGCCTTCGAGGCGATCTGGGAGCGGGATCTGGACAGCGACCGGGTGAGCTGGGACGCGAATCTGGAATCCATTTTCGGCTATCCGCGCGATGAAGTCGTGGACCACCTGAGCTGGTGGCGCGACCGCGTGCACCCCGACGATCTCCAGCGGGTCGAGGACGCCGCCACCCAGGCGATCAAGAGCGAGGCCCCCGGGTGGTCGAGCGAGTACCGGTTTCGCCGCCGGGACGGCTCCTGGGCATGGGTGGCCTCGCGTTGCGCGATCGAGCGCGACGACCGGGGCCGGGCCCGCCGCGCGGTCGGGGCCATGATCGACGTCAGCAAGCTCAAGGAGACCGAGTCACTCTTGCGACAAGTCCTCGACACGCTTCCCGTCGGTGTGGCGGTGATGGATCGCGCCGGGGACCTACTGCTCTACAACCTCGCCTCCGGCCGCATGTGGGGTGGGACGATCGTCAGCGGGCAGGAGCGATGGGTGAAGAGCAAGGGCTACTGGCACGCCTCGGGCGAAGCGATCGCCCCGGAAGAGTGGGCGTCGCGGCACGCGCTGGACGAGGGGCGGACCAGCCGCGACGAGCTGATCGACATCGAGACCTTCGACGGCCGGCGCAAGACGATCGAGAACTACGCCGCCCCCATTCGCGATGCCGCAGGTGCCATCACCGGTGCCGTCATCGTCAATGACGACGTGACCGAGCGCGTGCGCGCCGAGGAGGCGCTGCGGAAGACGGAGCGGCTGCTGGTTGACGCGGAACGGCTCGGCCAGACCGGGAGCTGGGAGCAGGACCTCATCGGCGGGCAGATCGTCAACACGGAAGCGAATCTGCGGCTCTTCTTCGGCGACGACCGGAGCAAGGGCGCGCGGCTCGAGGACTACGTGGAGGCACTCCATCCCGACGACCGCGACTGGGTGGTGCGCCGGCGGGGCGAGATGCTCGCCGGCACCGGGTCCAACGACATCGAGTACCGTGTCGTCTGGCCCGACGGCAGCGTGCACTGGATTTTTGGCCGCGCCACCGTGGTCCGCGATCCGGGCGGACGGCCGATCCGGGTATATGGAACGAACGCGGACGTCACCGAGCGCAAGCGTGCCGAAGAGGAGCTCGCGCAGCGCGCGCTACAGCAGGAGGCGTTATCGCGCAAGCTGATCGAGGCGCAGGAGGCGGAGCGCCGCGCCGTCGCCCGCGAGCTGCACGATGACTTTGGGCAGGTGCTCACCGCGCTCAAGCTGAACCTCCAGCGGCGTGATCGCGACGACGCCGAGACCATCGCGCTCGTCGACGGCGCGATCGCGGGGATGCGGGATCTCGCCCTGGACCTGCGCCCGCCGCTGCGCGACGTGTTCGGCCTGGAAGCGTCGCTGGGCTGGTACGTGGAGCGCGAGGCCAAGCGCGCCGGGCTCGCCTTCCGCCTCGCGCTCGCTCCCCTGGCCGCGCGGCCGCCGATCGCGGTGGAGACGACGTGTTTCCGCATCGCGCAAGAGGCGCTCACCAACGTCATTCGCCACGCGCAAGCGCGTGCCGTCGACGTCGAGCTGAGCGAGGCAGGCGGCACGTTGCAGCTCGTCGTGCGCGACGACGGCCAGGGCTTCGCCGTCGGCGCCGCGCGCGGGCGCGCCGCGCAAGGCGCGAGCCAGGGCCTGCTCAGCATGCAGGAGCGCGCCGCGCTCGCCGGCGGCACGCTCGAGATCGACTCGGCACCGGGTCGCGGCACCACAGTTCGCGCGCGGCTACCGCTCGCCGTCGCCGCCGGCTCATGACCGTACTGCGCGTGCTGCTCGCCGACGACCACACGCTGGTGCGCGCCGGGATGCGCGCGCTGCTCAGTGAGCTGACGGGCATCGAGGTCGTGGGTGAGACCGGCGACGGCCGCGAGGCGCTGCGGCTCGTCCGCGAGCGGAAGCCCGACATCGCCCTCGTCGACATCTCCATGCCCGGGCTCAACGGCCTCGAGGTGGCGTCGCGGATCGTACACGACCACCCGAGGACGCGCGTCATCATCGTCTCGATGCACGGCGATGAAGAGTCGGTCCGTCGCGCGCTCGTGGCCGGGGCGGCGGGCTACCTGCTCAAGAATTCCGACCGCGATGAGCTGGAGCTGGCGCTGCGCGCCGTGGCCCGCGGCGATACCTGGCTGAGCCCCGCCTTGACGAAACGCGTCGTCGCCGCGTACACCCAGGGCGCCGGTGCTCCGTCGGCCGATGGACCCTACGCGGTGCTCACGCCCCGCCAGCGGGAAGTGCTGCAGCTCGTCGCCGAGGGGCACTCGAACAAGGAAATCGCGAGTCGCCTCAATGTGGCCCTGAAGACCGTGGAGACCCACCGCACGGAGCTGATGGAACGTCTCGGCATCCATGGCGTGGCGAGTCTGGTCCGCTACGCCATCCAGGTCGGGCTCGTGCGCCCCGACGCCTAGGTAGTCGTCCCCGCCCGACTCCGGGCTTTTCCCGACTTCGCCGCCCGGTGCGCGCCGTTACCCTTGCCGCAATGTCGGTTCGTATGCTCCTGCTCGAAGACAGCGACGCGGACGCGGAGTTGGTCGAAGTGGAGCTTCGCAAGGCTGGACTCGATTTCACGGCTCGGCGCGTGGTGACCCGTCCCGACTTCGAGCGCGCCCTGCGCGAGTTCCACCCCGAGCTCATCATTTCCGACCACCAGCTGCCGCAGTTCAGCGGCGTGGCAGCGCTCGAGCTCGCGCGGGCGCACGCGCCCCAGGCGCCCTTCATTCTCGTTACGGGATCGCTGGACGAGGAGACCGCGGTCGACTACATGAAAGCAGGGGCCGCGGACTACATCCTGAAGGGCCGGTTGACCCGTCTCGGGTCCGCAGTCCGCGGGGCGCTCGAGCGCGAGCGCATGAAGCGACAGCTGCGCGAGCGCGAGGAGTACTTCCGGTCGCTGATCGAGCAGGCGATGGACATCATCGCGGTGCTCGACGCCGACGGCACCATCCGCTACGCGAGCCCCTCGGTGCTCCCGCTGCTGGGTTATGCGCCGGAGGAGCTCGTCGGGCGGCAGATGTTCCAGCTGGTGCATGCCGACGACGTCGCAGCTACGCTGCGCGTGTTCGCCGAGGGCGTCGCGACGGGACAGGGCGGCCGGCTGCTCGAGCTGCGATTCCGCCACAAGGACGGCTCCTACCGCATCCTCGAAGCCATCGGTCGGTACCTGACGGACGATCCCGTTGTGCGGGGCGTGGTGATCAATGCCCGGGACGTGACCGAGCGCCGGTCGCTCGAGCGCCAGCTGCTACAAGCACAGAAGATGGAAGCGGTGGGGCGGCTCGCGGGTGGCATCGCGCACGATTTCAACAACGTCCTGACCGCCATCTTCGGCTATGTGGATCTGCTGCTGTATGGTCTCCCGACCCTTTCCCCCCTGCGCCCCGATCTCCAGGAAATCCGCACCGCCGCCGATCGCGCCGCCGGGCTCACCCGTCAGCTGCTCGCGTTCAGCCGCAAGCAAGTCCTGCAGCTGCGCGTGCTCGATCTCAACGAGCTCCTGACCGACATCGACAAGCTGCTGCGCCGGTTGCTGGGTGAGGATATCGACGTGGTCACGAAGCTCGATCCGACGCTGGGCGCCGTGCGGGCCGACGCAGGCCAGCTCGAGCAGGTGGTCGTCAACCTCGCCGTGAATGCCCGCGATGCGATGCCCGGCGGCGGGCGACTCACGCTCGAGACGCGGAACGCCGAGCTGGACGAGGCGTACGCCCGGGACCACGTGCCGGTCCAGCCCGGGCGATACGTGATGTTTGCGCTCAGCGACACGGGGACCGGGATGTCTCCCGAGACCATGTCGCACATGTTCGAGCCGTTCTTCACGACCAAGGAGGTCGGCAAGGGCACCGGGTTGGGGCTCGCGACGGTGTACGGGATCGTGAAGCAGAGCGGCGGCTACGTGTGGTGCTACAGCGAGCTCGGCCACGGCACGACGTTCAAGGTGTACCTGCCGCGCGTCGACGAGCCGGTCGAGCGCTTACCCGGCCGCGTGGCCGCGCGCGCCACCCGCGGGTCGGAGACCGTTTTGGTTGTGGAAGACGAAGCAGGATTGCGAGCGCTGATTCGGCGCGCGCTCGAGCAGCACGGTTATACGGTTCTTGAAGCCTCCACCGCCGACGGGGCGTCGGTGCTGGCGCGCAACCACACTGGTCCCATCCACCTTCTCCTGGCGGACGTGGTGCTACCTGGAGCGAGCGGTCGCACGCTGGCCGACGCGCTGCTCGTACAGCGGGCCGACCTGAAGGTGCTGTTCATGTCGGGGTACACGGAGGATGCGATCGTGCATCGCGGCGTACTGGCGTCCAACACGCCGTTCATCGGGAAGCCGTTCTCGGCCGAAGCGCTCGCGGCGAAGGTGCGGGAGGTCTTGGACGCACTCAAATAAAAAAAACTCCTAACGGATCGGTACCGCGCCGAGCGGCACAAACCGGAAGCCATCGGCAATGAGCATGGGAACCAGAGCGCGCGTCAGCTCGGCGCTGCGATTCCTCGCCGCTATGTCCGGGAAATCCGCCGTGTAGTCGTGCAGCAACACGATGCCTTTCTTCGTGCGATGGGCCTCCACTCGAAATCGCGCCGCGACCACACCGGGATCTTCACCGTCCCGCCATCCCGCCCAATCTTTGCAATCAATGGTCCAGTTGAATGGTCCCACGTGCCCAGGGCCCAAGATGTCATCGGCATTCAGCGTCGCGGCGACCTGCTGGTCCCAAAAGCCGTACGGGGGGCGGAAGGCGAGAGTCTGCTCCCCGCTGAGCAAGGCGGCCGTTCGCATCAGCTCGTCCACGATATCGCCGCCGCGGGCGAGCTGCGCCGTCAGACCGCCGACCTCATGCGTCCAGGTGTGATTGCCAAGACGGTGGCCGAGCGCGCGCACGCGCCCGGGAACGTCCGGCAGCTTTTCGAAGGACTCGCCGACGACAAAAAACGTCGCCTCGATGCCCATATCCGACAGATACTCGGCAACTGACAGCGTGTTGGGGCCCGGGCCGTCGTCGTAGGTCAGTACGAGTTGGCCGTCGGGTAGGTCGGCGCCGGTGATGGGGTCGGTGCTAAACATGGTGGTTCACATAGTAGCGAGTTGCCAACTCGGCGGTAACTTCGGAGGTTCCTCTCCCTGCGCTCCCAGGAGGACCCGATGCCGCACATCCACTTCGCCGGCCCCGCCCGCACGATCGCATGCCTGTTTGTCGTGACGTCGTGTACCCGCGCCGTCATTGCCGCCCAAAACAGCGCGACGCCGGAACAGCTTACGGCCGACACGCCCAAGCAGACCACTGCGGGGGCCACCTTCATCGCCCCCGCCGGCTGGACCTTCTCGGTGCGCGGCCCTGCCACGATCCTCGCGCCGCCGGAAGGCGACTCACACATCGCGCTCGTCGACGTGCGTGCCCCGACCGCCGACTCCGCTGTCGCGCTCGCGTGGGCCGCGTACCTGCCCGCGCACACCTGGCCGCTCTTGGTTGTCACTCCTCAGCCCGACCAGGACGGCTGGTCCGATCGGCGCAATTATTCCTACCAGACCTCGCCCAACGAGAAACGCGGTGTCGGCATCTCCGCGCAGCGCGCCGGCGACGTCTGGACGGTCGTCGTCTACGACATGAGCGATGCCACGGGCGAGAAGCGCCTCGCCGCGGTCCGGCTCATCTTCGACCGGCTCCTGCCCAAGGGCTATGCCCGCGAGTCATTTGCCGGACGGAAAGCCGCCACGCTCGACGCGGCCCGGCTCGCGAGACTCTCCGCGTTCACCGAGCAGGCGATGCGGGAGCTCGGCATCCCTGGCGTGGCCTTGGGGATCGTTCAGGACGGCAAGGTGGTCTTCGCCGACGGGTTCGGCGTCCGCGAGCTCGGCAAGCCGGAGAAGCCCGACGGCAACACGTTGTTCATGATCGCGTCGAATACCAAAGCGCTGACCACGCTGATGCTGGCCAAGCTCGTCGACGCACACCGGTTCGGTTGGGAGACGCCGGTGACCTCGCTGCTGCCGTCGTTCAAGCTCGGCGACAGCGCAACCACCCGGCAGGTGCTGGTGAAGCACCTCATCTGCGCGTGCACCGGACTGCCGCGGCAAGACCTCGAGTGGCTGTTCGAGTTCAAGGACGCCACTCCGGAGACCGCGCTGCGGACGCTGGGGACGATGCACCCCACCAGCAAGTTCGGGGAGATGTTCCAGTACTCGAATCCGATGGCCGCCGCCGCCGGTTACACCGGCGGGCATGTGGCCTTTCCAAATCTCGAGCTGGGCGCTGCCTACGACACGGCTATGCGCACGCTCGTCTTCGCGCCGCTGGGCATGACGTCCACGACGTTCAACTACGCCCGAGCGCTCGCGGGCAACCACGCCTCGCCGCACCCGCCTGACGTCGACAGTAAGACCAGCGTCGCCGCGATGGACATCAACTACTCCGTCATCCCCGTGCGCCCCGCCGGCGCCGCGTGGAGCAGTGTGCGTGACATGCTCAAGTACAACTCCATGGAGCTCGCCGAGGGAAGGCTGCCTGACGGTACGCCGTACATTCACCGGGAGCCACTCCTCCAACGCCGCGCGCCGAACGTGCCGCTCGGGAAGGAGGCCACGTACGGCATGGGTCTCATGGTGGACACCAAGTACGGCACGCCCGTTGTGCATCACGGCGGCGACCTGATCGGGTTCCACAGCGACATGATGTGGCTGCCGGAACAGCAGGTGGGTGCGGTGGTGCTCACCAACGGAAACCCGGGCTGGGTGCTACGCGACGTGTTCCAGCGCAAGCTTCTCGAAGTGCTGTTCGACGGCCGCGACGAGGCCGACGCCGACGTGGCGGCGCAGGCGAAGAGCTGGTACGCGCAACTGGCCGCCAACCGAAGGCTCCTCAACGTCCCGGCAGACACCGCCGAGTCAGTGAAGCTCCCGAGGCACTTCCACAATGACGCGCTGGGGGACATTGACGTCCGCCGTGAGGGCGGTCGCACCGTGTTCGACTTCGGCGAGTGGCGGAGCGAAGTGGCGACCCAAAAGAATCCGGACGGCTCGATCTCGTTTCTCACGGTCGCTCCCGGGATCTCGGGCTTCGAGTTCGTGGTGAGCGATGCTGGGAAACGGCTGACGATTCGAGACGCGCAACACGAGTATGTGTTCACGGGGGTGCTCACGCCCTGACCCGCACGCCGCAAAGGTCATGGTGCCGGCCATGATTGGTTGACTGGATGCAACGTAGGGGCGCAGCATGCTGCGCCCCTACCTGTACGACCCTAACCTTTCACCCCGTGTCGATTCCTCACGTGTCGATTTCGAACGCCCTCATTCGACGCTATAGAAAGGAGGGCGAACGATGCCCATGCAACGCTATCTCTTCATTCGCCGCAGCTCCGGCGGACCGCAGGAACGGCCTACTGCCGCACAGCAGCAGGAGATGTACGCGGCGTTCGGCGCGTGGCAGGAGAAGTTCAAGGCAAACATCGTGGATATGGGAGGCCGTCTGAAGCCGGGCGGAAAGGTGGTCCGCGCGTCGAGCGTGACGGACGGGCCCTTCACCGAGGCCAAGGAACTGGTCGGCGGGTTCATGATCGTCTCGGCGGAGAGCTACGAGCAGGCGCTCGAGGTCGCGCGGGAAATGCCGGGATGGACGCAAGGGTCGAGCATCGAGATTCGGGAGATCGCCGGCCAATGAA
>JBKPDZ010000123.1:0-18231 GCA_046728135.1 Gemmatimonadota bacterium | reverse complement strand
CTGGGAGGTCCGGCCGGACGCGGCACCCTTCCTGGGCAGCCCAGCGCCGCCCACACCGCGACGCTAGCGGCCGCGCGCGTCGCCCAAGGCCGCATCGAGCTCGGTGATGGTGAAATCGATATCCGCATCGGAATGCGCGCTCGACACGAAGCCGGCCTCGAACGCGGAGGGTGCCAGGAAGACTCCCCGCGCGAGCGCGGCCTTGTGCCAGCGCGCGAACAACGCGGCGTCGCTCTGCTTGGCGTCGTCGTAATTGCGGACCGGACCCGGCGTAAAGTACGCGCCCCACATGGACCCCGCGTATCCGGCCGTGAGCGAAATCCCGCGACGCTCGGCTGCGGTGCGCAGACCTGCGACGAGCCGCGCGGTGCGCTTCTCGAGTACGTCGTAGAACCCTGCGCGACTCGTCTCCCGGAGCGTCGCCAGACCCGCCGCCATCGCCACCGGATTCCCCGACAGCGTGCCCGCTTGATACACCGGGCCTTCGGGTGCCACGCGCTTCATCAAATCCGCCCGTCCCCCATACACGCCAACCGGGAATCCGCCGCCGACGATCTTGCCCAAGGTGGTGAGGTCCGGTTTCACCCCCACGCGCGCCTGCGCGCCTCCGGCGGCCACGCGAAAGCCGGTCATCACCTCATCGAAGATCAACAACGCACCGTACTGGTCACACACGTCGCGCAGCGACGAATGGAAGTCGGAATCGGGAGCGATGAATCCCGCGTTGCCGACGTAGGGCTCGACGATGATCGCCGCGATCTGGCCCTCGTGCGCGCGAAACAGATCCGCGACTGCCCGCGCATCATTGAACGGCGCCGTCAACGTGAGACTTGCGAGCTCGGCCGGCACCCCGGGACTGTCCGGCAGTCCCAGCGTTGCAACGCCGGAGCCCGCCTTCACGAGGAAGCTGTCCCCATGTCCGTGATAGCAGCCCGCGAACTTCACGATGCGCGAGCGCCCCGTGGCGGCCCGCGCCAGCCGCACCGCCGCCATCGTCGCTTCCGTGCCGCTATTCACGAACCGCATCATCTCGAGCGACGGCATGCGGCGCCGCACCTCTTCGGCGAGCTCCACCTCGGCCTCGCACGGCGCGCCATAGGTCCAGCCGCGCTCGGCGGCCTGGCGTATCGCATCGAGCACGACAGGATGCGCGTGGCCGAGAATCAGCGCGCCCCACGAGCACACGTAATCGAGGTATTCGTGCCCATCGACATCGGCGAGACTCGATCCATGTCCGTGCGCCACGAAAAAAGGCGTCCCGCCAACTGCCCGGAACGCCCGCACGGGTGAATTGACGCCGCCGGGCAACACCCGTTTCGCCCGGTCGAAGAGCTCGCCGGATCGAGTCACGTCAGCGCAGCCGCCTGGAAATCGTAATCCTCGCTCGCCGTGATGCGGGCCCGCACGAAATCTCCCGGCTGAGCCCAGCCACCACGCTCCAGGTATGTCACGCCGTCGACGTCATCCGCCTGCCATTGCACGCGTCCAGATTTGACACCTTCTTCTTCTTCCAACCGATCCACGAGGACGTCCACGTCACGTCCCACAAAACGCCCAAGTCGTTCACCTGAGATGGCACGCTGTACCTCGACGATTTCTTCTAGACGATCTCGCTTGACGCCTTCCTCGACGTCGTTTTCGTAGTTGAAAGCCCGCGTACCCTCCTGCGGCGAATACGCGAATGCGCCCATGCGATCGAACTGCGCCTCCTCGAGAAACGCGAGCAGCGCGCGGAAATCGTCCTCGGTTTCGCCGGGGAAACCGACGAGACAGGTCGTGCGGATCGCGAGATCAGGGATCGCGCGGCGCAGCCACGCGAGCTTCTCGCGCAACGTGCGGGCGCGCTCGGGGCGCCGCATCCGCTCCAGCATGCGGTCGGTCGCGTGTTGAATCGGCATGTCGATGTAGGGCACGATCCTCGGGTTGCGCGCCATGAGCTCGACGAGCCGCTCGTTGATCCCGGCGGAGTACACGTACAGCAGCCGGAACCAGGGGACGGCGGTCTCGCGCAGCAGGGCCTCGAGCAGATCGGGCAGTTTCGGACTCCCGACTCCTAGATCCCGGCCCCAATGACCAAGGTCCTGCGCCACCAGATTGATTTCCTTCGCGCCCTGCGCTTCGAGCTGCTGCGCTTCCCGTACGAGGCGCGCGAGCGGCTCGGACCGATGTTTGCCACGCATCAGCGGAATCGCACAGAAGGCGCACGTATGGTCGCAGCCTTCGGAGATCTTGAGATAGCGCACGTGCGGCTGATCGCCGAGGAACTGCCGCACCCCCGGATGCGCCGCGACGGGGTCGGTGATCAAGCCGCGTTTCGCGAGCTCGGGAACGAGATGGTGCAGGTCGGAGAAACCGAGAAACAAGTCGACTTCGGGAATCTCGCTCTGGAGCTCGTGCTTGTAGCGCTCGATGAGGCACCCAACCGCCACGACCGCCTTGACGCCTTCCGCCTTGAGTTTGGCGGCACTCAGGATGGCGTCGATCGATTCCTGTTTCGCGGCATCGATGAATCCGCAGGTGTTGACGAGAATCACATCCGCCGACGCGAGCTCCGGCGTCACAACGGCACCGTGGCCGACCAGCTCACCGACGAGCCGCTCGGAGTCCACCGTGGCTTTGTCGCAACCGAGCGAGATGACGCCCAGCTTCATCCGCGGTAGTTCCCGAACTTGAGCTCGATACCGAAATCCTGGGAGCGCAGGAACGCGATGACTTCCTGCAGTTCGTCTTTCGACGGCGCCTGCACGCGGATCTCTTCGCCCTGAATCGACGCCTGGGCTTTCTTGAACTTCTTGTCCTTGATCGCCTTCACGATCGCCTTCGCTTTTTCCTGCGGGATGCCTTGGGTGAGCTTGATCTCGCGACGCACGGTGTCGTTCGCGGCGGGCGTGACGGTACCGAGCTCCAGGTTTTTCACCGGCACGCCGCGCTTGATCATTTTCGATTGGAGCACGTCGAACAGCGCTTTCATCTTGAAATCGTCATCAGCGACCAAAACCAAGGTGGCGGTGGCCCGGTCAAAGCTCAGCGACGCCTTTGAGCCTTTGAAGTCATAACGCTGGATGATCTCTTTGGTGGCTTGATTAACGGCGTTGTCGACCTCTTGCAGGTCGGCGCCGGTGGAAATGTCAAATGACGCTTGGCTGGCCATAGGGCGGGTAATCTACCCGCCCCGAGGCTAAGACAGGAAGCTTTCGAGCGCCCTGGCTCTGGAGACGTGCCGGAGTCTCGCCAGCGCCTTTTCCTTGAGCTGGCGCACACGCTCCCGGGTGATGCCGAGCTGCGAGCCGATCTCCTCGAGCGTCATCGGCTCCTGACCTTCCAGCCCGAAGTAGAGCCTGAGGATTCTTGCCTCGCGCTCCTTCAACGTGGCGAGCACCGACTCGATCGACTCGGTCAGCGCATGCTCGAAGATCTCGTCGTCGGGACCGGGATTCGTCGTATCGGGGAGATAATCCAGCAGCTTGTTGTCTTCACCCGGCGTGAGCGGCGCGTCGAGCGACAGATGCGCCTGGGAGATCGACAGCGTCTTGGCGACTTCTTCCTCCGAGATGTCCATCCCCTCCGAGATTTCTTGGACCGTCGGTTCGCGCCCGAGCTCTTGTAGCAGGGACGCCGAACGTTTGCCGATCCGGTGCAACGTGCCGGCGCGATTCAGCGGCACGCGCACGATGCGCGACTGCTCGGCGAGCGCCTGGAGGATCGCCTGGCGGATCCACCACACGGCGTACGAGATGAACTTGATGCCTTTGGTCTCGTCGAACTTGTGCGCCGCGCGGATCAGGCCGAGGTTGCCCTCGTTGATCAGGTCGGAGAGCGACACACCCTGGTTTTGATACTTCTTCGCCACCGACACGACGAAACGCAGATTGGAGCGCACCAGTTTGTCGAGCGCCTCAGGATCGCTCTGCTTGATCCGCTGTGCGAGGGTCACCTCTTCCTCGCGCGTGATCAGCGGATACTGGCTGATTTCCCGCAGATACTGATCCAGAGATCCCTCGTCGAATGATGCGCGCTTCGCCGTATTCAAATGCATGGAATGGCCACTCCTCTCGGGGTAGCTACCACTCTAGTGAATCAGCGAACCGAGTCGGCTCCAACGAATATCCGTCAGCCATGGCAACGCGTCGCGCGTGCCCCGGTCGTAGCTGAAATACACGACGAGCGGGCGCCCTTTAATGGCACTCGCATCGACAAAACCCCAGTAGCGTGAATCGGCCGAATTGTCCCGATTGTCGCCCAACACGAAATACTTGCCGGCGGGTACCCGCAGCGGTCCCCACGTATCGCGCGTGGGATGATAGCGGCGCTGCTGCTCCTCGTCGCGCTGCGCGAGGTACTGCCGCTGCCAGTTGAAGTCGGCGTCGTAGCCGTCGTGCAGCGGATCGATCCGCTGGACGTACGCCTCTGCGAGCGCCCGGCCGTTCACGTAGGTCTGGCCGTCGCGCATCTCCACGATGTCGTTCCCCACGCCGATCACACGCTTCACGTAGGTGATCGTCGGATCTTTGGGATACGCGAACACGATGACGTCACCGCGATGCGGGCGTTCGAATGCCGGCAGGCGAGCCGACGTGCCGGGAATCTGCGCGCCGTACACCGCCTTATTGACGAACAAAAAATCCCCCGCCAGCAGCGTGCGTTCCATACTGCCGGAAGGGATTTGGAATGCTTCGAGGAGGAAGGTGCGAATGATGAGGAACAAGACGAGCGCCATGCCGAGCGATCGCATCCAACTGTCGAACCATCGGGCCAGTACCGAGCGGCGCCGCGCGGTCGGTGACGAGGGGGGCGATGGGAACCGCGGCGTGTCAACGCTGCCACTACCGACGAGAGCCCCCAAGTCATGCATGTGACTTATCTTAGTAATGGGGGCTGCATGGCGCAACAGTTACGCCCCATCCTCGGGACCCAGCCCATTGCCGAACTCTGACTCGGAATTCGGTCACCGGGTCGTGGTGACGTACACGGGCGGCCAGACATGCCACGTGACCCTCCCGCTCGATCCGAGACCAGGCGACGGTCGCCCCGGGTAGCTCGTCGAGTGCGTCACCCGCCAGCGGCGCGCCTCGGGTCGCGAGAACCACGACGACCGACTCGTACGACATGCCCGACACTAACTGCAGGCGGGTGATCAGCGTCACCATTTTGACGCCGCGCGGTCCTCAATAGCGCGGCAGCGCCGGGTCGACCTCCTCGCGCCAACGCAGGATCCCACCCGTCAGATTCGCCACGCGCGCGAATCCGGCGTCGGCGAGGTGCGACGCGGCCGCCCGGCTGCGACTGCCGCCCTTGCAGTAGACGACCACTTCGCGGTCGCGATCGAGCGTATCGACGACGTCGGGGAGTGTCGCCAGCGGGACGAGCCGCGCACCGGGAATGCGCGCGATGTCCCACTCGAACTGCTCGCGCACGTCGATCAACTGCAGCTCCTCCCCACGCGACAACCGGCTCTGCAGCTCGCGGGGCGTCAGCTCCACGAACCCACCGACCGCGCGCGGCTCCGCTTCCGCAGCCCGCACGCCGCAGAACTGCTCGTAATCGATGAGCGCCTTGATCTCGTGCGTGCCGCACGCAGGGCACGTTGGGTCCTTGCGTACGTTGACCGTGCGGAACTTCATGCCGAGCGTGTCGATGAGCAGCAGGCGGCCTTTGAGCGGCTCGCCCACGCCGACGATCAGCTTGATCGCCTCCGTCGCCTGAATCGTCCCGACCAGCCCCGGCAGCACCCCTAAGACGCCGCCCTCGGCGCAGCTCGGCACCAGTCCCGGCGGCGGCGGTTCGGGGAAGAGACAGCGATAGCAGGGGCCGTCGGCCAGAGCGAACACCGACGCCTGTCCTTCGAACCGGAAGATGCTGCCGTACACGTTGGGCTTCCCGAGCAGCACGCACGCATCATTCACGAGGTAGCGCGTCGCGAAGTTGTCGGTGCCATCGACCACGATGTCGTAGCCGCTGAGAATGTCGAGGGCGTTTTTCGAGGTCAGCGGTGTTTCGTACGTCTCGAGCCGGACGTGCGGGTTCACATCGGCGATGCGTTCGCGCGCCGACAACAGCTTGGGCCGGCCGACGTCCTTGGTCCCGTGCAGGATCTGGCGCTGCAGATTCGTAACGTCGACGTTGTCGAAGTCCACCAGACCGAGTGTGCCGACGCCGGCCGCGGCGAGATAGAGCGCCGCGGGCGATCCGAGCCCCCCCGCGCCGATGAGCAGGACTCGAGCGGCCTTCAGCTTTTCCTGGCCCGGAACGCCGACGTCGGGAAGAATGAGGTGCCGGCTGTAGCGCAACAGCTCGGCCTGGGCGAGCGTCGTCATCGCTCAACCTCCCGCGATCGCCGGCACGATGATGATCTCATCACCGTCGCGTACGCTGGCTGCAAATCCGCCCTGGAGTCTGGCGTCGTCGTCGTTGACGTAGAACGTCACGAAGGGATAGGGCTGCCCGGCGGCGTCGCGCAGCCGCGGCGCGAGGCCGGGGAAGCGGGCCGCGACGTCGGCGACGACATCGCCTAACGTCGATCCTTGCGCTTCGAGCGAGCGCCGGCCGTCGGCGAGTTTCGCGAGGACGGCGGGCAATTGGAGTGTGACACTCATGATGGCTCCGTAGAAACGGGAATGGTCTGTGGACTGCGACTCACCGTGGCACCGGGCACGGGATGCGAGCTGCGGATGACCTCTGCGACCACACCGGCCGTGCGCCATGCCGCGATCATCGCCGCGCCAACCGCCGCCGACCGATCGCGCGGGGCAATCGCGAGAATGGCGGAGCCGGCGCCTGACAACGTTGCCCCGAACGCGCCGGCCTGCTGCGCCGCGGCGACCACGGCGTCGTAACCGGGAATGCGCGCGCGCCGGAACGGCACGTGCAACACATCGTCGAGCGCCGCGCCAAGCAGCGCGGCATCACCGGTCGCTAACCCCTGCACCAGCGCCGCCGCTCGACTGGCGGCGACCACCGCGTCGGCGTGCGGCAGCGTCGGCGGCAGGAGCGCCCGCGCCGTTTTGGTATCCGACTGAAATGGCGGGACCGCGATCAGCAGCTCGAGGCTGGGAGCGACATGGAGCGACGTCGACACCAGTCTTCCTGCAGTCCCCCGAACCGTAAGGACGGCCCCGCCATAAACTGCCGGCGCCACGTTATCGGGATGGCCTTCAATGGCCGTGGCAACCTCCACGATTTGCGGGCGCGTGAGATTCAGCTCCAGCGCGGCATCGGCCAGCAGCGCGCCCGCAACGAGTGCCGCGGCGGACGAGCCGAGTCCGCAGCCGACCGGGATGTCGGAAGCCGCATCGATCGCGGCTCCCGGAGCCGCCGTGCGTGCCGCCGCGCACGCGGCGAGGAAACCGCGCACCAGCAGGTCCTCATGGACCGGTACGGAGACGGCGGTCAGCCGTCCGCGGCGGCGGAGCGCGACGCCATGCGTCTCGGCAAGGCTGACGGACGCGACCAGCCAGCGGTCGATGGCGACGCCGATGCAGTCGAAGCCCGCGCCCAAGTTGCTCGAGCTCGCGGGCACACGCACGCGCGCCGTCATGAGTCGGCCTTCACGAGGGCGCGCACTTCGGCGACCCGCGGCGCGATGAGGGGCGCCGCGGCCAACGCCGGAGCGACCGCGTCGACAGTCTTCAGGCCGTTTCCCGTGATGCACAGCACCACTTCGTCATCCGCTGAGAACCGGCCCTCGCCCGCCAGCGCCAGTGCGGCGGCGACCGTGACGCCGCCGGCCGTCTCGGTGAAGATCCCGACCGCCTCGGCCAGCAGTCGGATTCCCGCGACCAACTCGGCATCCGAGACGGCGGCGGCCCAGCCGCCCGACTCGAGAATTGCACGCTTGGCGAACAGCCCATCGGCAGGATTACCGATCGCAATCGACCGCGCGATCGTCTGCGGGACCACCGGCGTCACCGCGTCGGTGTTCTCACGCACAAGCCGAACGATCGGCGCACAACCCGACGCCTGCGCACCGTAGATGCGCGGGGCTCCTCCTGTCACCAGCCCCGCGGCGTTGAACTCCCGGAACCCCTTGCGCAGCTTGGTCACGAGTGAGCCGCCGGCCATCGGCGCCACGACCGCGGTCGGCAGCCGCCACCCGAGCTGCTCCGCAATCTCGAACGCCATCGTCTTGGACCCTTCGCCGTAGTAGCCGCGCAGGTTGACGTTCACGATGCCCCAGCCGAACAGATCCGCCACCTGGGCGCACAGACGATTTACGTCGTCGTAATGACCACGCACACGGACCAGGCGCGCGCCATATACCGCGGTCCCGACGATCTTGGCGCTCTCGAGGTCCTCCGGAATGAAGATCCACGCTTTGAGACCGGCGCGGGCTGCCTGCGCCGCGACCGCGTTTGCCAGATTCCCTGTGGAGGCGCAGCCGATCGTGTCGAGCCCGAACGCCGCGGCGGCGTTGATCGCCGTGGCGACGACGCGATCCTTGAAGGACAGCGACGGATGTGAGACCGCGTCGTTCTTGACCCAAACGCGCGCTACACCGAGCAGCGGGGCGAGTCGCGGCGCCTCGACGAGCGGCGTGCCCCCGCTATCGAGCGACAGCACAGGCTCCCCATCGAACGGCAGCCACTCGCGGTAGCGCCATAGGGACCAGGGGCGCGCCGCGATCGCATCGCGCGTCGGGAGCACGCGCCCAGCATCGAGTACGGGGTCGAGCGGGCCGAGGCACTGCTCGCACACCGCGATGGGCGCGGCGTCGTGCAGCGTGCCGCACGCGCGGCACACCTGCGGCCGGGGGCGTAGGGCCAGTGGGGGCGCAACGCTGGTCGTCATGGCGTCGGCTGCACGGTGGGTGCCGGTCGCGGTGCCTGCCGCGTTGGGCGTTGGCGCGCGGCGCGAATCAATGCCTCGTCGGCGGGATCGAGTGGATAGCAATGCTCCGGACCGGGAAACGCGCCGGAGCGCACGTCGCTCGCATACGCGCGGAAGGCGCCTTCGACGGCCGTCCCGACCTCCGCATACCGTTTCACGAACCGAGGCGCGATTTCACCGACGAAGTTTCCCAGCATGTCGTGCGAAATGACGAGCTGCCCGTCCACGTGCGGGCCGGCACCAATGCCATAGATGAGCACGCCTTCACCCAGGCGCTCGCGCACAAACGCCGCGGTCTCGGCCGGCACGGCCTCCAGCAGAATCGAGAAAGCACCTGCGCGCTCCAACGCCTCGGCGTCGCGCAACAGACGCTCCGCCGCTGCCAGCGATTTTCCCTGCACGCGATAGCCGCCGAGCTGGCCGAGGCTTTGCGGCGTGAGGCCCAGGTGCCCCATCACGGCGATACCGGCATCGACCATCGCGCGGACGCGGCGTGCGACGCGGCTTCCCCCTTCACACTTCACCGCGTCGCAGCCGGCCGCAACAAAAGCACCAGCGCTGCGCACCGCTGTCTCGTCGGATGGTTGGTACGACATGAACGGCAGGTCCCCGACCACAAACGCGCGCCGCGCCGCGCGCGTCACAGCCCGAATGAACACCAGCATTTCGTCGAGTCCGATCTGCAGCGTGCTCGGGAGTCCGAGCATCGTCATCGCCGCGGAATCACCCACCAGAATCATGTCTACGCCCGCCCGGTCGGCGAAAGTCGCCGTGGGGTAATCGTACGCCGTTACGAAGACGGCTTTCTCGTTGCGCCCCTTCAAGGCGGCCAGGGTCGCGACGGTGACCTTACGAGCGGACATGGATGCCTCCATCGGCCAGAGACGCAACGGCGAGGTCGCTGACGCATTCGCGGATCCGGTCGAGCGCGAGGTCGAGATCGGCCGGCGACACCGCGAACGACAGGCGCAAATGACCGGCCCCACCCGGTCCGAAGTCGGTGCCGGGGAGCAACGCCACGCCGTACTCGTCGAGCAGGCGCGTGGCGAGCTCGCGCGTCGAGAGCCCCGATCGCTCCTCGACCTGTCGCACGTCAGGAAATGCGTAGAACGCTCCCTCAGGACGCGTGCAGCGGATGCCAGGCAGGCCGTTCAGCCCGTCGACCAGCCAATCCCTGCGGCCCTCGAAGCGCGCTACTGCGGCGGTCACGGCATCCTGTGGCCCGGTGAGTGCCGCGAGCCCGGCCAGCTGCACGAACGGCGGCGTACAGGATGTGCCGTTGACGACCAGCATCGTCACGCGTTCGACCAGCGCCGCCGGCAGCACGCCGAAGCCGAGCCGCCAGCCGGTCATGGCGTACGTCTTTGAGAAACTGTCCACGATGACTGTGCGATCGAGCATACCTGGCAGCGACGCGATGCTGTCCGCGCCCCCGTCGTACCGGATCCGGCCGTACACCTCGTCCGAGATCACGATGAGGTCATGACGCAACGCGAGCTCTGTGATCGCATGAAGGGCATCGGGGGTTGCGACGCCGCCGGTGGGATTCCCCGGCAGGTTCACAACCAACGCGCGCGTGCGCGGTCCGATCAGGGGCGCGAGCCCCTCCGGATTCAGCCCACCCAGTGCATCGAGAGGGTAGCGAACCGGAACCGCCCCGGCGAACCGCACGACCGACGGATAGATCGGGAATCCGGGGTCCGGCACGAGCACCTCGTCGCCCGGTTCGAGCACCGCGAGCAGGGCATAGAACACCATCGGCTTCGCCCCGGGAACGACGACGATGTTCTCGGCCGTCGTCCCGTGTACGCCGCGCCAGGCGAGCGACCTGGCAATCGCATCACGCAGCGCAGGCAGACCGGCCGGATTGACGTAACGGGTCTGGCCGTCGTGCAACGCGCGGACGGCTGCCTCGACCACGTGCGGCGGGGTCGCGCCGTCGGGCTCGCCGATCTGGAGGTGGACCACGTGGCGGCCGGCGGCCTCGAGGCGGCGCGCCGCCACCAACACCTCGAACGCGCCTTCGCCCGAAAGCGTGCTGAGTCGACTGGCAGGAACGACGGGCATGGTTTCCCTCCCCTTCCCTTCCTCTACATTCCCGAAATGAAAACGGCCGCTCAGCTGAGCGGCCGCGGGAAAGCGATTCCCTCTGAAAACACCATCGCCCGGACTAATAAAGCCGCGGGCGAGTCGCTTTTTAGCGCTTGTTTAACGTGGCGGCAATACGCGGCAAATGACCACGAGTCGTCAGTTGTGAGGGTAGTCTACCCCTCCCGTTCCACCTGCGTCAAGGGCTTGATTCCGTGTCGATTTGGGCCCGCTGGAGGGTCCCCGAGAAATCGACGTAGATCGTCTTCGTCTCGGAGTAGAAGTCGTAGACCTCCCACCCGCCTTCGCGGTGACCGTTCCCGGTCTGCTTCACCCCCCCGAACGGAAGATGCGCTTCCGCGCCGATGGTCGGCGCGTTGACGTACGTGATGCCCGTGTCGAGATCCGTCATCGCCCTGAAGGCGCCGTTCACGTCGCGCGTGTACAGCGAGCTGGACAGGCCATACTTCACATCGTTGTTGATCTGTATCGCTTCGGCGAGATCCTTGGCCTTCAAGACTGCGAGGACCGGACCAAAGATCTCTTCCTGCTCGACGCGCATGCCGGGCCTGACGCCGGTGAGGACCGTGGGTTCGTAGAACCAGCCGCATTCGAGCCGTTTATCTCCCTGCGGAATCTTGCCGCCGAGGGCGACGCTCGCCCCTTCTTGCTTCGCGATGTCGACGTACTCGACCACCTTCTGCCGCGCCGCTTCGTGGATCAGTGGACCAACTTCAGTCCTGGCGTCGAGCCCGGGCCCGAGCCGCAGCTTGCCGGCGCGAGCGACGAGCATCTGCACGAACTTGTCGTGAATCTTGTCCTGCAAGATGAGCCGGCTGGTGGCGGTGCAGCGCTGCCCCGTCGTACCGAATGCCCCCCACAGGACACCGTCGAGGGCGAGATCCAGGTCGGCGTCGTTCATCACCATCATGGCGTTCTTCCCACCCATTTCGAGCGACAGCCGCTTGAGCATCTTGCCGCAGGTCGCGCCGATCATCGACCCGGTTTCCGTCGAGCCGGTGAACGAAATGACCGGAACGTCGGGATGCTCCACCAGCGCTCGGCCGACAACCGAACCCTGTCCATGGACGAGCTGCACCACCTCCGGCGGCAAGCCTGCCTCGAGTAATACCTCGACCAACAAGTGCGCCGTGTGCGGCACATCTTCAGCCGGCTTGAAGATCACCGCGTTCCCGCACAACAGCGCGGGAAACACCTTCCAGGTTGGAATCGCGAGCGGAAAGTTGAACGGCGTGATCAATCCCGCGACCCCGATGGGCCGGCGATAGCTCATCGCCCACTTGTTCCGCAGCTCGGACGGCACCACGCGCCCGAACAGGCGCCGGCCCTCGGTGGCGGCGTAGAACGCGGTATCGATGCCCTCCTGGACGTCGCCGCCCGTCTCGGCGAGCACTTTTCCCATTTCGCGCGTCATGGCCCGCGCGATCGGGTCTTTACGCTCGACGAGCAGTTGGCCCACGCGTTGTAGCACCTGCCCGCGGATCGGCGCAGGGGTCTTCGACCACGTGGCGAAGCCGCGTTTGGCCGACGCGATCGCCCGCTGCACATCGTCGGCGCCGGAGCGCGGAAAGCGGCCGATGATGTCGTTCCAATCGGCCGGATTACGGTTCTCGAAGTACTCGCCCGTCGCAGGCACGACCCAATCACCGGCGATGAAATTCTTGAATTCAGGAGCCATGGATCTCAGTGCTCGGGACAAAAGAATGGAATGGGCGTTTTCCCGTAGACGCGCGGGAGCAGTTGACGGCCCGCCAGCGCGAGCCCCCAGACGATCAGAATGATCGACAGCGTATGCGCGATGCCCAACCGCCGCTTCCATGACGTCAAGGCACTCCACACGCCCGCGACCGTCACGGCGGTCGCGCCGATAAGATAGAACACGAGTTTGAGCCCGCACGCATGCGTGTACGGCCAGACGAGCATGCCGATGCCCAACGCGAGGCCGAGCCCGACGCGCATCCACGTCGTGATCCAGGCGCGGCCGCGCGCGGGGCCGGTTTGCAGCGTTCCCCCGCCGACACCGACGATGGCAGGACGGGGCGAAACCGGGACGGTCGGCACGCCGCGGCCGAGCGTGGGATCGGCCTCGGGCAATTTGGCGAGGAGCTTGTCCACCTCGCGCATCTCGCGATCCCAGTCGCGCTCTTTCTGGTCCTTCTCCTTCACAAGACTCCTCCTTCGCCTCCACGCGACAGGCCGTAGCGCTCGATCTTCTTGTACAGATTGCTGCGTGGCATCTGCAATGTGCGCGCCGTCTCCGACACGTTCCAGTCATTCTCTTGCAATTTGCGGAGCAGGAAGGCGCACTCGGCCGACTGTTTGAAGTCTTCAAACGTCGCGGCGCGCAGCCAGGGCGCATCGCCGGCGGGGCCGAAGGCCGTGCCCTTCCCTCGTCCCGCGTCCCCCTTCCCCACAAGTCGCTCGACATCGCTCTCGGCAACGGTGCGGCCCGATGCAAGAATGAGTAACCGTTCGACCGCGTTCTTGAGCTCGCGGATGTTGCCAGGCCAGTCGTGGGCCGTGAGCCGTTCCACCGCTGCCGCCTCAAACTCCTTCGCTGCCAACCCTTGCTTCGTCAGCTCGGCGGTGAAGTGGGCGATGAGCTGCGCCACATCGGCGCGGCGTTCCCTGAGCGGCGGCACATGGATGGGAATGACATTGAGCCGATGCAGCAAGTCTTCGCGGAAGCGTCCGCGTTCGATCTCGGCGCTGAGGTTCTTGTTCGTCGCGGCGATCACCCGGACGTCGACCGGGAGCGCCTTCCCCGACCCCACGCGCGAGATCACGCCCTGCTGCAGGGCACGGAGGACCTTCGCCTGTGCCGAGAGGCTCATGTCTCCGATTTCGTCGAGAAATAGCGTCCCGCCGTCAGCCAGCTCGAACTTGCCCGCGCGGTCCGCGAACGCGCCGGTGAAGCTCCCTTTCATGTGGCCGAAGAGCTCGCTTTCGATCAGCTCGCTGGGGATGGCCGCGCAGTTGACCTCGACGAACGGACCGGAGGCGCGCGGGGGGAGACTGAGCGCGTGAATCGCGCGCGCCACCAGCTCCTTGCCGGTACCGTTCTCGCCCGTGATCAGGACGCGCGCCGGCGTGGGCGCGACCTTCTCGATCAACCCGATCACTTGCCGAATCGCTTTGCTCGACCCCACGATCTCGTACTGTGCCCGCACTTCCTGCTTGAGCCGCACGTTTTCGCTGACCAGCACGACATGCTGCAGCGCATTGCGCAGCGTCAGCAGGATGCGATCGGTGTCGAGCGGCTTCTCCAGGAAGTCGTAGGCGCCCAGCTGCGTCGCCTCGACGGCGGTCTGGATCGTCCCGTGGCCCGAGATCATGACGACTTGCGCCTCGGCATCGAGCTGACGGATCCGCTTCAGCGTCTCGAGCCCGTCCATCCCTTCCATCTTGACATCGAGAAACACGAGCTGCGGCTTGAATTCGGGGTAGACCCGGATCGCTTCGTGCCCGGATGCGCACGCCTGTACCTCGATCTCCTCGTACTCGAGGACCTGCTTCAGCGCCTCGCGGATCCCCTTCTCATCGTCGACGATCAGGACGCGCCGCGAGCTCATGGGGCCGACCTCGACCGCTTGTACAGCACCACGCCGGTCGTGTGGATCTTCACGGTGGTCACAGCGGGATCCACCTTGACCGGTACCGCGCCGTTGGGTGACGCCCCCGCCATCTGCTTCGTCAACGTCTTCACAAACGGCCCCGGAATCTCGATTCCACGCAGGGTGATTTCGGTAATGTCGTAGAGCGCGGTCCCAGGGCGCCCGATCGAGACCGTGCCGGCCATCCGCAGCGGCTCGTGGTCACCGAACATGCCGGCGAACGGTCCGAGCGTTCCGGGCGGCAAGGCGCGCGTGTCGAGGCGCGCGTGCAGGATCAGCGTTCCTTCCTGGAGCTCGACGCGCAATGAGTCGTACATCTTGCGCACGTTCCAATCGATCCCGGTGCCGATCAGTGACGCCATTTCGTTCGGGTTCAGCACCACGGAATCGGGGCCGGTGGCGGCTCGGAGGGTTCCGATTTTGGTCTTGCCGGACGCGACGGCCTTCGGGGTCGGCGCCCCGACTGCCGTGTCGGCAACCGACGGCAAGGCCGTCGAACGCCCGAACCAGCGCGCGAAGGTGGACATGATCGGGTCACGGAACCACCACGCCAGTGCGAGCGCGCCGATGATGACGATCGCGCAGCCGAGTTTGAACGCGCCCTTAAGACAGCCGTCCATGATATCTGACCTGATACACCGGGCCATCCTGTTGGAGTGTGCTCTGCATCAGGTCCACCTCGCCTACCGTGACCGTTGCATCGAAATCGAGCGCCGCGAGGACCTCTTCCAGGCCTTGGAGGTCGCGGGGCCGCGCATCGCGCGCGGCGCGTGCCAATGTCACGTGCGGCCGAAACGCCCGCGCTTCCGTTGGAAACCCGAGCGGCGTGAATGCCTGCTCGACGGCATGTTGCAACAGCTCGAGCCCCGGCTCGGGTGTTATGCCCGCCCACAGGACGTGCGGGCGGCGATAATCGGGAAAGACGCCAAAGCCCGTTATCTGTAGCGTCAGCGGCCGCGGGGGCGGCGGCGCACTGCGACTGCCGGCCGCCTGCTGCAGCGCGGCCCTGAGCTCCGGCTCCCGCGCGTCGTCGACTTCGCCGAGAAACTTGAGACTGAGGTGAATGTTCTCGGGACGAACCCACTTCACCGGGAGTTTCTCTCGGGCGCCGCGCAGCGGCGCGAGCGCGTCCCACAGCTCTTGGCGCACGCCCTGCGGAAAATTCAGGGCGATGAACGCTCTAACAGGCTCCCCCGCCGGTACCCGCGCGGGTCGACCTCCACCCGCGCGAACCCAAGGTTGGTGAGATGATCGGTGATCGCGTCGTGCCGCGCCGCGATCCAGGGAATCCAGGACGGCTCCACTTCGATGCGCGCGACGTCGCCGTGATGCCGGACCCGCAGGTCGCCCAGAACGCCGAGCTCACGGAGAAACTCCTCGCTCTGCTCCACCTGCCGCAAGCGTGACGGCGTGATGGAGAGACCGTACTGTACGCGGCTCGAAAGACACGGCGCGGCCGGAGCATCCCAGGTCGGCAGCCCAAGCGCGCGCGATGCAGCGCGGATCTGCGCCTTCGTGAGTCCCACTTCGGCGAGCGGCGATCGCACGCCCGCCTTCACGCCGGCGGCCTTCCCCGGCCGATGCTCCTGCAGATCGTCGGCGTTGGTACCGTCGCACACGACTTGAAGCCCTCGCTCCCGCGCCAGCGGCACGAGCCGATTCCACAGCTCGGTTTTACAGTAGAAGCAACGGTTCGTCGGGTTGGCGAGATAATTCGCATCCTCAAGCTCGTGGGTGTGGATCTCGGCGAGCGGGATGTCGAATCGCGCCGCAACGTCGATGGCGGCTTGCCACTGGGCCTCGGGATAGGACGCGCTGCGACCGATCGCGGCCAGCATGCGGCTCTTTCCCAGCTCCTGGCGGAGCACCACCGCCAACAGCGCCGAATCGACACCACCCGAATAGCCAAGGAGAACTGAGGGGAAACTGCGAACGAGGGCGCGGAGAGACTCCATGGCCCGAATAGTACGCCAGCCACTGTCCTAAACCAAGGACAATTCGCCGGGCAAAACCGGATATTCCGTCAGGGCGGAACCGGCTAGACTTATGATGCGTTCACCGACAAAGCATTTCAGCAACGGATAGTCGGACAAACTCGTGGAGCGCTTTCCAAATGCCCCTCAAGAACGAGCTCGACACCACCGACCGACGCATTCTCCGCATCCTCGCTCAAGATGGTCGAGCCAGCTATCAGGCGGTTGCCGACGAGATCGGTCTCTCGCGACCCGCGATCATGGAGCGCGTGAAGCGGCTGGAGGAGTCCGGCTACATCCGCGGCTATCGCGTCCAGCTCGACCGCGCCAAGGTCGGCTTCCCCGTGACCGCATTTGTCGCCGTGCGGTATGGCTCGAGCGACTACGTGGGCGATGAGCCGCGCATGCGCGAGATGGAAAAGCATCCGGGTGTGCTCGAGTGCCATCATATCGCCGGCGACGATTGCTACATCCTCAAGGTCGTGGCGCCCGATCTCGAGGGCGTTCAGGAAATCCTCCGCGATCTGCGCGGGCCGAACTCGCAGATGAACACGCGCACCACGATCGTCCTGTCGACGCTGTTCGAGAAGCCGGCTTTCATCCCGACGGAGCCCGACTGATGGCTGCGCTCAAGGGCAAGGCGCTCATCGCCTATCTGGTCGTCTGCGTCTTCTGGGGCTCGACCTACCTCGCGATCAAGGTCGGCGTCACCGAGCTGCCGCCCTTCCTGTTCGCCGGTCTTCGCTTCGGCGTCGCTGGTGTCCTGCTGCTCGTCATCGCCCGGGCGCTCGGCGATCCGCTCCCCAAGCGCAGTGACTGGCGGACCCTCGCCATCGTTGGACTGTTACTCCTCGCCGGTGGCAACGCGTTCGTGGTGTGGTCGGAGCAGTACATCGGCTCCGGGATCGCGAGCATTTTCGTCGTCACCGTCGCGATGTGGACCGCATTGTTCGACGCGATCATTCCGGGCGGCTCGAGCGAGCTGAATTGGCGGGTCATCGCTGGATTGCTGCTCGGCTTCCTGGGCACGCTCCTGCTGGTCGGCGCTACACCCGCCGAGATTCTCGCGGCGGATAAGCGGGGACCGCTCGCGCTCACGATTGCCAGCGCCTCGTGGTCGCTCGGAACCGTGTACGCGAAACGTCATCCCACGCAGGCGAGCCCGTACATGGGCGCCGCATTTCAAATGATCGTCGGCGGCGCCGCGGTCGCGGTCGTCGGCACGGTGCTGGGCGAGTGGGCATCATGGCATCTGAGCTCGCGCGGGATCGGCGCAATTGCGTATCTCGTGATCTTCGGATCGATTCTCGGCTACAGCGCGTATTCGTACGCACTGCGCCACGCGTCGGCCACCATCGTCGGCACGTACGCCTACGTGAATCCCGTGATCGCGGTGCTGCTGGGG
The DNA here is from genome assembly GCA_046728135.1 of Gemmatimonadota bacterium. GTDB lineage: Bacteria > Gemmatimonadota > Gemmatimonadetes > Gemmatimonadales > GWC2-71-9 > 20CM-2-65-7. The sequence continues at coordinate 307 of JBKPDZ010000123.1, read as the reverse complement.
TGGCTGCTGCTGCACGAACCGGTGGGCCCGCGCACATTTATCGCGATGGGAATGATTCTCGTGGCTGTCGTGTGGATTCAGTTCTCGCATAGACTGCGTCGGGCCGATGGGTCGATGGGCGGACGGGCGGAAACGACACCGCCCGCCGGCCCACCGGCCCGTCAGCCCATCGATCCTGAACCGGAAGCGAGCATATGACCGCCCTCCCCAAGGACGCCGTCCTCCTCACCATCGACGTGCAGAAGGGCATGGACGTTTTTCGTGAGAAGTACCACCGCAACAACCCCGATCTCGAGCGCAACATCGC
>JBKPDZ010000122.1:0-18111 GCA_046728135.1 Gemmatimonadota bacterium | reverse complement strand
TCGTTCAAGACGCACGCGCCCTCGCACAGCACCTCCACGGGGCAGGCGCGCGCGCACGAGTGCCCGAACGGGTTGGCCTCGAGGATGACGCGCGCCGAGCCGCGCAGATTCCCGGTTGCGATCTTCTTGATGAATGCCGGGACGTCGATATGGGTAGGGCAGGCGATGGTGCAGGGTGCGTCGTGGCAGAACAGGCACTTGTTGGCCTCGAGCAGCGCGGCGTCGGTCGTCAGCGGCGGCGCGATGTCGGCGAAATTCGTGGCCAGCTGCTCATCGGTCAGCACCGTCACAGGCTAGAGGCACCGGCACGTACTGCTCCGTGCTCCCTGCTCCCCGTCATCACACGCATTCCCACCCAGTACAGCAGTCCGGCAACCAGGAACCCCACGAACCATGCCCAGTTATAGATCGTGCCGAACACGCCGGTCAGCGGAACGCCGCGCACGGCCGCCACAAATCCGGGGAGGCTGGGCGCGACCCCCAGCGCCAGCGCCGCGATGGCCACCGGGTTCAATCCGCCCGTGTATTCGTAGGCGCCATGGCGCTGGTACAGATCGTCGACGATCAGCTGGCCGCGTCGCACCACGAAATAGTCGGCGATCATGATCCCCGCCACCGGCCCGAGCAGCGCGCCGTAGCCGATGAGCCAGGTGAAGATGTAGGCGGCGGCGTCGTTGTAGAGTCGCCACGGCATCATGAGGATGCCGATGACCGCCGTGATCATGGCGCCCTGCTTGAACGTGATCCTGTCCGGGGCGAGGTTCGAAAACCCGTTGGCCGGCGCCACGATGTTGGCCGCGATGTTGGTGGTGAGCGTCGCGACGACGAGTCCCGCCATCGAGAGCATGATCATCAACGGACCGCCGATCCTTGCGAGCAGCGCGACTGGGTCGGAGATCCGGGTCCCAAAGATCACGAGCGTGGCGTTGGTGACCGCGGCGCCGATGAAGGCGAACAACGTCATCGTCGCAGGCAAGCCGACCGCCTGTCCGATCACCTGATCGCGTTGGGAACGCGCGAATCGAGAGAAGTCCGGAATCGACAACGCCATGGTGCCCCAGAAGGCCACCGCCGAGGTCAGCCCAGCCCCGAAAACGCTGCCGACGGGCGGATGGACCGATGGGCCGATGGGCGGATTCTGCAGCATCGGGCCCAGGCCGCCGGACCGGACCCATGCCCAGATGAACAGCGCCGCGCCGACGGCGAGCAAGAACGGTGATCCCCAGGTCTCCAGGAACTTGATCGACTCCATGCCGCGCAGCACGATCCAGACGTTCATCCCCCAGAACAGCATAAAGCAGAGAAACTCGCCCGTGTTGAGACCGACGAATGCGGGCAGGATCAGCGGCAAGGTGGCGATCCCCGGCCAAATCGCTTCGATCAGCTTGTAGATCGCCCAGCCGCCGATCCACGTCTGGATGCCGAACCAGCCGCAGGCCACGAGCCCACGCAGCAGCGCGGGGATGTTGGCGCCGAGCACGCCGAACGACGCGCGGGCGAGCACGGGGAACGGGATGCCGTAGCGCGTGCCCGCGTGGGAGTTCAGGGCGATCGGCACGAGCACGACGAAGTTGCCGAGGATCACGGCGCCGACAGCCGCCTGCCAGGTCCAGCCCTGATCGATCAAGCCGGACGCCAGCGTGTAGGTCGGGATGCAGATCGCCATCCCGATCCAGAGCGACGCGATGTGCCACCAGTTCCAGGTGCGCCGGTCGGGCGCGACCGGGAGCAGGTCCGCGTTCGCGAGCGTCATTTGACCTCGGCGAGTGCGCGCTCCATCCGCTGGCAGCCGTCCTCGATCTCCGACGTACTGATCAGCATCGACGGCGCAATGCGGATGACGTTGCCGTAGAGACCGCCTTTGCCGATGAGGAGGCCCTGTTTCTTGGCGGCTTCCAAAAATGCCGTCGTCTTTTTCGGAGCAGGCTCCTTCGTCTTTCGGTCCTCGACGAACTCGATGCCTTGCATCAGTCCCATCCCCCGCACGTCGCCAATGAACGCAAACCGTCGCTTGAAGTCCTCGAGCGCGTCACGCAGCTGGCGCCCGCGCTCGGCCGAGCGCTGGGGCGTGTGCTCGCGCTCCATGACCTCCAGCGTCACGTCCACGGCGGCCATCGAGATCGGGTTGCCGCCGAACGTGGAGAGCGAGAGGCCGGTAAACGCATTCGCGACTTCCTCCGTCGCGATCGTCGCGCCGACCGGAAACCCGCTGGCGATGGACTTCGCGAACGTCATGATCTCGGGCTCGACGCCCCAGTGCTCGATGCCGCACCATTTGTCGCCGGTGCGGCCCCAGCCGGTCTGCACTTCGTCACAGATGAACACACCGCCGTACTTGCGCACGATCCCGACCGCGATTTCGAAGTACTCCTTGGGCGGCGTGATGAATCCGCCGGCACCCTGGATCGGCTCGGCCATGAAGGCCGCGGGGTGGCCGTTCGTCGTCGTCCGGATGAGGTCCTCGACGTCCTGCGCGCAACGAATCCCGCAATCGGGATACTCGAGTCCCAGGGGACAGCGATAGCAATAGGGTGAGAGCGCGTGCTTGACCCCGGCGATCTGAGTCGGCAACACGCGCCACGGCTGCTGCCCCGTGATCGCAATGGCGCCCTGGCTGCGGCCGGCGTAGCTGTGCCGCAGCACGATGATCTCTTGTTGCCCCGTGTAAATCTTCGCCAGCATGACCGCGGTTTCGTCGGCCTCGGTGCCGCTGGTCGTAAAGAAGCTCTTCTTGAGCTTGCCTGGCGTGATCTGCGTGAGGCGCTCTGCGACGCGGACTTGCTCGACCGTGGGGTAGACGCTCGAGGTGTGCACGAGCCGCGCGGCCTGGTCCTGGATGCGCTTCACGAAGTCGGGATGCGAATGCCCGATCCCCGCCGTGAGGATCCCGCCGAAGAAGTCGAGATACTCGCGCCCGTCGAGGTCTTTCACGCACGTGCCCCGGGCTTCCGTGATGACGACCGGCTCGGCGTAGTAGTTGGCAACGCAGGGAAACAGGAACTCTTTGTGTTTTGCTCGGACTGTTTGAGAATCCATGTGCCCTCGGGCTATCGGCTATCAGCTATCGGCTATCGGGCGAAAACCCGATAGCCGATACCCGATAGCCGATAGCTAGTGTGTTGGCTCTCTCTTCAAGAACACGCCGCGACCAATCGTGCCGACGAATTCCCCATCCCGCGCCTGAACTTGACCTCTCACCGTGACGACAGCGGCCCGCCCCTTCCGCTCCCAGCCCTCGTACGCGTTGTAGTCCACGTTCGAGTAACTGCACTCCTGCGAAAACGTGCCGCGATAACTCGGGTCGTAGACGACGAGATCGGCATCGCTGCCGAGCTGGATCGAGCCTTTCTTGGGATACAGGCCGAACAGTTTCGCTGCCTGCGTCGAGCAGGCGTCCACCATCGCTGCCAAGCCCAGCCGTCCTGCTGCGACACCGCAGGTATGCACGAGATCGATCCGCTCCTGGACCGACGGGATGCCGTTCGGAATCTTCGTGAACGCGTCGCGTCCCATCTGCTTCTGATCCTCGAACCGAAACGGCGCGTGGTCGGTGGCGATCGTGCTGATGTCTCGCGACTTCACGCCGTTCCAGAGGACGGTTTGGTTTGCCTTCGCGCGCAGGGGGGGCGACATCACGTATTTGGCGCCCTCGAAGGCCGCGCGTTCGGCGTACGTCTCGTCCAGCACGAAATGGGGGATCACCGATTCGATCCACACGTTCACGCCGCGCTTGCGCGCCTCGAGGGCGGCCCGAACCGCCGGCTCGCAGGACGTATGGACGATGTAGACATGTGTGCCGAGCAGCTCGGCGAACGTGCACAGGTGATGGACGCCGTCCGCTTCGACGACCGGCGGGCGCGAGGGACCGTGCCACTCTGGCCCGGTCTTGCCGGCGGCGAGCAGCGATTTTTGCAGCGCGTCGATTGCGTCGGCGTTTTCGCAATGCGCCGTGACGATCACGCCGAGATCTTTGGCGAGCTTCATCGCGGCAAACAGGTGCTCGTCGGAGAGATTCAACGCGCCTTTGTACGCCAGAAAGACTTTGAACGACGCAACGCCTGCCTTGACGATGTCGCGGAACTGCTCCCGGACGTGCTCTTCGAATCGCACGACGGACATGTGGAACGTATAGTCGACGGCCGCGAGCTTCTCCGCTTTCGACTTCCATAACTCGAAGGCGGCAAACGGCTCGTCGCCGGCACCGGGGCAGATCATTTCAATCAACGTGGTCGTGCCGCCCGCCAGCGCTGCCTTGCTCGCCGACTCGTAGTCATCCGCCGCGTACGTGCCCATGAAGGGCAGGTAGATGTGCACGTGGGGATCGATGAATCCGGGGAAGACGTACTTGCCGCGCGCCTCCACGATCTCCGTTCCAGGAGCGAGCAGCTTGTCGTCGATCCGCGGCTCGATGCGCGTGATCGTCTCGGCCTCGGCGTAGACGTCGGCGGTGAAGTCCTCCGTCGCCGTGATGATGCGACCGCCGCGGATCAGAAGCGCCATCTGGGAATCCAGCGCCGCCGCGTGGCGGTGTAGGTGTCGTAGTCGGCGCCAAACGTGCGACGCAGCACCGGCTCCTCGTAGAACAGCACGAACAGATGCGCCATCGACCAGAACACGATCGTGTAGAGCACCAGGCCGATGGAGCCGTAAAACATCGCGGCGCCGAGCAACACGAGGCCGGCGCCGATGTACATGGGGTTGCGCACCCAGCGGTACGGTCCGGCGACGACGAGTTTGCGCGGTGGATCGAATGGCGCCGGGGTGCCCTTGCCGATGAACGCGAAGGTGAGGACGGACGCGATCGCGAGCGCCGCGCCCGCGACGATGATCAGCATCGCGAGAATCTGCACGAGCCCGATCGTTGCAGGCGGCACGATGCCCGCGGGGGCGAGGATACGATCGGGCACGAAGACCAGCAGCAGCCCGATGAACAGCGTGGCGTACGTCAGCGCCCGAAACAGGACGATCATCTAGGGCAGCTGCCGCACCATGTCGTCGTACGTCTCGGGCCGGCGGTCGCGGAAGAACTGCCACGTGCGCCGGACCTCCTCGATCATGTCGAGGTTCATCTCCGCGACGACCAGCTCATCTTTGTCCTCGCTGCCTTGTGCGAGGAAATTGCCCCGCGGATCCACGAAGTAGCTCGAGCCGTAGAATTGGCCCACGTTCCAGGGCGCTTCGACGCCCACGCGATTGATGCAACCCATGAAGTAGCCGTTCGCGACGGCATGGGCGGGCTGCTCCAGCTTCCACAGATACTGCGACAATCCCTTCACCGTCGCCGAAGGATTGAACACGATCTCGGCGCCGTGCAGGCCGAGCAGGCGCGCGCCCTCAGGGAAGTGGCGGTCATAACAAATGTAGACGCCGATCGTGGCGAAGCGCGTCTTGAAGACGGGATAGCCAAGATTGCCGGGCTTGAAGAAGAACTTCTCCCAAAAGCCGGCGGTGTGCGGGATGTGGTTCTTGCGGTACTTGCCGAGGTAGCTGCCGTCCGCATCGATCACGGCCGCCGTGTTGTAATAGACCCCCGCCATTTCGCGCTCGTAGATCGGCACGATCATCGCCATCTCGTGCTGTTTGGCGAGCTTCTGCATCCGCTCGATCGTCGGACCAGGAATCGGCTCGGCAATGTCACACCACTTGGCGTCCTGGCTGGGGCAGAAGTAGGGGCCATTGAAGACTTCCTGCAGGCAGAGGATCTGCACGCCTTTCTTGCCTGCTTCCTCTATATAAGGGAGGTGTTTCTCCTCCATCGCCTTGCTGATCTTGGCGACGGAAGCGCCCGGGTCATTGATCGGATTCGACATCTGGATCAGGCCGCCGACGACTGTGCGCATCACCACCTCGAGATGACGACTTTCTTGTCCGTGTAGAACTCGACCGAGTCTTGACCGTGAGCTTTCAAATCTCCGAAGAAGGAGCCTTTCGTCCCGCCAAAGGGGAAAAACGCCATCGGCGCCGCTACGCCGATGTTGACCCCTATCATCGAGACACCGACGCGATAGCGAAACTCGCGCGCCGCCTTGCCGCTCTGGGTGAAGATCGACGTCGCGTTGGCGAAGCCGGACCGCTGCACGATCTCGATCCCTTCGTCGAGATTGCTGACGTGCGTGACTGAGGCGACCGGTCCGAAAATCTCTTCTTTTCCGATTGTCATGTCGGGCTGGACCCCGTCAAACACGGTGGGCCCAACGAAATGCCCGTGCGGATGCTTGTCGACTTTCGTCCCGCGGCCGTCGAGCAGCAGCGTCGCACCGTCTTTGCGGCCGGCTTCGACGTATGACAGCACCTTCTCCTTGTGCCGCGCCGACACGACGGGACCCATGTTCACGCCGGGCTCCAGTCCGTAGCCGAGCCGCAGCTCCTTCGCTGCGCTCAGGAGCTTGGCGCGGAAGGGTTCGTACGCCTTGCCGGCGGCGACCGCCACGCTCCCCGCCAGGCACCGCTGGCCGGCGCATCCGAACATCGATTCCGTGACATTGGCGACCGCGCGGTCCATGTCGGCGTCGGGCATGACGATGATGTGATTCTTCGCGCCGCCCAGCGCCTGTACGCGCTTGCCGTACTTGGCGGCTTCCTGATACACGTACTTCGCGACGGGGGACGACCCGACAAACGAGATGCCGGCGATGCCGGGGTGCGCGAGCAGCGCGTTGACCGCGTCCTTGGCTCCGTGGACCAAGTTCAGCACGCCGGGTGGGATGCCTGCCTCATGCGCCAGCTCGATGATGCGCGTCGGGCTAAACGGGACCTGCTCGCTCGGCTTCAGGATGAACGTGTTGCCCGTCGCGATCGCGTACGGCCAGAACCAGCACGGCACCATGGCCGGGAAGTTGAAGGGCGTGATCGCGGCAAAGACGCCGAGCGGCTGCCGGAAATACTCACAATCGATTCCGGCGGCGACGTCTTCCAGCGTCTTGCCCATCATCAAAGTGGGAATGCCGCACGCGTGCTCGACGTTCTCGATCCCACGGCGCACCGATCCCCTCGCCTCGTCCAGCGTCTTGCCGTTTTCGCGGGTGACCGTGGCGGCGATGTCGTCGAAGTGCTCCTCCATCAGAGACTTGAGCTTGAAGAGGTAGCGGGCCCGCACGACGGGTGGGACTGCGCGCCATTTGAGGAATGCGGCCTGTGCGACGGCCACCGCTTGCTCGACGTCGCTCGCGCCCGAGAGCGGCACCTTGCCGAGCTGCTCCCCAGTCGCCGGATTGGTAATGTCGAGGTAGTCGGCGGCGGCCGGACCTACCCACTCGCCGCCGACGTAATTGCGGAGGGTTTTCATCCCCTTAGCCTAGGGACGGCTAAGGGGTTGTCAACTCACGAACTGGGCCTTCTCGGTCGACCCATCGAGCGCGACGGTCGAGCTGCGGCCGCCGTGGACGATTTGCGTGATCTCGTCGAAGTAGCCCACACCCACGAATTCCTGGTGTTTCACCGCCTCGTAGCCCGCGCGTTCGGCCGCGAATTCCCGCGATTGCAAGTCGGCGTAGGCCGCCATGCCGCGCTCGCGGAAGTCCTGCGCCAGCGTGAACATGCCGTGGTTCAGCGCGTGGAATCCCGAGAGGGTGACGAACTGGAACTTGTAGCCCATCGCGCCAAGCTCCCGCTGGAAGCTCGCGAGCTCCGATTCATTGAGATGGCGCTTCCAATTGAACGACGGCGAGCAGTTGTACGCGAGCAGCTTGCCTGCATACTCCTTGTGGATGGCGTCGGCGAATTGCCGCGCTTCGGCGAGGTCCGGCTTCGCCGTCTCGAACCAGAGCATGTCGGCGTACGGCGCATAGGCGCGCGCGCGCGCGATCGCGGCCTCGACGCCGCCCTGGACGACGCAGAACCCCTCGGGCGAGCGCTCCCCCGTGCACCAGCGCCGGTCGTACTCGTCGACGTCGCTGGTCAGCAGGGCGGCGCTATTGGCGTCGGTCCGGGCGATGAGGAGCGTGTCCACGCCGCACACATCAGCCGCAAGCCGCGCCGCGATCAATTTCGAGATGAATTCGCTCGTGGGCACGAGCACTTTGCCGCCGAGATGGCCGCACTTTTTGACCGCCGACAGCTGATCCTCGAAGTGTACCCCCGCCGCGCCGGCCGCGATCATGAGCTTCATCAGCTCGTAGGCGTTGAGCACGCCGCCGAACCCCGCCTCCGCATCCGCAACGAGCGGGACGTACCAATCGGTCGAGTGATCGCCGTTCATGTGATGGATCTCGTCGGCGCGACGCAGCGCATTCTGAATCCGACAGATCAGGTTGGGCACGCTGTCGGAAGGATAGAGACTCTGGTCGGGATACATCGTCATGGCGCAATTCGCGTCGGCGGCGACCTGCCAGCCGCTGATGTAAATCGCCTTGAGGCCGGCGCGGACTTCCTGCACCGCCTGGTTCCCCGTGACCGCCGACAGCACCGCCACGTAGGGCTCGTCCCGCATCAGCCTCCACAGTCGCGCGGCACCGTGACTGGCCAGCGTGTACTCGATCGGGAGCGTGCCGCGCAAGCGATGGACATCTTCGGGCGTGTAGGTGCGCGTGATGCCCTGCCAGCGCCGGTCGTTGCGCCACCGCAAATCGAGCTCCGAGACAAATTCCCACTTACCGTTATGCGAGATGTTCATAGGCCACCACCGTGAGAAATTCGGGGAAGTCGGAGCCCGTCATGAGCTCATGGAAAAGGCGTGCGGCGACGTCGAACTTCCCGCCGCGCAGCTGTTTGTGTGCCATTTCTTCGGCGATGATCGATTCGACCAGGCGGTGCGTCACCGCGCGGCCGTCGGAGAGATGCGTGGCGTGGCGGACCCATTGCCACACCTGCGACCGCGAGATCTCGGCGGTGGCGGCGTCCTCCATCAGGTTGTAGATCGGGACGCACCCCGAGCCGCGCAGCCAGCTCTCGAGGTACTGGATCCCCACGTCCACGTTGGTGCGCAGCCCACCCTCGGTGATCTCGCCGTCGGGAACGGCGAGCAGATCCGAAGCCGTGACGCGCACGTCCTCGCGCGCGACGTCGAGCTGATTCGGGCCCCCCCCGCGCCCCCCGCCCCCGTGCATGCCGGCGTCGAACACCTGCATCGCGACCGGCACCAACCCCGGGTGCGCGACCCAGGTGCCGTCGTGACCGGCGCGCACTTCGCGAAGCTTGTCCTGCCGGACCTTCTCGAGCGCCGCCTCGTTCGCCGCGGGGTCGTTCTTGATGGGGATCTGCGCCGCCATCCCGCCCATCGCGTGGGCGCCGCGGCGGTGGCACGTCCGGATGAGGAGATCGACGTACGACTTGAGGAAGTGCCGGTCCATCGTGACCCGGGCGCGGTCGGGGAGGACACAGTCGGGGCGGCTCCGGAACTTCTTGATGAAGCTGAAGATGTAATCCCAGCGGCCGCAGTTCAGGCCCGCCGAATGCTCCTTCAGCTCGTACAGGATCTCGTCCATCTCGAACGCGGCGAGGATCGTCTCGATCAACACGGTCGCGCGGATCGTGCCCCGCGGAATCCCCAGCTCGTCCTGCGCGAGGATGAACACGTCGTTCCAGAGGCGTGCCTCGAGATGGCTCTCGAGCTTGGGCAGGTAGAAGTACGGGCCCGTCCCCTTCGCGATCAGCGCCTTGGCGTTGTGCAAGAAGAAGAGTCCGAAATCGAACAGGGCGCCGGAGATGGGATGCCCGTCCACCGTGACGTGCTTTTCGTCGAGGTGCCAGCCACGCGGCCGCACCATCAGCGTCGCCGTTTGCGGCGCCAGGGCGTAGCGCTTCCCTTCGGGGCTCGAGAAGGAGATCGTGCCGCGCACCGCGTCGCGCAGGTTGATCTGCCCCTCGAGGTTGTTCCGCCAGGTGGGGGTGTGCGAGTCCTCGAAGTCCGCCATGTAGACCCGCGCGCCCGAGTTGAGTGCGTTGATGATCATCTTGCGGTCGACCGGGCCCGTGATTTCCACCCGGCGGTCCAGCAGATCCGCCGGAATGGGCGCGACGGTCCAGGCCGCCTCGCGGACGGCACGCGTCTCCGGCAGGAAGTCGGGCCGCTCGCCGGCGTCGAGCCGCCGCTGCCGGTCTACCCGTCGCGCGAGCAGCTCCTGGCGGCGCGGCTCGAAGGTGCGCGCCAACTCCGTGAGGAACTGGCGCGCCTCGGTGGTCAGGATGCCCGCGAATCCCGAGTCGAGCGGCGCGTGGATTTGGAGGCCGCTGGTCGTCATGAGCGTCAATGTAGCGCTCCCGCAACGGACGAAATCCCGGGAAAGAAGCGGGGCGAGCCGGGATGACGTGCGATGACGCGCGCCGCTTCCCAGCCGCCCCTTATGCCCCTCCAAGTTGGTGGGGGGGTCCACAGCGAGCATGCACACCCGCCACGGCAGCCGGCGCGGCGCCAGCGGATACCTGGCTCCGCCTTTGCCTGCTGTTCCCCCCGACATCCGCGTACTGCTTCCGCCCGCGCAATGTCGCAACCCTCATGCCAGACGCGCGGCTGTGGAACCGGGTTGGACGAAAGCCGGCCTGTGCGCCCAGTGGGCAATTTCTGTTGCAATATTACCGCACATGGCTTACGCCCCTCCTCCACCCGCCGTCGGCCGCTCGGTCCCGCGACGCGAGGGCGCCGACAAGGTGTCGGGGCGCGCCCGCTACACCGACGACATCGCGGTCGACGGGGCGTGGTACGGCAAGACGATTCGCTCGAGCGTCCCCAGAGGGCGGATCCGGTCGATCACCTTCGACCCCGGTTTCGAGTGGACCCGGGTGGTCGTGGTCACGGCCGAGGATATCCCCGGGGAGAACGTCGTCCACCTGATTCGCGACGACCAGCCAGTCCTCGCCTCGAAGCAGGGCGAGATCCGGCATCGTGAGGAACCGATCCTGCTGCTGGCAGCTCCTGATCGGGCCATGCTGGACGAGGCCGCCCGCCACATCCGCATCGACTACGAGATCGCCGAGCCGGTTTACGCGCCCGACCAGGCCACCGAAGTCTTCAGCACGGTCGACATCAGGAAAGGCAAAGTTTTGGAGGATCTAAAGGATGTGGAGGACGTGGCGGTGGTGGAGCGGACGTTCCGGGTGGGTCTTCAGGAGCAGCTGTATATCGAGCCTCAAGGCGCGATCGCGATTCCTGAGGCGAATGGTACGATGAGGATCATCGGGTCGCTGCAATGCCCCTACTACGTCCACCGTGCCTTGAAACGGGCCCTCAAGCTGACTGATGAACAAGCGGTCGTGGTGCAGGCCGAGACCGGGGGTGGGTTCGGCGGCAAGGAAGAGTACCCGTCGATCGTGGCGGTGCATGCCGCGCTGCTGGCCCGCAAGGCCGGGCGACCGGTTCGCCTGATCTACGATCGCCACGAGGATCTCGCGGCGACCACCAAGCGTCATCCGGGGGTCATCAGGCACCGTACCGGCGTCAAGCACGATGGAACGCTGGTTTTCCAGGACATCGACATGCTGTTGGACGGTGGGGCGTACTGCACGCTGACACCCGTTGTGCTATCGCGCGCGGCCATCCATGCGGCCGGGGCGTATTCCTGTCCCAATGTCCGTATTCGGGCGCGGGCGGTCGCCACGAACACGCCGCCCAATGGGGCGTTTCGCGGCTTTGGCGCGCCGCAGTCTCTGTTTGCCGCCGAGCTGATGGTGGAGCACGTGGCAGAACGGCTGCAGATACCGAGTGTGGATCTGCGCCGCAGATGGATGTTGCGCGTCGGTGACACGACAGCGACGGGGCAAGTGCTCACGGAGAGCGTGGGGTCTGAGCTTGTGCTCGATGCGGCTCTCAAGGCTGCGGGGCACGTCGGCACGTCTGCACGTCGGCACGTGTGTCGAGGGAGAGGCCTTTCTCTGGTCTTTCACGGGTCCGGCTTTACGGGAAGCGGTGAGAAAAAGCTCCAGGGTACCATCGGCTTCGAAGCGCTCGCTGACGGGACGTTCCGTATCCTCACCGCTTCGACCGAGATCGGTCAGGGTACGAAGACTATTTTTTGCCAGCTTGCCGCGGATGCGTTGGGAGTCGGGTTGGACCAGGTGGTGCTTGCCCCGCAGGACACATCACTCGTTCCCGATTCCGGTCCGACGGTCGCTTCGCGCACCGCGATGATCGTTGGTCGCCTGGTTCAGGACGCGGCGCGCGAGATCAAGGAACGCCTGAAACACGAGCGGCCTCCGCTGCACGTCGCCAAGTCTTACATCCAGCCCGATTCGATCCACTGGGACGAGACGGCCTACCGCGGCGACGCGTATCCTGTGTACGCGTGGGCGTGCACCATCGTCGATGTGGAGGTGGACACGACGACGGGCGAAGTGCGTGTGACCGATCTGATCACTGCAGTCGACTGCGGGAAGGCATTGCATCCGGTGATGGCGGAAGGGCAGATCGAGGGTGGCAGCTTGCAAGCCGTCGGCTGGGCCACGATCGAGGAAATCAAGCTGAAAGAGGGCGGCTATCAGAATGACCGCCTTGCGACCTACCTGATTCCGACGGCGCTCGACGCGCCCCGCATTCGCACGATTCTGGTCGAGAATCCGTACTCGCGGGGGCCATTCGGCGCGAAGGGAATCGGCGAGCTGCCGATGGACGGCCCGGCGCCGGCCATCATTGCCGCAATACACGATGCCACCGGCGTCTGGCTGGACGAGATTCCTGCGACGCCGGAGAAGGTGCTTGCGGCGCTGAACGAGAACCGGCCGTGACTGTCCGATTTACGCTGAACGGTGCGCCGGTGAGCGTCGAGAGCGCCGGATCCCGACGGCTCCTCGACGTGCTGCGCGAAGACTTGCGCAAGACCGGCACGAAAGAGGGCTGTGGCGAAGGCGAATGCGGCGCCTGCTCGGTGCTCATCGACGGCGAAGTGGTCGACAGCTGTTTGGTTGCGGCCGGACAGGTCGAAGGGCGCAACGTCGTAACCGTAGAAGGGCTCGCGCACCCGAACGGGGAATTGTCGCGCCTACAGCAGGCCTTCATCGAGCACGGTGCGGCGCAATGCGGGATCTGCACGCCGGGAATGTTGCTCGCCGCCCACGTCCTACTGCAGCGCACGACGCGGCCCACGGGAGATCAAGTTCGGGATGCGCTCGCGGGCAATCTGTGCCGCTGTACCGGATACACGAAAATCATCGACGCGGTGCTGTCATGCGCGACGTGACATACCTCCGCCCCACGAACGTGCAGGATGCGGTGGAGCTCTATCGCACCACCCCGGGATGCCGGCCACTCGCCGGCGGCACGGATCTCATGGTCATGCTGCACGCGGGGACGCTGCGACCTGCCCCGCGGGCCGTGCTCGATGTGTGGTCGATCCCCGAGCTCAAGGGCGTACGGCGGACGCAAGGCATGCTGGAAATCGCGGCCGCCGAGTCCTACACGGGCATTATCAGGTCGCGTGAGGCGCAGGAGCATGTGCCGGCGCTCGTCGCCGCGGCGCGCACGATCGGCGCCGCGCAGATCCAGAATCGCGGCACGCTCGGCGGGAACCTCGCGAATGCCTCGCCGGCCGGTGACACGCTGCCGGTGCTGCTCGCCTACGATGCCGTCGTAGTGACGGATCGGCGCGCGATTGCGATCGATCAGTTCTTCACCGGCTACCGCACGACCGCGCTGCACGCCGACGAGCTCATCGTGGCGGTGCGGATCCCGCTCGGCCGCCACGTCTCGTTTCGCAAGGTGGGGACGCGTGCCGCGCAGGCGATTTCGAAAGTGGTCATGGCCGTCAGCCGCTCACCGGCGCGGGTGGCGATCGGGTCGGTCGCCGAAGTGCCGTTGCGCGCGCGCCGAGCGGAAGGGGCGCTCGAGCGCAACAACATCGAGGGCGCCATCGCGGCGGTCGCCGAGGACGTCCGCCCGATTGACGATGTGCGGTCCACGGCCGCGTATCGTCGCACGGTTACGCAGAACGTGCTTCGGGAGCTGTTGTCTACGGACAAAAACGACGTCAATACGCCATCAACTCCAGAGCCTTCGCCAACACCTTAGTCCCGAGCTCCAGGTGCTCGGGACTTGTGGCTTCTTCGGGGCAGTGGGATCGGCCCCCGATACTGGGCACAAATAACATTCCAACTTTGCACCGCGCCGCCAGAATCTGCGCGTCGTGCCCAGCCCCGCTGACCATTTCGATGGCTTGCACGCCGCACTCCTGCGTCGCGCGCGCGAGCAGCGCCCGCACGTCAGGGTGCATTGCCACGGGCGGCTTCTCCTGCAGCGTGCGAATCGCCAGGCGCAAGCCTCGCTCCTGTGAGATGGTGGCGCAGAGCGATCGAATGCGTTCCTCGAGCGCCCGCCGACCGCTCAAGTCGGGATGCCGCAGGTCTACGGTGAAGACCACCTTGCCCGAGACGACGTTGATTTGATCGGGCTCGACCGAGAGCTTCCCGACCGTCGCAATGGCGGGTCTACCTAGCGATTTCGCGATGGACTCGACGGCTTGCACCATGGCCGCCGCGCCCGCGAGTGCGTCGCGTCGCAAGTCCATCGGCGTCGTGCCGGCGTGGTCCGCTCGGCCGGTCACGATGACCTCGAGCTGCGCCGTCCCCACGATCGCGCTCACAACGGCGAGCGGCTGTCGCGATGAGTCGAGCACGGCGCCCTGCTCGATGTGCAGCTCGATGAAGGTGTCGATGTCAGCGCGCGCGGCGGTGGCGACCGTGGCGGGGTCGAGGTCGCGCTCCCGCATTGCCGCCGCGATCTCGGGGTCGACCACGTCGATGGCTTCAGTGATCGCGCGCGAGCCCCAGAAATTCGTGCTGAAACGCGAGCCCTCCTCCTCACAGATGGCCACGACCTCGACGGGGCGGCGCGGCTTGCCCTTGTCCTTGAGGAGTGCTTCGACGGCGGTGAGGCCGGCGACTATGCCCAGGGCGCCATCCAGGCGACCGCCGTGCCGCACGGTGTCGATGTGGGATCCCGTGACGACGCTCTTTCCTTTATCACTGCCTTCGGCTCGGCCCCACAAATTGCCGACCGCGTCGCGTCGAGTCTTCAGGCCAGCGTCCGTCAACCAACGTTCAACGCGATCGACTGCGACCGCCCAGGCCGAACCGTAGAGCGGGCGATACGTGCCAGCGCCGGGCTCGGAGCCAATCGCGTACAGCGCGTCCAGCCGCCGCTCGAGCAGCGCGCCGTCAATTCGCATGATTGGGCTTCACGAGCCGGCCCCAGCCGGGTTCGCTCACGACGCTGCCGTCCACGAAAACCGTCTTCCCCCGGACGATCGTCCTGACGACTGCGCCGCGGAACTCGCGACCGAGGTAGGCGCTGATGCCACTGCGCGTGTGGAGATGTCGCGCCTCGAATGTCCAGGAGTGCTGGGGATCAATGATGGCGAAGTCCGCATCGGCGCCGACCGCGATCGTCCCTTTGCGCGGATATAACCCGAACAGCTGCGCCGGCGCGGTCGCGGTCAGATGCGCGATCCGCTCGAGTGAGAGGCCGCGCGCATGGAGGCCATCGGTGAACAGCACCGGCAGCGTGGCTTGGATGCCCGCGATGCCGCCCCACGCCTGCCGGATATCGTCGTCGCCTTTGTGTTTGTCAGCGGCGGGGCAGGGCGAATGGTCGGAGCCGATCAGGTCGACCCTTCCCGCGAGCACCTCGGCCCAGAGCGCTTCCCGCGTCGCGGCAGCGCGGATCGGCGGCGCGCACTTGAGCACTGGACCGATGCGCTCGAAATCGTCCTCCGTGAACGCCAGATAATGTGGACACGTCTCGGCGGTCATCGCGACACCCTTGCGGCGCGCGGCATCGACCACGGACAACCCGTCGGCGCAGCTCACATGCACCACGTGCGCGCGCACCCCATTCCCCGCGCCGCGCATGCAGACGAGCAGGCGCTCGATCGCTTCCACCTCCGCGGCCGGTGGACGCGCGCGACACCACGACAGCCGCTCGACGCCTTGCTCCGCGCTCCAGCGGTCGAGCAGTTCCTGACTCTCGGCATGCACCCCCACGATCGCCCCGAAGCGCGCCGTGGCTTTGAGACCGATCGCGAGCACGCCGTCGGGCACGCGAGGAAAGTCGTCGATGCCGCTGTGGCTCATAAAGGCCTTGAAGCCAATGACCCCCAGTTGGTGGAGGATCTGGAGGTTGTCGAGGTTGTCAGGGACCAGACCGCCCCAGAGGCCAAAATCCACCAACGATTTCTGCGACGCGACTGCAAGCTTCTGATCGAAGGCGGCAGGCGTCGTCGTCGGAGGGTGGGCGTTGAGCGGCATTTCGAGCACGGTCGTCACGCCGCCCGCCGCGGCGCCGCGTGTGCCGGCCTCCCAGCCTTCCCACTCGGCGCGGCCCGGCTCGTTGAAATGAACGTGCGCGTCGACGACGCCCGGGAGAACCACGAGATTTCGCGCGTCGATGGTCTCGTCACCATCCCGCACTTCACTCCCGACGGCGGTGATGGTGCCGTCCAGGATCGCGATGTCGGCTTGGCTTTGCCCGGTGGGAAGAACGACCGTGCCACCACGAATGACGAGAGACCTCACCGCACCTCTTCGATACTGATCTCCTGCGCTCCCTCCCAGAGCGTGAGTCGCCCGATCTCCGGCAGGTTTTCTCGCCCGTCTGTCACCGTGGCGAAGTGATTCCCGGCCAGCTGCCCGACTTTGCTTGCGAACATGGTCGACCCATACGGAAACAGCAGCTCGGTCTCACTGATCCCACCAGGGTAGAGCAGCAGCATGCCCGGCGCGGGATGGCTCGTGTGGTTCTCGAATTCGAGCCCAAGCTTTCGCTCGCCCATCGGAATCCAGGTTGACTCGCCGCTCCAGCGGCAGTGGACTATCTTGGACTTGAGCGGCAGCATTTTGCGAATCACGGCGACGGTTTTGGGCGCGGCCTGCTCCTCCAGTCGCGCCGTGAACGTCAGGGGTCCGACGCGGATCTTGAGCATGCCCAACACTAACCGTCCGACGATTTCGACGCACGTCCTCGACACCACGCGCGGCGAGCCGGCTGCGGGCGTCGCGGTGACGTTGTGGCGGCTCGAGGGCAACCAGCACGTCTCCCAAGGGACCAGCGAAACCGACGCCGACGGCCGCATCGCGCAGCTCGGCGACGGCCAGGTTACGGCGGGCACCTACCGGCTCTCCTTCGAGGTGGGCGCTTACTATAAGAGGAAAGGGACCGCCGCTTTCTTGCAGCGCGCCACGCTCGATTTCGAGATCACCGATCCCCAGCGCCGCTACCACATTCCGCTGCTCATGTCGCCGTTCTCGTGTGCTTCGTATCGTGGGAGCTGACGACCGAGAAGCACGGAGCAGGGAGCACGGAGCAGGGAGCAGGTTCTTCGAGAACGCCGGTCCGCTGCTGGAGCGTCTTCGTGCCGAGGAGCCGTTTTCCAGTGGCTTGGCGTTGGTGTCGCGAGCCCGTGAGATCCTAGGCGAGCTATCGGAGGCCGAACAGGTCGCCGTGATCAACGCCCATCCCCGCATCGGCGAACGTCCGGAGAAAGTGTCGGCGCTGTCGTTCAAGGAGCAGGGCTACGACCGTGACACGACGCCGCCGGAAGTGTTCCTGCGACTCGCGCGTCTCAACGAAGAATACGAGCAGAAGTTCGGATTTCGCTTCGTCGTCTTTGTGAACCGCCGGCCCAAGGAGGCGATCGTGCCTGTGCTCGAAGCACGGCTGCGCGGCACGCGCGACGAAGAGCGACGGACGGCGCTACGAGAGATCCTGGCGATCGCCGACGACCGCTTGAAACAGGAGGAAGCGTGATGGACGCGATTTCACGTCGAGCGTTCGCCGAGCACTTGGCGCTCGCGGCAGCAGCGCCGTGGTTTTTGGAAGACGTGGCTTCTGCGAGGCCCCAGCCCCCAAGCCCCAAGCCCCAAGCCCAACAACAAGAGCCCTCCGCGCTCGCCAAGGGTCTCGCCGAGGGCGTGCGACTCCGCTATCCCGATCGCTTCACCGCCGACGATCTCACCGCGATCACGCGCAGCATCGACGGCCGGCTGCGTGCGATCGAACGGTTGTATCAAACCGCGCTCACCAATGGCGACGAGCCCGATTTCGTCTACTCCGTCTATCGCGGAGCCGACTGATGGCGGACTTCGCGTTTCTCCCCGTCGTCGAGCTAGCGCGCTTGCTCCGAGAAAAGAAGACCAGCGCCACCGAGCTGGCCACGTACTTCCTCGATCGCCTGGAGCGGCTCGGGCCGCGGT
>JBKPDZ010000121.1:0-9026 GCA_046728135.1 Gemmatimonadota bacterium | reverse complement strand
GCGTCGCGGTGGGCGACGAAGTTGTCGGGATTCGTCTCGCCGTCGCGCCGGATATAAGGCCCTCCTGGATTCTGCGGGTCCGGCCACCAGTAGTCGCCTTCGGAGTAGAAGTCGTGGGGCCCGCCGCTGCTCCGCGCCGCGGGAAAGGCGGTGATCGTCACTGGCGCCTCGCGCAGATACCGCTCCGCCGCGGCGATCACCCGCGGGCGTTCGATCTCGACCAGCTGCGCGCGACTGAGCTGCGCGTGGACCGGCGCCGCCAGCACACCGAGCACCGCCACGAGAGCCTTAGATACGGGCGACGAACCCACCGCCTCCCCGCAGATCGATCTTCAGCACGTCCGTCCGCCGCACCGTGGCGTTCTCAACCACCACGGCGGCCGGATCATCCGCTCGGTCGCGCACGAGCAGCGCCGAGTGGGACCCTCCGTCCAGGAATGCAAGCGGGACCTCGACCGACTGCGCGGTCGAACCGTTCGCGATCACCACGAACCATTGCTTGCCGTGTCGCCGCGCAAACGCGGCGATTTCGCCGATCTCGCTGAACGGCAGGACGCGCGTCTCGTCCCACGTCGAGGGGATGCTCTTGATCAGCTCGACCGCCGGGTTGTCGAGGATCGCCTGTGGGTGCGCGCCGTAGACGAGGAGCGGCGCGGTGAACAACGCCGCCGTAGCGATCTGATGCGCCCACGACGTCTCGCGCCGCCGTTCGCCGAAGAGCATCGGGGTGAAGTCGAGGTGTCCCGCCAGCATGCGCGTGAACGGAATCGTCGTGTCGTGCTGCGCCCACGCCGGCATGCTGCGCCGTTCCATCCCCGATACCGCTTCTCGATTCAGCTCGTTCGGCCAGGTGCGGGATTCCCCGGTTGGCTTGTTGGCGCCGTGAAAGTCCACGAGGAGCCGGTGCTCGGCCGCACCTTGCAGGCACGCCCGGTAGAGGTCCATGACCTCCTTCGCCTCGTGATCGAAGAAATCGAGCTTCACGCCAACGGCGCCGACATCCTGTACGTGCGCGAAGAACGCCGCCCGCGCCGCCGGATCGTGGACCTCTTTGCTGTGCTGCCACAGCCAGATCCCCACGCCCTGCTGCCGGGAATACGCGACGAGGTCGCGCAGGTCGCTCTCGGGCCACTGGCGCCAGAAGCCCTCGACGAGGTTGTACTCGAACCCCAACTGGCCCGCGAGGCGCGAGAACTCTTTCATCGTCGCGAGCGAGTTTTCGCCCCCGCCGTCCAGGTACTTCCAGACGGCGCGGCCCGGTTTGATCCAATCGGTCTGGAGGCCCTTCGGGAAGAAGCGTTTGTCGGGGGGCGGCGAGAGGTCGGCCACGATGTCGCAATTGACGAGGGTGTCGAGATCGGCGCCGATCATCACGACGCGCCACGGGGTCGTGATGCGGCCGTCGATCGCCGCTGGCTGCGCCAGCCGGGCGGCCTCGGCGTCGCCGTAGCGCAGCGTGAAGGGATGGCTGGGAGGATGCGCGTGGCCGAGTCGGGCGCGAAAGCCGCGTTGGCCATCGGCCTGGAGCGCCATGCCGGCGTAGTCGATCACGGCGGCCTCGGTGATCGACGCGTAGCCGGCGGCGTCCGGCAGCTTGAACGTCAGCGGCGGCGCCGCCCAATCGCCGGCCTGGACCTCCGAGATGTCTTTCCTGGTGTGCGTCCCCTCATAGTGTCCGTTCAGATCGTGATACCAGACGGTGGACCCGGTCGGGAGCACGAACGCCGTGGCCTCATCGGGGACTCGGCTCCCTGTCCCCGGGACCACCCACTGGAACGCGATCCCGTCGTCGTAGGCGCGGACGTCGAGGATGCATTGCGGGAGCGCGATTCTCGCGCCCGAGAATCGCCGAGCGGCCTCGGCGTGTACGCCGCAGGTTGGGAAGTGATCGTCGCCGTGGTAGGACGCGACGTTGCCCAGGACGACATCCTCGCCCAGGTTCGCGCCGTCCACGAGGATGCCGAGGAGAGACGACTCGATCACCGGTCGCCCGCGGAAGGTGACGCCGTAGATCAGCCGCGCCGCGTCGGTGGAGAGCTGGACCTCGACGGCGCCATTGGGGCTGGACACGCGAACCGCGTCCGCGGACCCGCGCGCCAGACGGGCCAGCGCGGGAGCGGCGAAGGCGGTGGCGAGAAACGCTCGGCGTTCCACTAGCTCGTCGTCCTCACTGCAGCGCCGGCCACGGGCGCCGATCCGGCAGGGGAAGCGCTACCGGACGGACCGGCGCCAACGGCGTCACGGCGTCAGGGGCGAGTACCACCGACGCCCCTTGCGCTAGCTCGATGACGAATCGTCCGGGCTCCTCTCTCGTCACGAGCGGCACGGCACCGTGGTGCGAGCGCACCACCGCCACATCCCAGTCCGCGACGACCAGCCGGCAGGGTTGACCGGCGAGACTCTCGATCCGTACCCAGGCCGTCCGCCCATTGCGACGCACGGCGCTGACGAGGAACGCGCCGTCGGCGCGCAGGTGCTCGAACGCCGCGTCGGGCCACACCGCCGGGACCGCGGGGAAAACGCGCAGCGCCCCGCCCCAATCTTGGAGAAAGAGCTCCTGGATCGACGTCGCCGCCGAGAGCGGCGTCTCGATCACCGGCCCCGCCTCGGCATAAAACGTGTTCGGCTCCATGTACCGCGGCGCGTCGAGATAAAGGTTCAAGCGGGTCAGCGCGGTATCGCCCTGGCCGAGCCAGGCGTGCATCGCCGCGCCGCCGGTGAACGAGTAACCCCGGAATAGCGACGGCTCACGCTCCCACGTCGCGAGCGACCGCTCGATCAACGCGCGCTCGTCGGGGCGCTCGGGGGAGATGAGTCCCAGCGGATAGACCGCGAGGAGATGCGAATAGTGGCGATGCGACTCCTTCCACGGCCGGTCCCGGCCCACCATCAGACCGAGCGAATCGCGCGGAAACGGCGTCAGGTTCGCGAGCACGTCCCGCCACCGCGGCAGCAAGGGATCATCGACCTTCAACCGCTCGGCGCCGGCGACGAGGGTCTCGAGTCCCCAGCGCAGCAACGCCAGGTCGTAGTTGGCATCGGGCACCGTGGCCAGCTCGGGCGAGTGCGTCGCGGGCAGGTGCCAGCGGCCGTCCTCGCCGCGCTCGACGTAGGCGAGATAGTTCCCGATCGCGCGCTTGAGCAGCGGGTAAACGCGCTCGCGCAGGATCCCGTCGTCCATCTGGTAGCGATAGTGGAGCCAGTAGTAGTACATCGTCCACGGCAGGTCGCCCATCTCGTGTGCGGCGTCGCTCTGGGCAGTCGCGAGATCCACGGGACGCAGGAGGTCGGGACCCGAGCTGCGGCCGATCGCCGCCGCCTCGCCGCGCAACCGCTCCGGAACGTTGTCGATCAATGCCGCGCGGTTACGGTCGAGGTTGTGAAACAACGATTCGGCGAGATCGAGGCGGTTGGCGCGGAACAGCGGCGAATAGGTGAGCTGGATGTTGAGGTTCCACCAGATCGCCGGCCATGGCGTCGCGTTGAACCAGGGGCCGTTCAGATCGAGAATCGGCCCATCGGGCCGCATCGCGGAGCCTAGTTTGTAAATCTGAATCCAGTAGTAGGCTTCGAGTCGCGCGTCGGGGAACGAGAGGAAACTCGCGGGATAGTAGCCGTGCCACCACCGGCGATGCCCCTCGACGAGTTTCGTCAGCCCCCGCTGGGCAGCTGTCGCCGTCGCTGCACGCGCCTCGGCGAGCGCGGCGTCGCCGTCCCTTCCATATCCGATGCTCACATAGAACACTTGCCCCGAACCCCCAGCCCCGAGCCCCGCGCTTCTAATCGATTCGGCATGCGCCCCGCCCCCGATGAAGGGTTGCACGCTCGTCAGCTCCGCCGCGGTGCGCGTGACCGTCGGCGCGGGATGCAGATCCTCGGGCGCGAACGCCTCCTTGCGCGCGACCTTGCGGGGCGGCCGCGCCTCGGCGGGTACCCAGTCGAGCGCGACAGCTCGCTCCCCTCCCCTTCCCTCGAGCACGATCACGATCACTGAGGGATCCGTTGCCGTGAAACTGCGCCAGCGGATATCGCCTCGATCGGTCGTTACCGTCCCGCTCGCCTCTGCGTCCCAGAGCGCCAGGCGCGCCGTCCCCCCGGTCAGCCTCCCGGCGGTTTTCAGGACGACGCGCCCGATCGGGAAACGCGACTGGTCGTGCACGACGTCGGTACGGTTGATCGTCCATCCGAGAGCGCTGTCTCGCGCATCGATCGTCGCGCCGAGCCGCCCGTTGCCGATGAACGCGCTCTCGCCCCAGCGCGCCGGGAGGCGGTTCCAAACGAGGTCGTGGCGCGCGAGGAACGCGGCCCAGTCGACATCCGTCCTCACCCCCTGACCCCCTCTCCCCTTCGCTACGCTCAGGGCAGGCTCTTCGGGAGAGGGGGACTGCACGGCTAGGAACGCGGTGACCGCCAATCGAAGGATCATGGCAGAATGCTCGCGACGACTTTTGTCGTCCACTCGCCGTGGTTGTTCTTGTAGCTCCCCCGCATCCACACGAGGGCAGTCCGAGGATCTTTCCACTTGGGGACGATGGGCCGCAGGTTGTCCACCGTCGAGTTGGCGGTGATCGGTTCCCACCGCCACGTGGCGCCGAAGTCGCTCGTGACGCCGCGAAACAGCTCATGGTGGCGCTCGCCGTCGGCCGTGCTGACGAGCGGTTTGCCGGTGGCAGGGTCCGCGTCGGTCGAGATGTACACCACGTCGGGGTTGTTGGGATCGAGCGCGGCGAGGCCCGTGTAATCATCCTCCCCGGCATAGAGCCGGGTGCCGGCGTAGGCGATCTCGTGCACCCGCCACGCCGATCCATCCCAGCGCGCGTAATCGAACCGGTGATCGAAGCCTCCCTGGCCGCGCGGCAGGCCGCGGCCGTCTTTCTGAACGGTGAACACCACGTACGGCCGCTGAGCCGCATCCAGCTCAAGGTCGCACATCCAGGCCACGTTGTCGGGATCGCCCTGAAACACCTTGGTCAGGTCCCACGCGTTCAAGTCCGTCTCCGTCGTCTCGCTCAGCTTGCCACGGCGGGTTCCGTCGGACAGGTAGATGGCACCGTCGCGGATGAACGCGTGATACAGGCTGTTGTCGTAATTGCGCGGGTGGTTTTCCGTCATCACAAAGTGAATCGTGGCCACCCCGTCGAAGGCGTACTTGAGATACGGGGTGTACCCGCCGCTCGTACCGTGAGCCAGGCGGCCGCCGTAATGCCAGGTGCGGCCCGTGTCGTCTGAGTACATGTAGTTCGGCTCGAGGCCCACGCCGCGGAAGAAGTTCACGATGCGGCCGGAGGCCAGCCGGAACAGCGTCGAGTATGTGACATTGTCGCCGCGCAGCGGCTGCGCGGCGCTCCCAGGCGTGTCGAATGTCGCGGTCGGTCCCCACCGCAGGGGATCGCGGGGCTCCGAGAACCGGTAATAGATGCGCCGCTCCACTCCGTGTTGCGTATACATCGCGAGGTAGCGGCCGTCCGGGAGGGCGAGGAACGCCGGGCTCGCATGGTCGTCCTGCTGCAAGTGGCGATGCAAGACCGTATGTCGCGCGACACCCGACGCGAGGTCGTAGACCGACACCTCCACGTTGCCCCAGTCGGGATCACGATCGTTGCGATAGTCCCCCACGGCGCGCACCGATCCGACGATGAGCTTGCCGTCGTCCACGATGGCCCGCTCGTCCATGAACCAGGACCACGCACCGTTGTCGTTCAACTCGATCTTCGGACCGGCGACGTAATTGACCGGGAGGTCGCCCCCACCCGCGGCACACACGACCAGCACACACGCAATCGTCAGACGCATGCGAGATACCGCTCCTTGATCAAGGGAAGCAGCGTATCGAGCGGCGTATCCCACACCGCCTGGTTGAAGATCTCGACCTCGATCGCGCCGAGATAGCCCGCGCGCTCGACGGCCTCGCGGATCCGCCGCAGCTCGATGACGCCGTCGCCCATCATGCCGCGACTCATCAGCACGTCGCGCACGGGGACGAGCCAGTCGGAAACGTGGAACCCGACGAGCCGGCCAGTCGCCCCCGCCAGCTCGTCGTACAACGCCGGGTCCCACCAGATGTGGTAGACGTCCGCGACGAGCCCGACGGTTGCCGGATCGAACGCCGTCGCCAGCGCGCGCGCCTCACGCAGCGTGGTGATGCACGACCGCTCGGCGGCAAACGCGGGGTGGAGCGGCTCGATCCCGAGGCGCACGTGCCGCTCGGCGGCGTACGGAACGAGCGCCGCGATCCCATCGGCGACCATGCGCCGCGCCGCCGCGATGTCCCGATCCGGCGCCGGCCCGCACACGAGAACGAGCACCTCGGCGCCGAGCGCCGCCGCGTCGTCTACCGCCCGCCGGTTGTCGTCGATCCGCGCCGCCCGCTCGGCGGGTGTGGCCGCCGGGAACATCCCGCCGCGGCACAGGCTCGACACCCGCAGCCCCGCATCGCGCACCATCCGCGCCGCCCGATCCACGCCCGTCTCCGCCACCTTGTGACGCCACAGCGCGATCGCCGGCACGCCGTGACGCGCGCACGCGTCCACCGTCTCGCCGAGGCTCGCGCGCTCGGTCGTGATCTGGTTCAGACTGAGGCGCGCGACCGAGTCCATGTCAGTACCCGTTCCATCCGCTGCACCGCGCGCTCCGGGTCCGCAAGCAGCCCTGCGGCGTCGGCGAGGCGGAACAGCTCCGCGAGGTGGAATTTGTCTCGCGCGCGCTCCGCACCCGCCAGCATCCGGAAATGCTCCTGGTGCCCATTCAAATAGGCGAGGAAGACGATGCCTGTCTTATACGCGTAGGTGGGCGCCGCAAAGATGTGGCGCGACAGCGGAACGGTGGGCTCGAGCGCGGCCCGGTAGGCCGCCACGTCACCGCGGTCGAGCGCCTGCAGGGCGGCCGACGCTGCGGGCGCGATCGCGTCGAAGATGCCGAGCAGCGCGTCGCTGTGAACGCCGTGCTCCCCGAGTATCAGCCGGTCGTAGTTGAAATCGTCTCCCGTGTACATCCGCACGCCGGCGGGGAGGCGCGCGCGCATCTCGATCTCCAGATTCGGGTCGAGCAGCGAGATCTTGATCCCGTCCACCTTGGCGCGGTGCTCGGCGATGATCTCGAGACAGACGTCCATCGCGGCGCCGATGTCGGAGCCGCCCCAGTAACCGGTGAGCTGCGGATCGAACATGTCGCCCAGCCAATGAAGGATGACGGGCTGGCGCACCTGTCGCAGGATCGTCCCGTAGACGCGCCGGTAGTCGTCGGGCGCGCGGGCGGCCCGAACCAGGGCGCGGCTCGCCATCAGCACCACGCGCCCGCCCTGCCCCTCGACGTGACCCACCTGCTCCTCGTAGGCGCGCTCGACCTCGTCCAGCCTCACGCGCGCGCCGGGCGCGAGCTGATCGGTGCCGGCGCCGCAGGCGATCAATCCGCCCACCGCCCGCGCTTCGGCCACCGACCGGCTGATGAGCTCGCGCGCGAGGGACCAGTCGAGGCCCATACCGCGCTGCGCCGTGTCCATCGCCTCGGCGACGCCCAGTCCGAGCGACCAGAGGTGCCGCCGGTAGGCGAGCGTGGCGTCCCAGTCGAGGGCAGTGTCGGAATGCGGATCGCTCACGACGTGCGCCGCGGCGTACGCGACCCGGCTGCGGATCGGCGCCATGGGCGTCGGTGACGCGGCGGGAAGAGTCTCCCGCAGCGTGTAGGACGCGAGCGTCCCGTCAGCGCGTGGCAGCGTGATGGTGCGCGGCATCAACCAAGGATGGTACGTCGATCCACCGCCGCTCCGCCCACGACTGCAGGCCCAGCTCCGCGAGCTGCACGCCCTTTGCGCCCTCGTGAAAATCGTGCGGGAACGGCTCGTTCGCCGCGACGTGGCGCAGGAACAGCTCCCACTGCGCCTTGAAGGCGTTGTCCATTGGCCCCGAGTCCGGGACCTCTTGCCACTGTTCGTAGAAGTCGAAGGCATTCGGCACGTCGGGGTTCCACACCGGGCGCGGCGTCACGGCGCGCGGCTGCATCTTGCAGCCGCGCAAGGTAGCGACGGCGCTCCCGAGCGTCCCGTCGACCTGGATCTGCAGCAGGTCGTCCCGGTAGACGCGCACCGCCCACGATGAATTGAACTGCGCGACGATGTCGCCGTGCGCGCCTCGCACCAGGAATGTCGCGTACGCGGCGTCGTCCGCGGTCGCCGCATAGCGCCGCCCGCGCTCGTCCACGCGCTCGGGGATGTGCGTCGCGCCGGTGCAGTGCACCGCCGTGACCGGCCCGAAGGTGTGGTCGAGCAGATAGCGCCAATGAGCGAACATGTCGAGGATGATTCCGCCGCCGTCCTCTTTGCGATAGTTCCAGGAGGGGCGCTGGGCCGGCTGGTCGTCGCCCTCGAAGACCCAATAGCCGAACTCGCCGCGCACGCTCAGAATCCGACCGAAGAAGCCGTCGTCGACCAGCCGCTTCAGCTTGCGGATGCCGGGGAGGAACAGCTTGTCCTGTACCACGCCGTGCTTGACGGAGCGGCGCTCCGCCCCGCGCGCCAGATCGAGGGCCTCGGCCGTGGTCGGAGCGAGCGGCTTCTCGCAGTAGACGTGCTTGCCCGCGGCAATTGCTCGCCGCACGTGGTCGACGCGGGCGCTCGTGAGCGTCGCGTCGAAGTAGATCGCGTCCGCGGCGTTGGCGAGGCACCTGTCGAGATCGGTCGAGACACGTTCGATACCGTGCGCACGAGCGATCTCGCGGAGCTTCGCCTCATTGCGCCCGACGAGGATCGGATCGGGGACCACCGTCCCGCCGTCGGGCAGCGTTACCCCACCCCGCTGGCGGATTGCGACGATCGACCGGACGAGATGTTGGTTCAACCCCATGCGTCCGGTGACGCCGTTCATGATGATCCCGATGCGCCGCGCAGCCATTAGCCCAGCCGCCGGGACGCGGGTAGGGGCGCAGCATGCTGCGCCCCTACTCCTGCAGGGCCAGGGGGTGAGGACCGCGGCAGGCAGGCAATCGCGATCGCCCCGGTCACGGCGAACCCGATCAGTGTCAGGAACCCCGTC